>CAYRGI010000013.1:11288-15088 GCA_964423965.1 uncultured Candidatus Saccharimonadales bacterium
CTTATATTTTGCCTAGTTTTTTGGCCAGCTGCTCTGTTTGATCAATTTGCGTCTTTATTTCACTAATTCCTTCTTTCCAGAAATTACTATCACTAATGTCTACACCTAACTGAAGAAATATATCTTTAGGGGATTTTGATGTTCCAGCTGACAAAAACTCTTTTACGTGAATAATAAATGTTTTGTCCTGCTTCACCTTAGACTGAAGGGCTTTAGATATCAATAATCCACTCGCGTAAGAGTAGACGTAAAAGAACCGGCGAATATGCGGCCAATATACCCACCAGTTTTCTGCCCCATCTGCATGATCGCCCAAGTATTCCTTCATGTGTTTGCAGAACAACTCGTTTATTTTATCCTTATCGACATAGCCGGTTTTCCGGAATTCAGAATGAAGCTCCTGCTCAAATCGATAGGCAGCAACCTGCCTAAAGATTGTTGCAATCTGGTCCTGAAGTTGACCTACGCGCAGCACTAACTCTTCTTCTTCTGAAGCATCCTCAAGCAACCTATCAAAAACGAAATCTTCCATAAAAGTACTGGCAACCTCAGCAGTTGAAAGAGGGGTAGCAAAATTGAGCTCATTCCGCTCTTTCCTCATAAGTTCATTGTTTATAGCATGGCCTATTTCGTGGGCGATCGTCGTAACATCCCTTAGCTTGTTCGTATGATTCAGCATCACGTAAGTAGGTAGCGACTTCGTGAAGCCTGCGCAAAAAGCGCCGCCTCGCTTGCCCTTTTTTGGGTAAACATCAATTAACCCTTTGTCCGAGAGTTCTCTCAATATTTTTGAGAATTCCGGATCTAACCCGCTTAGAACAGAATCGACAAGTTCAAGCGAATCCCCATAGTTATACTCTTTTTGAACATCCCCGTATCCAAGGCCCCGCTCATAGTACTCAAATTTATCCTGTTTTAAGAGCTTAGCCTTGAAGTCCATGAACCTTATCGACAGATCATAATTACTCTTTACAGCTTCAATCATGGCGTCGACTACTTCCGAGTCAATATCGTCTGACATCAATCTTGATTGCTCAGGGGTGTCAAAATTTCTAAGCTCGTCGTCGACTCTCTTATTCTCGAGAATAGCATTGATCTCTGCTTCCGCCATATCGGATTTTTTCTCGAATACATCGGAAAGAGCCCTTGCAGCACTTGCCCTGACCTCTTTCTTAGGGCTAGCTGTGAGGGTTTGCATTTCTTCTAATGTGGCGACTTCGGTCTTACCGTCTTCCTTCAAGACCCTGGCTTCTTCTTTGCTTAGTGAGTTCTCGACAAGTTGTATCCACTTCTCATAAGCTGGCCCAGATTTAAGTATTAAGATCTGTTCCTCGCTCACATTCAGTCTATGTTTCGCCTCAAGGAATTTTATCTCAAGGAAATGTCTGTAATCCTTTAGTAAGGGGCTATTTAACATTAGTTTCTGATTATTTTCTTCTATCCTGGACAGACTCAATGTGAAGAAAACTACCTTGTTTGTTATTTGCTTCGAAAACTCTTCGCTTTTATTCTCTTTTGCCCTAATACCGGTATCCATAGAATCTAAAGTCGCGCGGAGGCCAAAATAGAATGCTTCCGCACCATTTTGATGCATTGATGATAGGGCACAGAACTCATCAAGGGCGATTTTTAACTGTTCGGGATCTTTAAGATATTCTTGATTCTGGCTCCAATTTGCCACAAACTCATCTGTTTTCTTAGTTAATTCTTTTCGGTATTTCTCAATATTTGGATCATCATCACTTTTCAGCAGGTAGGACAAGTTCCATTCTGTTGGGGCGCTTTTGAAGTTGGTCATGAACGTAATTATACATCAGGCCATCGAAATATTTGGGATGTATTCAATCTTAAAAGGCTTATGCAAGCCATAAATTGCAATAACGTCAATCTGCATTCCCTTGTGACGCAACATCTTTTCGCTTAGGTAAGCAAATGCCGCTGCCCGAATCCTTTTCTGTTTTTCGAAATTTACAAATTCCGACGGCGAACCAAAATTTCTGCTTCGACGGTATTTCACCTCAACAAAATGCAGAACCCCACAATATCTCGCAACAATGTCGATCTCATGAAATCGAGTCCTCCAATTTTGATCAACAATCTCGAAACCGCTCGCCTCTAGCCATTTGGCGGCTTGGCATTCTGCCTCTCGCCCGAGTTCAAATGTGGTAACCTTGCGTGACATTTATGCTCCATCGTTTGCGATGGATCGGGCTCAATCCGTGCCGTCTGATTGCCGAAATATGACTCCTTGTCAGGTACCCCTTATGTGACGCAAAGCCATATTGAGGGTAACGATTATCATGCAGTTCCATGAAGCGGTCTCTTGCCACCTTGGCAACAATTGACGCCGCAGCAACGCAAGCTACTGATTGATCGGCCTTCACCATAGGCTCAGTATGTACCAGGGATGTTAAATAATTATGATTCCCGTCAATTAATATAAGATCGTAATTGCTATTTATTGCTTCAATTGCTTGATGAGCCGCATATCCAAGCGCCTTCGTCAGGCCATGCTCGTCAATGTAAATAGAGCTTGCCCATCCTACAGCTACGGCTAATGCCTTTAACTTGATCTCGCATTCAAGCTCGAGCCTTTCTTTCTGACTCAGCAACTTTGAATCATTGAGGCCCTTGATCACACAACCATCCGGGAGAATCACCGCACCCACCGTTACAGGTCCGGCAGCTGGACCTCTGCCCACCTCATCTATGCCTAGAATCATCCCATCGGCAACAAAAACTTTGTCCGCAACCTTCATATAAACAGTATACCTTCCCATCAAAAAACCGCCTCTCGGCGGCTTGATTGGGTCTACTTATTTCTTAACCCTTGGGCTGTGCCTTATCTACTCCAGCCTCAGCTTCCTCTGCCGGCATAACTGCTTCATCTCCGGAATCTGATGCATCTGCATCATTCTTGGCGTCATCTGCGGCTGCTTCTTTGTTCTCTTCTTTTGCGACTTCTTCGGTGGAGACTTCTGCCTGGTTTAATTCATCCTGAGACTGATCGACATCAATCTCGGTTACCTCTGCATCAGCAATAGGGTCGCTGATTTCTTCTGCCTTAACGGGGGCTACATTGACCTCATTTCGATCAATCGCAACTTCTTTTAATCGAGCTGACTTGCCACGTCTTTCGCGAAGAAAGCTAATAAATTTACGACGAACTTTGCCTCGGCGCATTACTTCAACCTTATCAACGTTTGGCGAATGCAGTAAAAAGCTCTTTTCTACGCCGATGCCACTAGCAATCCTACGAACAGTAATTGAAGCCGTACTCGAGCCCATTCTGTCGGTGCGGATAACAACGCCCTCAAAAACCTGAATTCGTTGCTTGTTGCCTTCGCGGATAAACTGGTGAACACGAACAGTGTCGCCGGTTTGAACCTTGGCAACTGCGGGCTTCTTATTCTGCTGGTCTAAATTAATTATTGCCGGATGCATAACTCAGCTAATTTAGCATAATCTGGAGATCAGATCAAGAGTCAGCGAGAGAGCTTAACATTACCGTCTTTAACAGCCACCCTTAATTTACCCACCAGCTCCTCGTTAATCTCAACCGAATGAGGGAGCTTAATTTTTTTCGGAGGATTGCCAGGCATAACTAGATATACTGACGTCTTCCCCGGGGAACTCGTTAGAACGGATTTTATTTCCGCTAGGACCTCTGTCGTCGACATTTTGCTGAGGGTGATGATAACTCCATCTTCGTTTGAGCTAACAGGCTCTCTTACTGCAGGCGGAGGCGTTGACTTTGACTTTTCTTTGGCGGCTTTTGCGAACTTCTCCCTATTTGAAAC
>CAYRGI010000014.1:0-6303 GCA_964423965.1 uncultured Candidatus Saccharimonadales bacterium
TCTAATCTGATATAATCTGACCGTTGCCCCGATAGCTCAGTGGATAGAGCGCCTCCGTCCTAAGGAGGGCGTCGGGAGTTCGAATCTCTCTCGGGGCGCCAGGAATTATTTTATTTTTTATGCTTTTTGGTTGTTTGAGTAAATTTCTCGTGAGCCGCTTCGTAGTCGTAAAGTTCTGCATCACTAAACCAGTGGCCGATTTCGTGCTCGGCTTCTTCTGGGTCCCCAGAAGCGTGAATAAGATTTGGGATCCCTACCTTCTCTGCATCCCCATGTGTGTAGCTCATGTGCGAGTAGTCGCCGCGAATTGTACCTGGGTGCGCACTCTTTGGTTCGGTACCACCAACCATTTTGCGTACCAGACTGACTGATTCGACTCCCTCAAGAACTGCCGCAATGACAGGTCCACTCTGCATCATGTCCAAAGTGATTTTAAAGGTATCCTCTCCCCTTCTGGAGATCATCTTGCCGATCGTTTCGTAGTGATGATGATAATGATCTACATCTGGCTGGAGCATCTTCATACCAACAATTTTGAGTCCAACCTTCTCGAAGCGAGTTAAAATTTCACCAACCAATCCGCGTTGAACTGCGTCAGGTTTGAATATGATAAGTGTTCGTTCCATAATGTCTCCTTCTACTTTGATGTTAGTTGAACAAATCTTGTGGCTGCCGGTTGGGTATCCGGCGAAATAATGCCGAGTCTAAGTCGATCCAAGGCCAGTATTTCCTGAGCCACTTCTTGAAGCTTTTCAGGAGTAACTTTTTCGATTTCGGCGATAGTTGCCTCAACACTTTTAATCTTACCAGTGAGCAGTAATTGAGTTGCGCCTCGATCGGCTGCAACAAGATTATTCTCCATTGCCATCTGTAATGAACCGCTCAATTGTTGCTTGGCCTTATTTAGTTCGGCTTCTCCAACCTTATCTTTAGAAATCTTAACGAGCTCTTCAATTATAGCCTCAATGGCTTCTGGCGCCTTGCTAGTATTAGCACCTGCGTAAATTTCAAACTCACCCGTATCGGTAAAGTTATCGGCATGAGCCCAAACCGTATACGCCAAGCCTTTTTGCTCCCGTACTGTTTCGAATAGCCTAGAACTAAGCCCACCACCTAGAATTGTTGCTAATACTTTTGCGGCGGCAGAGTTTTTACTGGTGAACGAGTACCCTCTTGAAGCAATAACCATATGTGTCTGAGCGGTGTCCTTCTCGAGCTCTTTAACAACCCTTTCTGAAAGTTTTTTCCCGACTTTTTGAGGTCGCTCGAACGCTAAGTCATTCAAGTTTCCAAAATACTTCTCAGCTAGCTTTACAACCTCCTCGTGTTTTACTCGGCCGGAACAAGACAGAACCATGTTCCCGGGCTGATAGTAGGTCGAATGGAACTTTCGGATATTCTGAGGAGTAATATGGCGTATAACATCCTCGGTTCCAAGAACCTCAAAAGATATGGGATGATCAGGCCACAATAAACCTGGCGTTAATGTGTGCACGTGACTTGAAGGGTCGTCTTGATAAACATTCATCTCTTCCAGTACAACATTTCGTTCTTTATCGATTTCATCGGGATCAAAAAGTGGATTTTGAACCATATCAGATAGAATATCCATACCTAAACTAACGTGTTGATATGGCATACGGACGTAATAGTTGGTCATCTCGTTATTGGTGTATGCATTTGTCTTACCACCAACCGCATCAATCTTTTCTGTTATCTTGCGTGTGGTCGGGCGCTTTTTGGTCCCCTTAAAAAGAAGGTGCTCAACAAAATGCGAAACTCCGTTGTTCTCTTTGAGGCTTTCGAATCGGCTCCCTACTCCAACAGCTACACAAACGGTCGCGCTGTATGCTTCTGGCATTTCGGCCGTAACGACCTTCAAATTATTATCTAATGTCGAGATTTTGTATTTCATACGATACCAACCAGGATATCAACAAGATCAAACGTTGGCTACTTAATATTGAAGATAATGATTATGAGTCCAACGATAATTCTGTAATATGCGAATATTTTGAGGCCATGGTTGGCAAGGTACCTAATCATAAATCTAATCGCAAAAATGCCCGCAATGAACGCCCCTAAAATACCAGCTATGTATAGTGACGGCTCAGCGGTAAGTAGCTTGAAGTTGGAAGGCTCGATCATCACCTTAAGTGTCGCACCTAGAATAATTGGACCGGACAGCAAGAAAGAGAATCTGGTGGCTGCCTCTCCCTTCAGACCGGTTAGTAAACCCGCACTGATGGTAATACCAGACCTAGATACCCCAGGGATCAGCGCCAAACACTGCGCAAAACCTATTGAAAGCGCCCGACCAACACCAAGATCCTTTAGATCAAGACTGCGGCGTGCCAGGTGATCAGCCGCAAGCATCACAAACGCAACCCAGATTAGGTTGAATGCAACTAGCTGAGTCGATCTAAATGTAGTCTCAGCTAAATCTTGGATCAAAACTCCCGCTATAACTGCAGGGATAGTTGCTAGGGCCATTAGCCAAGATAGCTTGCTATGTTCGGTCTTTTTAACCAAGCCAATCATTAGATCTTTTATGTCTTTACGGAAGAAGATAAAAAGAGCCGCCAACGTTCCAATATCGAGTGCTGTGTCAAAGCCAAGGCTACTGTGTTGAAAGTTGAGTGCCTGCCCTACGACTATCAAGTGGCCAGAACTAGATACAGGAATAAATTCTGTTAAACCCTGAACCACACCTAAAATAAATGCTTGTAATACATCCATAAGAACTATTATAAACGACTTCGAAGCTTAAGTGCGTTGATATTAAATGGATTTAATTTAAGAGCTTTGTCGAGAGTCTGCTTGGCTGCCTCTTTATCTCCCTGAAGGTTTTGCTCGGCTGCCTTAAATACCAATATTTGAGACATAGCAGGCTTAATGCTCTGGTCGGCATTCCGGTTCTTTATTACGTCATCTGTGTATTGAGAGATGGCTTTATCAACTACGGCTTGCGCATCAGCACGCTTCTCCATCGTGATAAGCAGTGAGGCCAAATCCTGATAGTACTCAGCGTGGTTGTAACCGTCCAGCTCGATGGCTTTGTTGTATGCCGCAAGGGCAGCTGCATAATTCTTATCTAGATACTCTACTCGTCCCAGCAGGAAATAGTGCTGGCTGTCTTGAGGATCAGGTTCAATTGCCTGATTCGCCTTTTCGCGTGCCATCGCCAGCTTTTCTTTACGCGAACTAGATTCAACCGTCGCTTGAGCAAAATAATCAATGCCCTCGGAGTTAAGACTATCTGGATCCGAGATAAAGATTAAAGATGCCTTTTGATAGCTCTGCGCGGCGCGATCAAGCTCCCTGTTATCGTCATAAACCTTCCCGCGCTCTCGCCACATGCTGCTTTGGTAGTTTGCAATCGAGATAACCAGCAAACCAGCCAACATTATGCCGGGCAAGATATTATCTTTCTGTTTGATGGGTCGCCTTGACCAAGGCTCGTAGCTTAGCCCGATTAGAATTGCCAGCAATGCCAGAACTGCTGGGTAGCGACCTCCGATATCAATTCCGAGGTTTATTAGGATAGCGACCACCGAAATTGCAACAATCCCAACGTGCTTGTCTCGAGCGTACCCCCTAGCAATTCCAAGTAATACCAGGAATATCACCCACGAAAGTGCGATTGCCCCTATAATCCCCTGCTCTGCCAAAGTCTGAACGTAAAAGTTGTGTGGATCGCTTGAGGCGCTAACCACGCTCTTTTGATACTGAGGATGAACAGTGCTAAAGGTGCCTGCACCTGTTCCAGATACAGGATTATCCCACCAAATTGCAAACGAGCTCTCGATATAATTGAGTCGGTCCTTGCCACTTTGGGACTCCCCTTGAGCAGCCTCGCTAAAACGTGACCCTGGCCCAAGAGCACCGGTTTGAACAAAATTGTTTTTCAGCTGCACAAAGCCAAAAGCTACCACATACGTCGTGAGTACAAATAGTATTAACCGCAGCCAATATTTGCGTACATTAGGTACAGTCAATAGTAAGGCAGCAAACACAACTAAGAGGACCAACATTCCCCCTCTGGAGTCTGTCAACCAGAAGGAGGTTAAAGTTACTCCTGTAATAATTAGGTCAGCCGGGCGCTTATCCTTCAACCACCGCGCAGTACCTATCAAGATTGCAGGTATCAAAAACGTAGCTGCCGGATTCGCCCAATAGAATGTACTTGTTAAACGACTATACTCACCCGTTAAGAAGATAAAGATTCCGATTGCCCCAGTAATTGAGGCCAGCCACAGGTACCCTGTTAAAAGCATCCCCTTCTCTTTTTTATTGAGGTTGGCAGTAAGTAAACCAACTGTCACGGTCATCAATGCGAGAAGAATCCAAAGCCAAGTCTGGTACTGGTTGACCGTCCATATCAGAGAAATCAAGGCCCAACCTATCCAGGCAACCAGCGAGACAACCAGCGCTTTTGTAGTTACAGTTTTGCGACCTGGACGAGCCAGTATCAAATACGAGCCGACAAGAAGCGAAAATGCCGATACAAGTATCCAAATGTGGTCTCGCCCTCCACTCATCCATGGCATAGCGGAAATTAGTATTGACCCAACAATCACAAGCGTTTTGATCATGTGTAAATTCTAGCATAAGAGCAATCTGTTACCGCTCATTTGATATGATTACAGTATGAATATCAGCGATCTAATCACCGACTTCCTCGAATACCTCGAGATTGAGCAGAATCGCTCGCAGAAGACGATTGCAAATTACGATCGCTACCTTATGCGCCTGGTTGAGTTTGCGGGCGACATCAACATTAAGAAGCTTGATGCTGATGTGGTTCGCAAGTGGCGGGTATGGCTCAACAGGCTGACAGATCAAAATGGCGAGCCTATCAGTAAGACTACTCAGAACTACCACTTGATCGCACTAAGGAGCTTCCTTAAATACCTAGCCAAGCGTGATATTCCAGCCCTTGCCAGCGACAAGATAGAGCTGGCAAACGTTAAACGGCCTCAAGTTACTTTCTTAGAGCCGCAGGAGGTTGAGCGGCTCCTCAGCGCAGTTGATACATCCACTCCTGTTGGGCTGCGGGATCGAGCAATACTTGAGCTACTTTTTTCGGGCGGATTACGCGTGAGTGAGCTGGTTGGTCTTAACCGCGATCACATCAACCTTGAGCGCCGCGAGTTCAGTATTAGAGGTAAGGGCCAGAAGGACCGGCTTATTTTTATCTCTCCTTCTGCAGCGGATTGGCTTGATAAATATATTAAGAGTCGGCCGGATAACTTTAAGCCGCTATTTATTCACTATTCCGGCAGTCAGGATGAGCTTGATGACGGAGCGTACACTCGTTTAACCGCAAGAAGCGTTCAGAGGATGGTGCAGCGGTATGCGCGCCTGGCAGGAATTACGAAACGCGTTACCCCTCACACATTGCGCCACAGCTTTGCGACCGATTTGCTACACAATGGGGCCGATTTAAGAAGCGTTCAGAGCCTCCTTGGGCATGCAAATGTATCAACAACTCAGATTTATACTCACTTGACCGACCCTCAACTAAGAAAGGTTCATGAACAGTTTCATAGGAAGAAGTAGCTACTGGGCCTGATCGCAGCCGTACCTGTTTTGGACCTCGTCATTATCGGCTACACCTGAGGGTGATTCACTCTTGATTAGAAGACTCTTACAAACTTCTTCATCTCCCCATAGCGCGTCAATTGGCCCTGGATTTGCCGTAACATCAAAGCTATCAAGAATTCTCCTATAAGAACCCCCCACATAAGCCGTAATGTCGAGGTTGATTGCGTCCAACTTAAACGTCACTTTATTGCTCCCCTGATATAGAGCCATATCATAGACCATATTGTTGTAGTAAGGTCTGATTCTTAAAACTACTCTTTTCTGAGCTCCGTTTTGAGCAGTTGTTGGAATGAATGAATTCAAAGTGGCGGCACATCGCTTACCAGCGCTTTTTGAGCAATCAACCTTAACAGAACCACCCTGACTTCCTTGGCATGAGTCGAAGTTTATAGCCGGGTTCGAAACAGTGCCGCAATCGCCAGGAATATTGTTTGGCGACCATGCACCGGGCGTACTCTTATAGACCGGGCTCAAAATTAGCGACTTAACGGATATGCTATCTGGATTTACTTCTGTTACTGGACCTGGATTTGAGTCTTCATATACTATTCGAGTCACCTCCAAATAAGCCGGTGACTTATTAAGCTCAACTGGACGAGCATCATTTGGATCTGTGCTGAAGTTGAATTGGCGATCAGCATCTTCTACCGGAATATCCCGCTTATCCCATGCAAGCTCAACTCTATCAAAATAGTT
>CAYRGI010000014.1:6403-14259 GCA_964423965.1 uncultured Candidatus Saccharimonadales bacterium
TTGATACCATTTTCACTATCATTTGCCTGCCTTAATTCGCCAGTCATTAGTTTAGTGGTGGCCACTGTGAGAACGGCAATAAGTATAGTCGTAAGTGTAACAATTATTAACGATGCTGCTCCTCTTTCGTTTCTCATTCTTTACCACCTCTTGCCATTATGCTCTTCTTAATTGTAGTCATAGAGCAGTACTCATAGCCTGGATTACAGACAGGATTTTCAGGGTCTGTGTAATCGACCTCCGTGCTATCATCTGTCGTGGAGGTCCCTAACCTCATATCAAGTTCCATCATTTTTTCCGAGGTGCCATCCCCCTTGAACTTTAAGACGGTTATCTCTTCGTCGGATACCTGAGATACCGACCCAGAACTAAATGTTGCCGCATCGCATGAAGGCGGACCAACAGGTAAAGTGACCTGCTTGTTGATACTCATTAATTTTTTATCATCCGTTTTGTAGTACATAAATGCATCGTTTGTGTTTTGACCATCTGCCTCATTTTTTTTAGCAGGCATATAAAAGCAAATCGCGTTACCTGCACTAGCTATTGATTCGGAGGCTCTTGCCCGTCTTGTAAGCTCTTCCGAGATTACCCGTGCCGAGGACTGTGTTTTTCTAATGCTGATGCCGGATTGATATGCCTTAAAAATCTGAATTATGGCAGCAGTTATTGCAATTAAGGCAATACTAAAGACGGCTGTAGCGAGGAGCAATTCTACCAAAGTAAACCCTTTTTGGTTTTTTACCATTAGCATGACTCCACAACCGAGCAATCTCGTTGAATATTCTTTGGATCACGATCAGCAAGCTTAAAAATTATTTCAGTATTGTTCTCGTCCGTTGTTCCTGCCTGAGTCCAGGTAACCTTAATAGAATAAGTTTTTAGCATTGGGTCTAATGCTGGATTAACATTGGCTATTTGATTAAGGCTAACTTTGTATATTAAATCTGGGCAACCTCCAGCACCGCAAGTGATAGCAGTCAAAGTGGGGCTAAGAATTTGCCCGTCTGCAGGGAAAGGAATAGATGTAAATGGGACCTCAGCATTATCATCTCGTAATTTCCTTAACCTTTCCGCCTGCTGCTGGGCAAGGCTAACTGCTTCTACCCTCTCCTTTGACAACATCGCGGTCCTATATGATGACCCGATAATATTGAATGCAGAAACTAAAACTACCGAAATTAAAGCAATAGCAAGTATTACTTCTACCAGAGTATCTCCATCTTCATTATTCCGCCCGATAAACATCATAATTTTATTTCTCTAGTAATCGAATTTGATTGTGGGTCAATTTTGATTGTGCCTTTTTCAGTAGATCCTTCAATCCCAAATTCGAGCTCTGCCTCATCTGGGTAAAAGCTATAACTTCCCGACGAATCCGTATTGTAATTATCGAAAATCAAGATGCTACATTCGGTTTGAGCGTCTCCACAAGTTGCCACCTGGGCAAATGCAGTGCCCGAAATTTTCTTAAGGATAAATCCGACAAGCCCTCTTTCATTAGTGCCATTTGCTATCAAAGTCCCAGTACTATCCAACCTTCTATACAAGTCTGTCCTAATAAGTTGGAAGTTTGAATCCCTACCTGATACTGGATCAAAAGAGTCATTCAGCCAGTACAACTCCAGGTTGAAGGTACCATCACTTGCAACCGGAATATTAGTAAATGTTTTAGTCCTTGGATAACCATAAACTGGAACAGGAAAATCTACCGGATTAGAGCCGTTGATAAACTGGCCGTTTATCTTCACACAAGCTTTATAGTTTGAGTACCCTATTGGCAATGATGCCGTATTGTAATTTCCATACAGTAAATCCAGAGTGTAATTTGAGCTTGGCCATAATCCGTTGAACGAGCGTGAAATTACATTTGTATTATTCAAGTTACTACAATCGTTTTTTGGTGGGGTAGTTAGAAAACTATTATCATTATCACTGAGCATGCTGGTTATCTGAATAGAGCTTGCATCCATTGGCCTCCTGAATTGAGGTGCCGTCCAATTAACATTGTTGTACATATATATGCCCATTTCCCAAGTTTCAGATCGCTTGTGTTTGTACTCAATAGATATATTTTGCCACCCATTGGGAGCCGTAACTGTTCCACAAGTAGTATCAAAATTATCCTTACTTGATTGATTAATTACGTCTACCCCGCCCACCTTCACTACCAAGCCAGAATGCTTATTCGCCATTACGCAATAAAGTGGATTTGTGCCTACGACATTAACTTGTCCCGTCCATCTTACAGACCCATCAAACTCAAGGTCTGTCCAGTTGGGGTACACTCCTGCACGGGATGTAAAGGTACCCGTTGAAATAAAGTTGGTTGGTGAATAGCCGGCTGTGCCCTCAGTCCATACGCTATAAGGGGAGCCAGAAAGGTCAGAAGAAGAGTAATATTCCGCCTTAAGACCAGGAATGAATGAGGTATTGGGCCATACAATTTGCCCCGGTAAAGAACGAAGATTGTTCAATGGGACAAATTGCTCTGGGCCTCCACCTTCGGTATATGTCAACGAAATATAAGGAGTACTTTCAAAAGTATCTCTTTGTGGATAAGCAATATTAATGTCATACCAAGCGTCTGCGTTGCCTGCAGTAAAACTTTCGCACCTGTCCGCTTGGGAATCCATAGATGTGTAATTATCTGTCACAACTACGCCATTAATTGTCATATATGAACCGTCATCAGTGTTTAGGCATATGTTTCGCGTGGTATTGGCAGGGATTTTAATTTGCCCAGTCCACTTAGCTGATACTTGGTTAGCTGGATTTTTGGTCCTATATCGCAAAATTGGGAGCCATGTTGAGGCCTGCGAATATGTTTGTCCAAGCTCTTCTCCATTGAAGGAGCTCTTTAGGTTTGCATTTAGTGATGGACTATCGGATGAAACTTCCGCTACATTTGAAGCCAGGCGGTCGTAGAATCGTCCATAAAGCCCACATTGATAGCCATTTGCATCACACGCTTCTGTAACGGGGGGCGGCGTCCCACCAGGACATCCACTCGGTGCGGGCCCGGGCTCATATGGGCACAAATCAGTTGCATCCGGAATGGTGTCGTTATCGCTGTCATAACCTCCATAGTTTGGAGTATTCTCGGTGCCTAAAGCGAGAGTATTGCAAACCTCTCCCCCAGTCGTATTATGGTTCAAAGGTGTGACGAATAACCTCTCGGGCTTACGTTGGAAAATAATTGCCCTCTTCTCGGTCCCCTTATATTCGGCGCCATCCTTATACAGCTCCCACCTCTGATCGCACTGAGCCATCTTCTGAGTTATTCCTTCACCAGGTGCGGCATCTTGCTCACTAATTAAAGTAGAGACCCTCATGTACTTATCTGCCTCCATTGGAGCAGGAACTTCTGGGTCGCCAGCTGGGAAAAATTCGACAGCCCTACCAAAGTCATAAGAATTAGTATTTCCAGACCCAGCGCTGTTGTTTTTTACGGATTGAACAGATTCGTTCTTTGCTGCAACTATCTGGTTTTTTATCTGTTCAATAGATGTAGAAAATGAAATATCCTTCCTCATAGAGGAACGTACAGCTATTGCAGTAGTTATAGCCCCAGCTGTAATTGCCAGTACTAAAACTAGCTCAACAAGCGTTACTCCACCCTGTCGCTTTAGATATGACATATCACAATAAATTATAGCATAAGCGCTATTAGAAAATCAGATTTAAACCGGTTAGTTCCGCGTACCAATTGATGATGTCTTGGCCGTATAGAAAAGCGACGATTGTTCCGCCGATTAAAAATGGCCCGAACGGTATTTGGTGGTCACGCTTTAGTTTTTTGGTAGCAAGCAAATATAGGCCCACAATTGCTGCTGCATTAAACGCCAGCAGCATAGCAACGGACGTTTTTTGAACTCCTAATAGGAGTCCCATGAGGAAGCTTAGCTTGATGTCGCCTCCCCCCATCCATTTTCCGCTCGAAACAGCTGCGAGGAGGTAGAAAAAGCCCCCAAAAACTATGGCTGCAATAATTGGACCGGTTATTACTTTGTAAGAGTTGCTGTCAATATATGAAAGTAGTAAAAGGATTACTGCTGGGAACATGAGCGGAACCAATATTTTATCTGGCAAAAGATACCATTTTAGGTCGTAGACAGCTAAAACAATCAGCCCCGAAAGGATAACTAGCCATACTGCAAACTGTGCACCAGCTATCCCTGTATCTGGATTAAGGGCAGAAAATGACAGTGCGAACAGAATGCCCGTTACAAATTCAATAAGTGCATACTCACCCGATATTTTTTCTTTACAGTAGCGGCACTTGCCTCTTAAGAGAAGCCAGCTTAAGACTGGGATCAGATCTAATGCAGATAACTCATGCCTACAATGAGGGCATTTAGAGCGCCCCTTAACGAATTGCTCTTTCTTTTTTAGTCTATATACGACATTAGCAAGAAAAGAGCCAACAAAAAGCCCCAGGGCCCCGATAAGTAAGCTAAGCATAAGCGTAGTATATCAAAAACCGCCCCTGGGGGCGGTAATTGATATTAGAAGCAAGGATTCTTATTGATTTGATGCCCTAAATACGTCACCACTCTCTAAACCGACGCAAACTTGCCAGGTTCTGTTGTTAACCGCAAGGGCCACATGATCAGTGGCAACCGCTGGGCATGTTCCAACACTATTGGTAAAACTATCTAATGTATAGTCATTCCCTGTGAGCGGGGATTCTGTTCGACCAGCAATAGCTGCCGAAACGTCTGCGTTATCAGTTGGGTATGTGCCATTATGATTGCCCGCATACTCTTCCATCAATGCGCCAATCTGACCGCCCGCATCTCGTCTTGCAGAGTCCCTTCGACTTTGTTGAGCACCTCTTACGGCAAATAAAATTGCTGCCAAAATAAGAGCTGCAATCGCTAATACGATTACGATTTCAACTAGCGTGAAACCTTTATTATCTTTCTTAATATTCATTTTTTGCATTACCTCCTTGCATGAGTATCTATACTCTTGTGTTTAAGTTAAGCTAAAGTACTTATGTTTGTCAACTTTTATTTTGTTGAAGTTAAGTCACCGCTCCCAACCAGTGAATATACTGGTCCTAATACTGCCGCAATAACTGTTATAACTATTCCTCCCAGCACAACCATCATAATTGGTTCAAGAGTAGTTGATAGGTTTTTAACAGCTTCATCTACTTCATTCTCATAATATGTTGCTGTCCTGCCGAGCATGTCGTCAATAGCTCCTGATTCTTCGCCAATTTTACTCATTTGCGGCACTAATTTTAGAAAGTACTCACTCCCCTCTAGCCCTTCAGAGAGAGACTTACCCCCTTTAACCTTGATGATGGCTTTATCAATATCCTCAGCAACCAGCCTGTTGCCAACTGCTCTTTTTACGGTATCCATTGCCTGTAGCATAGGTATACCTGTTGCAAGTAGAGTATTCATAGTGCGTGCAAATCGTGCCATGTAAACTTTGCGGAAAAGTACGCCAAATAGAGGGGCATTAAGTTTAAACTTATCGATCTTGTACTTCATAGACTCGTGCGACAACAGGTTTCTTAGAGCAATAACTCCAGGAACAAGTGCAATCAGAATTAACCACCAGAAATTGATAAGGAAGCTCGAGAGCCAAACCAGAAGCTGCGTAATCAAAGGAAGCTCTTTGCCTAAATCCTTGTAAAGTTTTGCTACCTCGGGGACAACAGTTGTAAGCATGAGAATCATCACACCAATAATTAGTACAAGAACAATGATTGGGTATACAAAAGCACCACGAATCTTGGACATAATGGCGGCGTCTTTTTCTTGCTGGTTTGCGATCCGCTCAAGCGCTTTGTCCAAGGTCCCCGAAGTTTCACCAGCAGCAACAAGCGCCACGAAGATCTCGTTAAATACTTTGGGGTGCTGAGCAAATGCAGCCGACAAGCTTGATCCGCCCTCAACACTTGCAACCACCGACCCAATCACATCCCTAAGTTTTTGAGATGAGATCTGATCCTCTACCGTCCTCAGTGCTCGTGCTAATGGCAAGCCTGCACTAATAAGTGTTGAAAGTTGCCTAGAGAAAATAACCTTATCTTTTGCTTTGATTCGTCCTGCAAGACCTAACTTTTCGAGATACTTGTTCTCCCCTTTTGGAGTGATCTCAAATGCAAAAAGATTCTGGTCGCTCAACAATTTAGCTGCTGCCTGCGGGCTATCCGCCTTAACATTTGCCGACACAATCTGCCCGGTTGAGCGATCTTTTGCCTTGTATACGTAATCGATCACTTAGGATCTACCCCTTCATCAACCTATCTAATTCTGTAAGATCAACCGCAAAGTTCTTAGCCTCATCGTAGCTAATTGTGCCTTCGTGAATAAGGTTAACCAAAGTGCGATCCATCGACTGCATCCCATCTTTGGCGCCAGTTTGAATAACCGAGTCTAGCTGATGAGTTTTTCCTTCTCGAATAATGTTTCGAGCAGCTGGATTGACCACTAGTATTTCAGCCCCGGCAACACGGCCGCCACCGATTTTTGGAATAAGTCTCTGTGAACAAATAGCCTGTAAGATACCTGCAACCTGAATCCTGATCTGTTGCTGCTGGTGAGGCGGAAAGACGTCAATCATACGATCAACAGATTGAGAGGCTGAGTTGGTATGGAGCGTCGCAAGCACCAAGTGGCCGGTCTCGGCGAGTGTAATGGCAGCAGAAATGGTCTCGAGATCGCGCATCTCACCCACTAGTACAACGTCTGGGTCCTGACGTAAGCTAGAGCGAAGCGCTGCCCCAAAGGAGTAAGTGTCATAATGAACTTCTCGCTGCACAACAATCGACTTTTGAGAGTGATGAGCGTACTCAATTGGATCTTCAATCGTAATAATGTGACGAGCCTGATCCTTGTTGATCTGATCAACAATTGCTGCAAGTGTGGTGGACTTACCCGATCCTGTTGGCCCCGTAACAAGAACCAGACCGCGCGGATAATCTGCAAAAGACTTTACAACTTTTGGCATCCCAAGATCATCAAGAGTCCTAATAGTTGACGGAATTAAACGCAGAGCTGCGGCTATATTGCCCTTCTCGTGGAACGCGTTGACACGAAAACGACCGTAATCACCAAAACTAAACGAGAAGTCGACTTCCTTGTCTTTCTCTAAAATTGCCTTTTGGTCCTCTTCCATAACCGATAAGACGATCTTCTCTACTGCCTGGTAATCGAGTGGCGGGATGTCCGGAATCGCCTTAAGAGAGCCGTCAACACGCAGCATAGGAGGCAAACCTACCTGCAAGTGAAGGTCGGACGCATCTTTTTTTACGACCTCTTCTAAAAGTATCTCGATTTTTAACGCTGTTTTTTCCACTTATTTCACCTCAGAAATCCGATGCGACTCTTGCAACTTCGTTGAGTGTCGTCATACCGTTTAAAGCTTTCAAATACCCATCTTGCTTCATGGTTATCATGCCATCCGCTTGAGCTTGATTCTGAACTTGCGAGGTCGTTGCCTTGCTAGTCAACAGCTTCTCCATTGCTTCGGACATTGGGAAGACCTCGTATATACCGATTCTGCCCTTGTAACCATCCTTGCAGTCTTTGCACCCTGCACCTTCAAATAAAGTATAAGCGGTTTGATCTGCTAAAGGCAAGGTGTCATAACCTAGATCCTCCTTGGCTTTCTCAAACTCTTCCTTAGTTTTTGGCAGAATGTCCTTAAGAGTCGCCTTAATTGAATCAATCTCGGCTTGCGTCGCTGGTCGTTGTTTAGTGCATTTGTCGCAAACTTTTCTAACCAATCGCTGACCAATTACCGTATTTACTGTTGAGGAAACCAAGAACGGCTCAACTTTCATGTCGAGCAATCGTGGAAGCACGCCAGCGGCTGAGTTGGTATGAATAGTT
>CAYRGI010000015.1:0-13990 GCA_964423965.1 uncultured Candidatus Saccharimonadales bacterium
GCGGCGGATCCGGTCGCGATAGCTTTAAATGTCACCTTAGCAATTAGCTGGTCGCTATTTACAGGAGTTGTGGTCCCTCTCTCTAATCTAACCGTGCCCGTGGTATTGCTGCCAGTACTAACGGCTTCAATCGAAAACGCCGATGTTGTTGAATCTATACTTACAAATTGCAATTTATCAATTGGGAAGGAGAGATTTGCTCTAACTGTGTTGATATTTTCAGTGTCGCTGTTAACCCTTACATCTACTGTAAAGTTAGCTCCTAGGCTTTTTGGGGTAGACGTTGCTGGTATAACTGACATAGTTGTGGCAGCAGCGAATGATTTATATACAAAATAAGCTCCTATTAGCAGAGCTATCGAAATGACCACGAGCAGTCGCTTGGTTGTAAATTGATTTTTGTTACTTATTATTGCCACACCCACATCCTTTTTTGTGCTTATGCTTATTAAAGCATAACTATTTTGAATTGTAAAATTTTTACAACAGCTTGGCTTTAGGTTAGAATCTTCTGAGATGAAAAACAATCCAAAATTCAGTTTTGAGTTACACGCAACAGATGGATTAGCACGCAGAGGCACGATCAATACACCAAACGGTAAAATTGAAACGCCTGCATTTATACCAGTAGGCACTCAAGCTAGTGTTAAAACGCTGGACATAAATGATTTACACAAATTGAATGCCCAGGCAGTGCTAGCTAATACATATCATCTCTATTTACGACCCGGGCAAGATTTAGTTAAGAATTTTGGTGGGGTTGGAAAGTTTATGGGGTGGGATGGGCCAACCTTTACCGATAGTGGGGGCTTCCAGGTTTTTTCTCTTGGGTTTGGACTAGAGCATGGGGTAAGCAAGATAAGCAGCATTTTCCCTGACGAAGATCTTCTCGAGCGCCGGAAAAGTAAACAGAAGTTAATGAAAGTCGACGAAGAGGGTGTTTCGTTTACCTCTCACTTAGACGGATCAAAACATCGTTTTACAGCAGAGGCTTCAATTCAAATACAACAGGATATAGGGGCTGATATTATTTTGGCTTTTGATGAGTGTACTTCGCCGCTACATGAGGAGGAATACACCGGCCGGGCGCTTGAAAGGACTCATCGTTGGGCAAAGAGGAGCTTGGACGCGTGGACGAATCGCTCGAGCCAAGCGCTTTATGGCATTGTTCAAGGAGGCGCGTATAAAGGCCTTCGCGAAAAAAGCGCCGATTATATAAACTCGTTGAATTTTCCTGGTCACGCTATTGGAGGGTCGCTTGGCCGTAACAAAAATGATATGTATCAAATTCTCGAATGGGTTGAGCTGAGACTCGATCCAACCAAGCCGCGACACTTACTGGGAATTGGCGAGATTGGCGACTTGTTTGCTGGAGTTTCAAGGGGTGTTGATACGTTTGATTGCGTGGCGCCAACTAGAATGGCAAGGAATGGTGCTGTGTATATCGGGCCT
This sequence comes from uncultured Candidatus Saccharimonadales bacterium, assembly GCA_964423965.1. Taxonomy (GTDB): domain Bacteria; phylum Patescibacteriota; class Saccharimonadia; order UBA4664; family SCTI01; genus CAZWEJ01. The sequence continues at coordinate 1,453 of CAYRGI010000015.1, forward strand.
GCTTCCGGTGGTAATCCAGAAAACAAGTACCGTATTAACGTTGCCGCAGCAAAGTACGCCCGAGACGAAGGGCCAATTGATAATGAGTGCACGTGCTGGGTATGCCAAAAGCACTCTCGTGCCTACTTGCGACACCTATTCAACGCAAATGAGATTCTTGGGATGAAACTTGCCACTTATCATAATCTGCACTTCATACTTGATCTGATGGCTCAAATACGTACCTCGATTGAAGATGCAACGTTTGTAGAGTTGGCAAAAAAATGGAATACGTTTGAGCAAATCAAAAAAGCAAAAGAGTTATAATTACTTTGTGAGTAAATCTACTGTAAATTCCGAAGGTTATTTTCCAAAGGTAATAGCTTCGGCCAAACAAAGGCCGGTGATGACCGCTATTCGATTTTTATATATTGCCGCGCTGGTGTACGTGATTGTATTCTGGAGAGCAATATGGACACCAGATATATTATTCTTCATGTTTTTAGGGCTATGCGTACTTTACGGTGCCGGCCGCCAGTTTCTGATAAAGTTTGGGCCATTTGTCGTCCTACTATTGGCATATGACAGTTTAAGGAGCATTGCCCCATTTCTTAATTCACGTGTCAATTATTGGGAAATGATTAACTTCGATAAGTTTATCACTGGTGGTCAGCTCCCAACTGTAGTTTTACAGCAATGGTGGTATAACGGATCTCTGGCGTGGTTTGATTACTATTTTTATCTTTTATATATGTGTCATTTTTTGGTTCCAGTTGTAGCTGGTCTATTAATTTGGAAGTACCGTGAAGTCGATTTCAATAGGTATGTTGTTTCCTTTGTTTTGCTTTCGTATGCCGCCTTTATGACATATGTATTGTTCCCTGCAGCTCCTCCATGGATGGCTTCGGAACTAGGGTTGATTCCAAAAATTCACAAAATATCAACCGACATTTGGTGGTCACTTGGGGTGACGGATTTTCCTTCTCTTTATCGCACCCTCAGCCCAAATTTAGTTGCCGCCGTACCGTCACTACATTCGGCGTACCCATTCTTAATAAGCCTATTTATTTTTAGGGGCTTTGGTAAGCGATGGGGGACTCTGTCTTTGATTTACCCAATATCAATATGGATTGGAATCGTATATATGGGCGAGCACTACGTCTTTGACATTGTTGTTGGAGTGCTATACGTAATAATCTCTTATTCTTTTACTCTTTGGTTCTTCAACAAATATGGTCAGAGACTCAGAAAGCATATTGAGCGAACCAAGAACTCGGCTAAGTCGAAGATAACTCGGAAAGTTGGTTCAGAATCTGTGAAGCGGTAGTAGCGTCGACTTCGTTGACGTTCTTGCCGTAAGTTTCAACAAGTTTTCCATCCGTTTGAAGTAGTAAATGCTTGTATGTTTCAGTTTCTAAATCATCAAGAGTAATTTCGTAATTCCAAAAAAAATGTTCTTGTGCCTCTGGAGTGACGCAGTTTACCTCAATCCGTCCTTTCCCTTCAAGAGGTATTTTGTGTGTTTTATAGACAGTTATGCCAGGGAGGTCGTAATATTCCCCATCAATGGCTGTTCCTTCGTTCTTGTTGCAGAATTTCTCCGCCCAAAGTTTAAATTTTTCATAGTAATTTGTATTCATACCTACCTAATTTAGCAATGCAGTTTGCAATTTACAAACCTAGCGGAATAACAAACATAACAACTTTAAGGCTTGCTTAAGCCAAAAAACTTCGATATGATGTTCGATTACATTATTTTTTGCTATGTTAAATCGATTTATTTTTCATCACCCAAAACTCTATAGGAACACTTTGATCGTCGGCCTTCTTTTGATGGCCGCTGGAGGATTTCATTCTGTTATGGCTTCTAGCGACCCCTCGCCAAAAGCTTCAGTATTAACTCCGCCTCAAAATACTCAAAAATCATCAAAGCCCACTGTTTCTGTACAAAAAGTCGCCTCCAGCAGACAGTCGTCTGTGCCTGAGGGCTGGGAGGAGGTCAAGCAGCTACCCGGGCGCGATGGAAGTGGCCCAGTTACTAAGCCCGCAACTCCAGTTGCTTCTGCTGCCATCCCACTCGGTTCAGGTGACCCTCGTACCCTAGGACGATCTTTAAATGCCATTGAATTCGGCGATCAACATTGGCCATCTTTGCTAGCTTTGTGGAACCGGGAATCAAACTGGAATCCTAGTGCAAGAAATCGTTCGAGCGGGGCGTGTGGCATTCCTCAAGCACTGCCATGTTCGAAGATTCCAGATATGAGCACGCAGGGCCAAATAGAGTGGGGACTTCAATACATCGAGAGTCGATATGGTAACCCAAGCAATGCTTGGAGGTTCTGGCTAAGCCACGGCTGGTATTAGTCAATATTTGAGTTTTGATGAGCTTTTGTTAAAGCGACTTTGCTTTTTCGGTAATACCACGCAGCACTAGTAATGCCGGTTAAACCCAACGCCGCCGCACTTTCCATGCCAGTCTGGGGTAGTGGCTGTGGTGCCGCTTGTGTCTGGGCCTGGGTTTGTGTTTGAACAACTACGACTGCCGGTTGAACGGTCTTCGTTTTAACAACAACTGGAGTTGCGGTTGTAAGATTGCCACAAGACTTAATAATGGCGAACTTAAATTTCCCATTATCCATAAAAACAAAAGCTGGTAGCTTGTTCTGACTGATAGATACCGAAGCCGGGCGAGAGTATAGCGTACCCTCCTTTGATGATCCTTCCATATAGGTGCGCCCGTAGGTCTTAGCGCTGGTTGCAACTGTTTTATCAGCAACAATAACTCGCCCGCCCTTTGTCACATACCCATTGACTACACTAGCCGATTGAATAGATTTGATGCTAACTCCATGAGCAGCGAAATCTTGTTGAAGCTGTTTAGCAGTGTGATTTCCATCACCGTTCGCAAGCTTTTGTTTAAGCTCGTTCGTAGAATAAACACCACTGTATATCATGGCGTTACTACTTGTATCTCTAGACTGTACTTGTGCAAAAGTCGATATAGGGAGTAGAAGGATGCTCAAAATTAGTAAATTTTTTGCTACCTTGGCCATAGCTTAATCTCCTGAACTACTTCCATCCTATACCAATTACTATTTTGTGCAAAACTCCATACTACCTTTTTAGTAAAATATCTCTGTTTTTGAGGAATTTATCAAAATATTTAACACTTTGGTTAAATGATATGTTAGCTGACTTTCGGTACTTCTTTGCCTTTCTCTTATAGTTACCAGCCTTGTCGTACATCCCCGCTAGTTTAAGAAGATTTTTCTCCTCCTTTGTTTTAGGAGCCATTATGCGTGCGATCTTATAGGCTGTTGCTGCCCCAATAACACCATAGTATATCTTCATACCAGAGGTCTTTTTGCCGCTCAATTGCTTTGCCATGCTGAATCTTGTTAATCCTGTGATCGCCGAATTTAGAGCTCCTGCTAAAAGTAGCCCAGAGGCAACTTGGTCTGCCTTGTAAATAGCTTTCATCGCACACTCCTATTACTTGAAGCTATTTTGGTGGTACGAAGCAAAATATTTAATAGGCAATTCTACAAAGAATCTAGCGTTCTCTTTTGGGCAATACAACCTGTTTTTCGGGGTCAAATACATTAGGCTCCGAGTCAACGCATTTGTTCAAACTTTTAAGCAACTGGTTTTTATCGAAATCCTTGCCAATAAATACCAGTTGAGTCATCGGCTCCTCGTCTAACCAATCTGTCCACGTCAATTCGGCTCTTTTGCCAACAAGGTGGAAAATGTATTTTCGGCGGTGGCCCTTATTGCCAAGATTAACAAAACCCTTTGCTCTATAAACCTCAACTGGTATCTGTTCATTTACGAATGTTTGAAATTTAACTGGGTCGAATGGCTCTGTAGTTTTAAAGCTTATTGTTGAATAGCTCTCGTGGAGATGTTGATGATTCTCATGGGAATGTGTGATTTCGTTAGCATCAAGTCGTAAATTTTGATCGAGTAGCAATCTAACATCTATCTCACCTTTAACTGCCGAAAATATCCTCGCTCTCTCGTTTATTCCGTTGATAAGCTGCTTAATCAAATCTACCTTTGTGCTATCTACCAAATCAATTTTGTTAATTATCACAAAATCACTATATTCGATTTGTTGAAGGGCAGTAGTGTTGGCTTCGGCATTGTGCTCAAGGTTTGCCGCGTCTAGCACTGCAACAATACTGTCCAGCGTAGTCTTGTCGCCCAAAGCATCGCGTAAAGTCACTGCAAGGTCGGCTGGCTCTGCAAGCCCGCTGGCTTCGATAACAATGTAGTCAATTGGGCTGCCAGGATATGCAAACTGGCCAATGGCCTCATCAAGCTCCATGTTTTCCATTGAGCAGCATATACAGCCATTCGTAAGTTCGAGCATCTTATCCGTTTGACCAGCTACTAGCTGTGAATCAATATTGATATCGCCGTAATCGTTGACGACCACTCCGATTTTGAGCCCATGGTTATTCTCAAGAATATGGTTAAGAAGGGTTGTTTTCCCAGAGCCTAAGAATCCAGTTAATGCCGTTATAGGAATTTTTTTCTTATTTCTCATTGAATCTAATTATACATTTTAAGGTGTTGATGATCTAATCGACGGGTGTTATTATTCTTATGTTTACATTTTCAGGAGTTATGATGCCGAAAGTATTAATAATTGAAGACGACCAGCAGATCCGAATGGTTTATAGCTATGCGTTAAACAATAACGGCTTTCAGGTTCTCGAAGCCCCAGATGCGGTAACCGGATTGAAGTTACTTGATGAAAATAAGCCTGAAATTGTACTGCTGGATATGCTTATGCCGGGCATTTCTGGATTAGATTTTCTTAAGCAAAACAATGTCCACCACCGCTACCCAGAAACCAAGATCATAGCGTTCAGCAACATCGAAACTCCTAGAGTAGTTGAGGAAGCAAAAAAAGAGGGCGTGGTCAGGTATTTTCTAAAGGTCGATATTACTCCCCATCAAATGGTGGACATTATCAAACAGTTGCTTAGCGAAAAATAATCAACCGGCGTCAAAATGTTTTGACGCTTTGTGTATAATAAAAATATAAGGGGAAAACAGATGTCAAAAGTAAAAAATATCACAATCTATTCAACGCATACATGCGTTTACTGCAATGCTGAAAAGCAGTTTTTAAAGCAGCACGATATTCCATATACCGAAGTATTTGTGGATGACGATGAAAAAGAAGCCCAAAAGATGATTCAGCTTAGCGGGCAAATGGGAGTTCCTTTTACAGTTATTACTAAAGAAGATGACAAGGAAGAGCACATATTAGGTTTTGATCAGCCAAGACTTGTTAGTGCACTGGGCCTCTAGATGCCCGATAAATATGATGTAGCGATTGTTGGAGCCGGTCCAACCGGTCTGGCGGCTGCTGTATACACTTCACGTGAAGATCTCAAGACCGTAGTTATTGACAAGGCAATCGCTGGCGGTCTTATAGCTACAACAGAAGTGGTTGATAACTACCCTGGCTTCCCTGAAGGGATAGGGGGTATGCAGCTTGCCATGCAAATGCAACAGCAGGCAGAGCGATTTGGGACCGAGGTTAAAACTGGAATTGAGGCAGTCGGTATCCAGAAAGATGGTGCCGAATTAAAGATACTTACTAAAGGCGAGCCCATCCCTACAAAGTCGATTATTATCGCAACAGGATCAAGCTATCGAAAACTTGATGTCCCTGGCGAGAAGGAGCTCGAAGGAAAAGGCGTGCACTATTGCGCGACATGCGATGGGCCACTTTACAGAGGCAAGACTGTGGTTGCCATAGGTGGAGGCAACTCGGCACTTCAAGAAGGTTTATTTCTAACAAAGTTTGTAGAAAAGCTCATCGTTCTTGTCAGGGGTACTCAATTTAAGGGTGCAGAAGTATTGGCAGATTCTCTGACCGCAAAAGCCAATGTTGAGGTCCACTTTGAAACGACCGTAAGCGAAATAATTTCCAAAGATGGCAAAGTGGCGGGTGTAGTCGCCGATCATAAGGGTAGCCGTCAAGAAATTCAAGCCGATGGGATTTTCCCATTTATCGGCTTATTACCAAATTCTGGTTGGTTAAACGGCGATATCGAGATGGACAATCGCGGTTTTATTAAGGTTGATAAGTCTTTTTGTACCAATATACCCGGTGTTTTTGCCGCCGGTGACATTGTCGAAGGATCAATTGGGCAAGTGGCGAGCGCTGTGGGCGAAGGTGTATCCGCTGCATTATCAATTCGAGCCTATCTAGAGGAACACAGCGTCACGACATCTTAATTTATGTTGACATTCGACTAAAACATTATTAGGCTAACAACATGAAGCTAAGGAATTGGAACATCAAAATGTTTCCACTTCTGGCGTTCGTCCTGGTGCCAATCAGGAAACGCTGAGGCTTCGTGTATATTGAATGCGGGTAGACCTCAGTAGAGGTCATTTTTTTCGTCCGGGGCGTGGCGTTGATAGGACAGCGCGCTCACTACATCAGTGAGTATTCCCGGTTCGAATCCGGGCGCCCCGACTCCTCGTCTTACCAGCGGGGTAGGCGGCCGAAGATCCGGAACCCGTCTAGCAGTCAGGCATGTGCCAAAATCACCTCTGCCTTCCGTTGTGGACCTAAACATCCAGAACGATAACTGAGTCTCTTGGGGTGATACACCCATTGCCCCAAGAGACTCCCGCTTTTCTGCTATAATTCTTATGAAACAAGCATCAAAAAGAGGATCAAAATGTCAGAACTAAATGCAGGGTCACATGCCCCTGATGTCGTAAACGTTGTTATCGAGATCAGAAAAGGTGAAAGAAATAAATATGAGATGGATAAAGAAACTGGATTTCTTACTCTGGATAGAGTTACCCCAGTTGCAATGGGCTACCCAGCTGACTATGGGTTCGTCCCAAACACTCTTTGTAAGGACGGCGATCCGCTCGATGCATTCTTAATCGTCGATGAGTCGGTGCCACATCGTGTTGTTGTCCCATCGAGGCCTATCGGTGTTTTGCACATGGTTGATGCTGGCGAGGATGACGAAAAGCTTATCTGTGTACCTGCTGAAGATGTAACCCAGGAATGGCTCACCGATATTGATCAGTTGGGCCCAAGCTTCAAGAAATCAATTGAGCACTACTATAGCCACTACAAAGACTGGAAAAATGATTGGAATGGTGAGGACGTCCACTTTAAGGGCTGGGGCGGAAACGATGAAGCTCGCCAGGTAATTCAGGATTCCATTCACCGCTACAACGAAGCCGATTAAAGCTACTTTACAGATTACATAGCTTGCGCCAACCCCCTTATGCTTATATGATATAGGTAAGTAAATGGGCGATATTAATGGCGCTAAAGATAGCAATTAATGGTTTTGGTCGCATAGGCCGGAATGCGTTTAAAATAGCACAGAGTACAGATGGGGTTGAGGTAATTGCGGTAAATGATTTAGCCGATACAAAGACACTCGCCCACTTGTTAAAGCATGATTCTAATTACGGTATATATCACCAAGAAGTGGGCTTTGATGAGCAGAACATTATTGTTGATGGCAAAAAGATAAGAGTTCTTGCCGAAAAAGATCCGTCCGTTCTTCCATGGGGCGATCTCGGTATCGATATTGTTGTAGAGAGTACAGGCTTATTTACGAAGCGAGAAGATGCCCAGAAGCATCTTGACGCAGGAGCCAAGAGGGTAGTGCTGTCGGCGCCGGCAAAAGGCGAAGACGTCCCAACTTATGTCATTGGCGCAAATGAAGACAAAATAACTGCTCAAGACACAATCATTTCAAATGCATCTTGCACCACAAACTGCATCACACCAGTTATGGCAGTTCTTGAGGAGCACTTCGGAGTTGAGAAATCTCTCATGACAACGGTTCACTCATACACCGCAAGCCAAAGATTACAGGATGCTCCGGCAAAAGATATTCGCGAGGCAAGAAATGCTGCCGAAAATATTGTGCCAACAACAACCGGTGCCTCAAAGGCGGCGGCAAGAGCACTTCCACAGCTAAAAGGCATCTTTGACGGTATGAGTATACGTGTTCCGACCCCTGTAGTAAGCATCAGCGACATCACCTTTGTTTCCAAAAAAGAAACCACCATCGAAGAAGTTAACAAGGTTCTGTTAGAAGCTGCTTCGAGTAAAAGACTTGAGGGGATACTGGCTTACACCGAAGATGAACTCGTTTCGATCGATTACCGTGGGAATAGCCACTCAGCAATTGTCGACGCCAAGCTTACAAACGTCGTTGGCGGTAATCTTGTGAAAGTCGTGGCCTGGTATGACAACGAGTGGGGGTATTCGAACCGCCTCGTTGAGCAGGTCGTAAATGTAGGGAGAACCATTTAATGAAGGTTTTTTTGGGGGCAGACCACGCAGGTTTTGAGATCAAGAATAAGATACGCGAGCATCTTGCCCATAATGGTTTCGAGGTTGAAGACGTTGGCCCGCATACGCTTGATCCAGTTGATGATTATCCAAAGTACGCCTTTATGGTTTCAACCAAAGTTTTAGGCGAGGACGATTCTAGGGGGATTTTAGTATGCGGAAGTGGACAAGGAGTCTGTATGGCGGCAAATCGAGTTCGCGGAATTCGTGCTGCCCTTGTGTGGAGCCAGGAAATGGCCAGGGAAACAAGGCGTGATAACGACTCGAATGTACTGTGTTTAGCGTCAAGATTTACCGACGAAGATACAATAATGGGTATTGTTGATAATTGGCTCGAAGAAAAGTTTAGTGGCGAAGAGAGGCATATCCGCAGGCTAGACGAACTCGAGGAGATTTATGGCTAGAATTGTACCCACTGTTCTAGCTGGAAATCCAGATGAGTTCAAGGAAATGATCGAGAGGGCTCAAGGTCTATCAAATAGAGTGCATGTAGATATTACGGATGGAGACTTTACAGATGGGCAGACCATCAACTTGAGTCAGGTTTATGTTAAGGAGGGTATTGGCCTCGACCTTCATCTCATGGTTGTAAATATTGAAGACCATCTTGAAACTGCCCTGAGTCTTAAGCCAAGGCTTATTATTATTCACGCAGAGTCGAAGGGTAATTTAAAAGAGGTTCTTAGTGAAATAAAGAGCATGGGAGTCGAAGCTGGCGTAGCTATTTTGCCAGATACCAAGGTTGAATCACTCAAAGAACTAATCGGAATTGCCGATCATGTATTAATTTTTACGGGCAAACTTGGTTATAACGGAGGCGAGTTTCAAGAAGATCAACTGATCAAAGTCGCTCAAGTACGAGAGATCAATCCATATGTAGAAATTAGCGTTGATGGTGGAGTAAATTCTTCAAACGCGAAAAAAATTAAAGATGCTGGCATTGATATTTTGTACGCAGGAGGATCAATTCAGAAGGCTGAGAACCCAAAAGAAGCTTTTGAGTTGCTGAGCAAAGAAATTGGAGGTGGGAAGTGACAGTTGCAGAATTAGATAAAAAAGCGAATCAGCTTCGGCAAGATGTCATCGAAATGCTGGTTGAGGCTGGAAGTGGCCATACGGCGGGGCCATTAGGTTTAGCTGATATTTTCTCGGCACTGTACTTTCGGATAATGAACCACGACCCAAAGAACCCTGACTGGAACGAGCGCGATATACTAATTCTTTCCAATGGTCACACTGTCCCAATTAGGTATGCTGCGATGGCAAGAGCAGGATACTTTCCTGTTAAAGAGCTCAAAACATTGAGGAAGTTTGGCTCTAGACTTCAGGGGCACCCAGAGAGAGTCCGTCTTCCTGGGCTGGAAACCACTAGCGGCCCACTAGGTTCCGGTGTCAGTGCAGCTTGCGGGATGGCTCTTACTCTCAAAATGGATGGTAATCAGCATCGCCGCGTTTATTGCATTACGGGAGATGGCGAGCTCGATGAGGGCAACATTTGGGAGGCCATTATGTTTGGAGCTAAGTATAAGCTCAATAATCTAACGGTAATTGTTGACCGTAACAACATTCAAATTGATGGCCCTACAGAGCACGTTATGCCACTTGAAGATCTCGCAGCAAAGTGGAAAAGCTTTGGCTGGCACGTCATCGAAATTGATGGCCACAACATTCAAGCCATAATTGACGCATGCAATATGGCGAAAGCAATTGAAGACTCCCCAGTGGTAATAATTGCTCACACTATCCCTGGCAAGGGGGTCGACTTTATGGAGTACGACTACCACTGGCATGGAATTCCCCCGGGGATACAAGACCTGCCGGGAGATCCAGAGAAAGCCAAGCAAGCCAAAGTTGCTTTGCACGAGCTAAGAACACTTGGTGGAAGAATTAGGGGTGAGCATGAGTAATCTGGCGATTGATGTATACAAAAAAGAGGTTAAACAGGAACCAATTCGCGCTGGTTTTGGGCGAGGGTTGGTTCTGGCTGGAGAGAGAAACCCTAGTATAGTCGCACTTTGTGCCGATTTAACCGATTCGGTTAAGATGGGTGATTTTGCGAAGAAGTTCCCGGACAGATTTGTGCAGATCGGGATCGCCGAACAAAACCTGGTTACTGTTGCATCGGGGATGGCATTAATGGGCAAGGTGGCTTTTGTCTCTAGTTACGCGGCCTTCTCTCCTGGGCGTAACTGGGAACAGATTAGGACTACCGTTTGCTTAAACGAGACAAACGTTAAAATAATTGGGTCGCATGCTGGTATCTCGGTTGGACCCGATGGTGCAACCCACCAAATGCTAGAAGATATTGCTTTGATGAGAGTACTCCCTAATATGACAGTAGTTGTTCCTTGCGATTCAATTGAAGCCGAGAAAGCGACACTCGCGATAGCGGGCATCAAGGGTGGGGCATATATGAGGCTTGCTCGAGAAAAATCACCTGTCGTTACTACGGCCGCAACGCCATTTGCCTTAAACAAGGCGCAAGTTCTCCGCGAGGGTAGTGATATAACAATTGTGGCTTGTGGGATTATGGTATACGAGTCACTTATTGCTGCAGAGGCGTTGGCCAAGAAAGGCATTGAGGCGGAGGTGATCAACTGCGCCGTTATTAAGCCGATCGATAGCAATACAATATTGAGGTCTGCAAAAAAAACCGGATTGGTGGTGACCGCAGAAGAAGCCCAAATAAAAGGTGGGCTCGGAGGCGTTGTTGCGGAAGTATTGTCGGAAAACCTGCCAACACCACTCAGGCGGATTGGGATTCGAGATCGCTTCGGAGAGTCAGGTAAACCTAGCGAACTCCTAGAACATTTCGGTTTAACATCGAAGCATATTCAAAAAGAAGTCACAGAAATGATAAAAGAAAGAGGGCAAAAATGACCGAGAGCGTAAAAAAAGCCAGAGAGCTTTATCAAAGAACTCGCGAAGAGAAGTTCGCTGTCGGCGCATTTAATGTCGACAATCAGGAAACTTTAAAAGCTATTGCGCTCGCTGCCAAGAATAAAAATGCACCAGTTCTGGTTGAGGTGAGTCACGGCGAGGTCGAGATGATCGGTCTTAAAAACTTGCGATGTATGGTGGACAACTATAAGGATGAGTATGGTATCGAGATGTATATTAACCTGGATCATAGCCCAACTGTTGAAGCTTGCAAAGCCGCTATAGATGCAGGCTACGAGTTTATACATATTGACATCTCGCAGGCCAATCACGACGCTACAGACGACGAGATCATTGAGGCAACTAAAGAGGTTGTTCGATACGCTGCAAAGTTCGGAGCTCTTGTAGAAAGCGAACCGCATTATTTTGGGGGAAGTTCAAACCTGCACAAAGAAGAGATCGATTACGAAGAGATAAAGAAGACCTTTAGTACTCCCGAGGGGTCTAAGGCATTTGTAAATGCGACCGGGGTAGATACTTTCGCAGCTGCCATTGGCAATTTACATGGCAAGTATCCTGTTCCAAAGCAATTAGATATTGCTCTATTAGAGAAGATCAGGGCATCAATTGATTGCGCAATCAGTTTGCACGGTGGTTCTGGTACGCCAGCTCACTTTTATAAAGAGGCAGTTCGTGCCGGAATAAGTAAGATCAATATCAATAGCGATATGCGAGTTGCTTATAGGGAAACGCTTGAAAAAGCGTTAAAAGAGAATCCGGATGAATATGCAGTGATAAAATTGATGCCAGAAGTAATCGCTGCTGTTCAAAATGTCGTCGAAGAAAAAATTGATCTGTTTGGATCTACCGGCAAAGCTCAGCCTTAGGAGGCACAATGGGGGACGAGTTTAATAAAAAACTTTTAGAGGCAGAGCGAAGTCTGAGCCAAACCGACCCAGCTCTGCGTAGAGTAATTGAGAGGGCAGGCCATTGTGAGCTAAGGCCACATACCAATTATTATCAAGAGCTCGTTAGGTCAATTGTCGGACAGCAATTGAGCATAAAGGCTGCGGCAACAATATTGGGCAGGTTTAAACAATTGGGTTCGGGAGATTTTCCTACGCCGGAAGAAATTATCCAAATACCAGATGAAAAACTGCGCCAGGTAGGGTTTTCGCGCGCTAAGATTTCATATGTTAAAGATCTTGCGGATCATGTTATCAAAGGTCGTTTAAAGCTGGATAAATTTGAGGAGCTTCCAAACGAGGAGATTATTGTTGAACTTACCGATATCAAGGGGATCGGAGAGTGGAC
>CAYRGI010000016.1:0-2895 GCA_964423965.1 uncultured Candidatus Saccharimonadales bacterium
TATCGGCAATTGCTATTCACGGTAATAAAACTCAGCCACAACGCCAAAAAGCGCTGGATGCGTTCAAGAAGGGGAGAGTTAAGGTGTTAGTTGCAACCGATGTTGCTGCTCGAGGGCTCGATATTCCTTTGGTAAGTCATGTCATCAACTTCGATCAACCTCAAACCTATGATGACTATGTACACCGAATCGGCCGTACTGGTCGAGCAGGAAATCGCGGCCACGCTCTAACTTTCGTAAGCTAAATCAGTTTTAGTTGCTCTGGTGATTCCGATACAGACGCTATTGTTTTCTCAAAGTCCTCTTTAGAAATATTTAGATCTAAAATTTTGTACCGAGCTGTATGGCCTTGAACAATTTGAATTGAACTTTTTGGTAAGTCGAATAATTTTGCCATCAACTCAATCAGGCGTTTATTTGCTTTACCATCAACCGGCGGAGCATCAACTCCTACAAACAGCGTACTGCCGTCCCAAGATACATTCTCGCGTCGACCAATCTTTACTTTTACCGTAAGCTTCATGATCTAATTATACCTTTGGCTAGACTTAAATAGCAGAAAGTGAATATAATACTTCTTATGAAGAAGTGGACCGTACTAATTATGTTGGGTGTTGCCCAGTTCATAATGATCCTAGACAGCTCAGTTATGAACGTGTCCATATCGCAGGTTGCAGCCAGCTTAGATACAACGATCTCTGGCATGCAAGCTGCAATTACAATGTACGCTCTCACTATGGCAGCGTTTATGCTTACTGGCGCAAAATTGGGCGACATCTGGGGGCGCAAGCGCACATTTGTTATCGGATCAATGGTTTATGCCACTGGTTCGTTTTTGACTGCCATCTCCGGCTCGCTGGGGATGCTCTTGACCGGGTGGTCATTAATAGAAGGGCTTGGAGCAATTCTGGTAATTCCAGCCATTGCCGCTTTGACTGCTATCAACTACAGCGGCAAAGATAGAATCACTGCCTTCTCGCTGCTTGGTGTTGCTACAGGATTAGCAGCGGCTTTAGGGCCAATTATCGGCGGCGCGGTAACGACATACCTTTCTTGGCGTTACGTGTTCCTCGGCGAAACAGTTGTCATGATAATTTTGATACTCCTATCCGGAAGAATTGCCGACGCCAAGCCAACAAGCAAGCCAAAACTAGATATACCGAGCGTTGTCATGTCGGCATCTGGAATGGCGCTCTTTATTCTTGGCGTCCTAATAAGCAAGACTTACGGATGGTTAGAGCCCCTCAAGATTCCACAAATTAATGGAGTTGATATAGCTCCATTTGGCATCTCGATTGTCGCTTACATGATTTTGGCTGGCATATTGATTCTCATCTGGTTTAGCCGAAGACAACGCAAACTTATGGACGCGGGTCAATCTCCATTGCTTGATACAACCATGCTCAAGATACCGGTTTTGCGAAGTGGCTTAAGCTCATTTGCGGCTCAGTACTTTACCATTGCAGCGATTTTCTTCGTAATTCCAGTATATTTACAGACCATTCAGGGCCTAGATGCTCTACAAACGGGGATGAAGATACTCCCACTTTCATTTGGATTAGTTCTTTTCTCGCCAATCGGATCCAGATTGTCCGCAACAGTATCGCCAAAAAGACTTGTTTCGGCAGGAAAGGTACTAATGTTTATCGGGACAGTCGGCATGTTGAGTTCAATCGACTTAGAAATGAAATCCGTACTGTTCTTTATATCAATGTTCATAGTTGGCTCGGGCTTTGGGCTGCTAGCTTCTCAGCTTGGTAACTTGAATATGTCAGCAGTCGATAAATCAAAGACCTCAGAAGTGGGTGGTCTACAGGGAACCTTCCAGAACATTGGCACTTCTCTTGGTGTTGCTATCGCTGGTTCAATATTCCTACTCAACCTTACATCCGGCTTCATTAGCAGCGTCAACTCAAGCGATTTGCCTCAAAACATCAAAACGCAAATTTCGAATGTGGCAGATACTGGTCTTGGCATTTACACTAACGATCAGGCATACGACATTGCTCTTCAGGGAACGGGGAATGAGCGAGATGCTCAAGAACTCACAAGCCTCTATCGAGATTCTCAGGTTCAGGGCCTACAAACTGCATTGTTCAGTATTGCAGTTGTCACATTGCTTTCGCTAGCATTTTCTAGGAATCTGCCAAATACTGTGCCCAAACCAAGCTGAAAATTGTAAATATACAGTTTGACTTCCTCGTCGCAGAGGATAAGAATATTGTTAGGGTAGGGAAAAGGAGGCCAATATGGAAGAGAAAAGAGTAACTGGCTGGACCGGCTGGGTGGCTTTTGCCAGCATCGCAATGATGTTTGTCGGTGTAGTTCAAGCCGTGTATGGATTCGCGGCACTATTTAATCAAAATTGGTATGTAGCAACAGATAGTTCTATTTACTTGTTTGATATTGGCACCTGGGGATGGTCGATGCTCGCACTAGGAGCACTGGTCTTTGTCTCCGGCGCCCTACTAATGGCTGGGAATGCGTTCGGACGAACGATGGGGGTATTATTTGCAGCTATTGGTATCATTGTTAACTTGGTTTGGCTCGCGGCAACGCCCGTATGGTCAATCCTTGGACTGGTACTTTACAGCTTAGTTCTCTACGCCATCATTGCTCATGGCGGCGAGATGAAAGAGCTGTCGAAGGCTTAAATAAAATACCTACCTAGAAAAGGGCGCCGGCGAGCGCCTTTTTCGTTTATTCGAAGCCTAAATTTGTTATGATTAATTCCATGGGAGTAGATATCACAAAAATATTTTTCATATTTCTGCAAGGCTTAGGAATTCTTGGCGGTGCTTTAATTCTCAACATTGTTGCAAACAAGCTCGGAATTAAAACCTGGTACGGGTTTATAGAACAACCATCAAATACAAACTTGATATCTATTATTTG
>CAYRGI010000016.1:2905-12980 GCA_964423965.1 uncultured Candidatus Saccharimonadales bacterium
GGCTTTTTTTGATTTATCCTTTTGCGCTCGGTGCAATAGCATACTTAATTGGCAAGATTCTGTACAAATAGATGGACCCATTTAATTTTATTCTACACATCGATGAATATTTAAAAACCATCATTGAGCAAATGGGTAATTGGAGCTACATAATTCTTTTTATAGTAGTCTTCTGCGAGACTGGTCTAGTGATCGCACCTTTTTTGCCTGGGGATTCATTACTTTTTGCTGCTGGGACGCTAGCTGCCGCCGGCCTACTTGATATCAGGCTTACAATTCTTACATTGCTACTAGCTGCAGTAATCGGTGACTCTGTAAACTACTGGGCAGGGCATAAAGTTGGCCCCAAAGCTTTCTCAAGAGAGAATTCTAAGATTTTTAACCCTGCATACCTCAAGAAAACACAAGACTTTTACGACAAGCATGGAGGTAAAACTATAATCCTGGCAAGATTCGTCCCAATTGTTAGGACTTTTGCTCCGTTTGTGGCCGGTGTGGGGAAGATGAAGTATCAAGTGTTCATAACATACAATGTAATTGGTGCTCTCCTTTGGGTATTTAGCATCACGCTTGCAGGATACTTTTTTGGTTCCATCCCAATCGTAAAGAACAATTTTGAAATTATAGTTCTAACAATAATATTCATATCAATTTTGCCACCTCTTTTTGAGTTTGCAAGACATAAGAATTATCGGTTACCAAGGCCAAGCTTAAAGGTAATCAACAGGGTTTTCAGGAGAGAAAGCATCCGTGACAAGTAAGGGTAGTCGCTATTTAACCCTTGATTTGATTAGGGGTTACCTTCTTATCGTCATTCTTATCGACCACCTGGCAAAATTCCCAGGATTTTTTGAAATATTCACCGGAAAGGGATGGCTGTGGGTTTCGGCTGCCGAAGGTTTTTTCTTGATTTCCGGAATAATGGTTGGGTTGCTGCGAGGCCGCCAGGCAAAAACTGATGGTATACGGTCTGTATCAAAAAAGCTTTATAGAAGGGCCGCCGAACTCTACATTTGGGGGACCGGATTAACACTTGTATTCACTACTATTGGTTGGTCTGTCATAACAAACCCGGGCCTTAAGAACGGAATTTCTTCTCTCCCAATTGCCGATGTTGTATGGAGTGCGATGTCGCTTCAATATATCTATGGCTGGGCTGATTTCTTAGTCTATTACGCAGTTTTTATGGCATTTGCTCCTTTTGCGATATGGCTACTGACCAAGAGAAAATTCTGGGTTGTGCTGCTAATATCTGTCGGTGTCTGGCTTTTTAGGGAGCAGTCGGTTTTCGCATCGATGCAAATTCTGTTCTTTATTGGCGTTGTGGTAGGTTATTATACCCCTAACTTTCGTAGACTATGGGGAGAGTTCTCGATCAAGAATCGGAACACATTTAAGCGAGTCATATATTCAATAACGGGTGTCACTGCTATATTAAGCGTCGGCGTTGTGCATGGGAGGGAAACACTTGGCCACCTTGGCCTTAACAGCTCTCTTGCATATGATTTCTTTGGCTTTATCAACCAGTACACAGCTGGAGCTTTTGATAAATGGTCCATGGATCCGGGTAGGGTTGTGCTTTCAATGATTTGGTTTACTGCTTTATATTTCATTTTCAAAGCAAACGAGCAAAAAATTCTGGAGTATGCGGGCTGGTTACTTTTACCCCTGGGTCAAAACAGCCTACAAGCATATATTGCACAAAGTTTGATCGTTTTTGCGGTGTGGTTAATTTGGCCATACTCTCAAGGGCTATTAATGAACGTGGTTATAAATATTTTATGTATCGGGATTCTAGCGGATATTATCTATGTGTATATTCACGGCAGGCAACCAGGGTATCCTCCGGGAAGGTTCTTAAAAGACCAATTGTTTAATGCATCTTTAAGGACTAATCGTTAGCTAAATGATACGATTAATGTATGTCTAAAGCCGAAATTCACAAAATCAAGATCAAGCATTTGCGGCCTTTGCGTACGCAGTTTAAAAAAGCTGCTCATTCAAGCTTTTCCTACCTTCCAAACAACGAACTTGATCGTGTGATAAAAGATAACAGCCTCATACATCTTGGAGTTTCCTGGGCGCACCCTAGACGGATAATGCTTGGGCTTTCTAAAGGGAAACGACTATGTGGATATGCGATTGGTAGTTTCGATAACAAAGGAACTGCGAGTCTGTTCTGGCTTTACATCGATCCTAACTTAAGAGGCAGGGGAGAGGGTCATCTGCTGTTGAGTAGCTTTATTGACAGAGTCGGTCAAAAAGGATGCCGAAAGCTTACACTTTCGACTCACACGCACCAAGATTACTATAAAAAGCATGGGTTTGAGTCTATCAAGCAAGAAGTACTTCACGGTGTGCCTATGGATATAATGAAGTTAAAGATTTATGGCTAGGAAGAATAAAACGAAATCTAGAATATGGTGGCTACTTCTCATTGCAATTGCTATTGCCGGAATTGCAATCTGGTCTGAGCGAGGCTCTAAAGTTGAAGGTTTAGTAAAGGATAAGGTTCCACAAGAAAATAAGTTCCCCGATGCAGGTGATATCGTTGAGGTTGTTTCAACTCAATCGCTTACCGTAGATCAAGCCACAGCAATCTCGAAGCAGAATTATGGAGTATCTGCGCCCAAGCCAAAATCAGGGGTGACAAAAGCTTTAATAAAATACACTTCTTATGACGAGGATGGGGAGAAGATTGTGGTATATGGCAGAGCATACGTGCCTCAAAATGGCAGTAAGCTTCCAATAATGGGATTTGCGCCAGGTACTACAGGAATTGGAGATCAGTGCGCCTCGAGCCTTGAGCAACCTCAAGTTAAAAATTGGGCAAATTATGAATCGCATATGGTTACATATGCCGGGCAGGGCTATGCAACCTTCATAACTGATTACGAAGGGATGCGTGACCCATCCAGAATTCACCACTATATGAACGGCGAACTTGAGGGTAGAGCGGTAATTGATGGTGTCCGTGCCCTCGAAAACTGGAATCCAGTGAAGAATCGACTTGACGATAAAAACATTTTTCTTGCAGGTTTCTCCCAAGGTGGGCACGCAGTCATGTGGGCAGACAAGGTTTCACCGGAATATGCACCAAATGTTGATATCAAGGGGGTTGTAGGGTTCGGCCCTGTCAGCGATGTAGAGAGAACTCTCACTGATGTTACTAAAGGGGCCAATATTAACTGGTTTGGTCCATATGTCCTAACTAGCTACAAAGATATTTACAATGAGCAGTACCCTATTGAACAGCTTCTTTCGCCCAGATGGGCACCCAGTTTTGAGGCGGAATCACAAGCGCACTGCATTGATAATTTAATTACACATTTTGGGAAGACTCCCCAGGGTGTATATACTCCAGAATTTATAGCTGATATGAGTGACGGAAAAATTGATAACCCTCAATACGCTGATTTTGCACGTGATTTAAGGTTAAATGCGGTAGGGGATCAGAAGACAACTAGTGCTAAGAGAATTATTCAAGGTGGCCTAGACAATGTCATATTGCCGGCTCAGCAGGATTCGGCGTTCAAAAAGATATGTTCAAACAGTAAGGGCCCCGCTGAGCTCAAAATATACCCGACAGCAACTCACTATAATGTCATGGTTCAATCATTCTTCGACAATCTAGGATGGATGGAGTCCCTCAGGGCAGGTAAAGCCGTTCAAAATTCCTGTAAATAACACTCGAAGAAAAATGTTGACACTTACCTATATAATGCTTATGCTAAGATCAAGTAATTAAATAGGTGAGCATTCACATGCATAAGAACATATTAAGAAAGCAAGGCGGTTTTACGCTCCTCGAGCTATTGATCGTCATCGTGATCATCGGTATTTTGGCCGTATTGATCGTACCTAACCTAATCAGCGGACCACAAAGGGCTCGCGACTCTCAGAGAAAGTCTGATTTAAGAAACATCAAGACCGCTCTTGAGACATACTACAACGATAACAATACTTACCCAGACTCAAGTGGCTGGGAAGCAGATCTTGAGGCAAACGGTGCCTATATTAAAGACGTTCCTGAAGATCCAAAATCAAAATCAGCTTATGCATACACCCCAAGCTGTACAGGATCTGTCTGTGACTCGTACACAATCTCAGCAACTCTAGAGAATTCACGAGACCCAGAAGCTACAAACGGTACCTACACCGTATCATCGGCTAACTAAAAAAGCCTATTTTCAAAACTCCCCGGTTCGCCGGGGTTTTTTAATGTGTAATATAGCCTAACGACTTATAGGCCGATAGGCTGTACCATCATACAAATAATATAGGAGATATATATGGACCCCAATGTAGCAAAACAACAAGCCGACCTAATAGAACAAGCGGATGAAAATGCTGAGTTAAGCAGAATAGCAAGAGATGTTAGAAACGAAGCAAGAACGGAGGCCGCAGAACGTCAAAAAGAACGCGCTGAAGACGATGAACGCAAAAGAGAAGAGATGAATGAAGATCGTTATGAAGAAGATTAGTTAACATACTTCGCATACAATATATGTATGCTGAAAAAAGTTGCTGTACTCTTTGCGCTGATTGTACTATTTCTTCTAGGAACTTCAGTAAGTACCAGTGGAGAGCTGGATTCACCTAAGGAGCAAGTCAAGCCCGGTCTTTATCTAGTCCAAGATGTCAGCGATGGTGACACAATAAGAGTTCAAATAGTAGGCAAAACCGAAACGGTTCGCCTTATTGGGATAGACACACCAGAAACAAAAGACCCACGGATTGGGGTTCAGTGCTTTGGCATTTTAGCTAGTAAGAAGATGACAGAACTTGTGAGAAATAAATGGGTTCGACTCGAGGCGGACACACAGTCGGACGACAGAGACAGGTACGGAAGGCTGCTTAGATATGTATATTTGGAGGATGGTACCTTTATTAATGAGCAAATGGTCGCCCAAGGCTATGCATTTGCGTATACAATTTACCCAAATGATAAACTCGAAGAGTTTAGGAGCTGGGAGGCACAAGCTAGATCAAGCAACTTAGGTCTATGGGCAGGGTGCAACATAGATGAAAGCAAACAGAAAAAGCAAACTAACGTCGAGGTTACTCGATAACGGCTTCTGGCTTGCCAACTTTTGCGCTCAGGATGATTTGTCGAACCTCACCATCGTTGTCTTTAATCTGTGTTTCTCTTGTGTCATCGTAATGAGTAACTAGGTGGTGGCTCATAATTTCCTGTAAGTCTTTGAGCTTGAATTTCAGCTCTTCCAGCTCGCTATTTAATGTTTGGAAGTCGCGATCAGATTCGAGCAAGCTCTTAGCTTTTTTCCTTTTTTCGCTTAGTTCTTTAATTTCTTCTTGAAGCTGTTGATACTCCTCATTTTGAAGCAACACATCTTTGATGTTATCCCTCATGCCTTTTATTTTGTAACGAGTCTCTTCCATTTCTAACATTAACCTATGAATAGCACTTAGGGTTGTTTCTTCTTCGCTCTGAATTTTTGTCTCTTCCATTATCTGTATCACGCCTCCTTACTTCGAATAGTATAGCGGGCAGGTGCTTAGTCGCCAATAATAATTAGCCGGCTCTCCGCACGTGTAACTGCCGTGTAAAGCCATCTCCGCCAATCCTCGTCGGTCATATGCCGATTTCGCTCCTCGAACAAGAGTACCGTATCAGAAGACGACCCCTGCGCCTTATGAACAGTTAGAGCATACCCGTAATCAAACAGATCTCCACGTTTGCCGCCAGGAGTTGATGGAACTGGCGAAATAGTTTCTTTTTGTCCAAATTGGCTTCTAAGTATCATCCCCTCATACTCGAAATCCTCAAAGCTTACATCTGCTTGATACCATAGCCCTTCATCATCATTTTCCGGCATTCTGATGTCGGATATAACCCCAGTCATTCCGTTATAAAGCTTTGCTGTGGCATTATTTTTAAGGCATATCACATGGTCGCCGATAACAGGGCGATCTTCATCAAAGCCAGCTTGAACGCGCAGCGATAAGTTTAGCTTTACCCGAGTGTGGTTATAGCCGCAAAGAACCAGCCAGTCGGGCTTCCAGCTTTGCATAATCTCTTCCATTTCGAGCCCGATGCTTTCGCCACTTCGACTATATTTAACTACCCCTTCTCCGTATTCTCCGGGCGGGATATAACCTTCCAAACGAGCCATAGTCGCAACATCAACAATGGGGCTTTGCTCCTTTTGACGAAATATTCTTTCCAGCTTGAGCTGCGGTTCTGACATCAAGTTGAAATTTCCGGCAACAGGCGGCAACTGCCCATGATCTCCTACGACCAAAATCGGGATTTTAAAAGAGAGTAGATCAGACCAAATGTCGGCAGTGACCATGCTGGCTTCGTCAACAATTATCAAGTCATATTCCAGACTAGTTTTAAGTCTCCAGCCGATAATGTGCCCGTTTGAATCAAGAATTGAGTTATAGATTAAACTATGGATTGTGGAAAGGTTATCGCCGCGTCGCGAGACCTTGTTTTTTTTGAGAGTAGTCTCTAAAACCCGAACAGCCTTTCCTGTAAAGGCACAAAATGCAACACGCGTGTCAGGGTCATTTTCTTTGAGTGCCTTTCGCACATATGCTATTAATGTTGATTTTCCGGTACCTGCATAGCCGCCTAAAGTTAAAAAAGGTTGTGATTTTGAACGATACCAGGAGCCAATAGCTCTCAACGCTTCTACTTGCTCGTTTGATAATTGATATGACATATCAACAGTTTACAGAAAAATTCATAAGCGATGTTATCAACTTGGATTAAAGAACAATGCGAAACATCAAAAAGGGTCGCATTATGGTGGCGTAACGGTGGAGGGCATTATGGAAAGCATTAAGCAGGAAAGACGTAAGAAGTGGGCTGCTGAAATTTTAGAGTCCGACCTGAGCTCTCTTGATAAGGTGCGTAAGTTGGTAGCTCTTGGATACGAGGAAGAGGAAGCCGACAACATGGTAAATGGTATTCAAATGGGCAAAAATCAACTTGTTTATTACGAGCAATTGCCTAATCCCGATTACGCCGACGAGGACTAATTTGATTTTGCGATTTTGTATGCCAAACTGTTAATGTGAAATACGGTCTTCATATATCTACAAAAGGCGATTTGGCTGGCACTCCTGCCAGAGCTAAAGCGATGGGCGCCCAAGCGTTGCAATTTTTTGCGGGTAGCCCTCGAACTTTTTCTATGCCTACATACTCCGACGAAGTAGCAGATGCTTTTAAGCAGGCAAGCTCAGAAAATGATATGCCCCCATACCTCCATATGATGTACCTCACTGCTTATGGCACACCTGATTTAGCCTTAAGGCAGAAATCGGTTGCAGCTGCTAAGCAAACCATGATTAACGCAGAAAAACTTGGTATTCTTGGAGTTGTCACCCACATGGGTTCCCACAAAGGGGAAGGCCTTGAGAAAGTGATGCCAGTTTTGGTTGAGTCGCTAAAAGAAGTAGTTGAGCCAGTTAAAAACAGTAAATTGCTTCTTGAAATTTCCGCTGGTCAGGGCGGAAGTATAGGTAATAGCATTGAAGAGCTGGCAGCTATCTACGATGCTTCAGGCAGAGATGAGCGTATTGAGTTTTGTCTTGATACCTGCCACATGCTTGCTGGAGGATATGAAGTTCGAACAGTTGATGGCTGGAATGAGGCGCTTGAAAAATTTGACAATCTTATCGGCATAGATAAACTGCCGGTCATCCACCTCAACGATTCAATGACAGACATTGGCAGCAATCGAGATCGACATGAGAATATAGGTCAAGGATTTATTGGTGATGAAGGCTTTAAGGTAATCCTGAATCACATTAAGCTCAAAAACAAAGTTGGTATTCTTGAGGTACCTGGGATAGATAAGAAGGGCCCAGACAAGGCTAATCTCGATAAGCTGGCTGAACTTACGGATTGATAAATGAGCGTGCAATTCTTGTCTCAAAAAGAGGAGCCGCTATTTCCTGATATTCTGTGGAATAGGCCTACTAGTATAGGTAGAGCCGGTAGATTGCTGATAATTGGCGGGCATAAACATGAGTTCAGTCAGATTCAGCACATTTTTGAAATTGCTGAGGCAAGTGGTATCGGTGAAATAAGAGCGGCTATGCCCGATAGCCTCCGTAGACTGCTACCAGGTGTTGATGTGGGATTCTTTCTTCCTTCAACCCAGTCAGGGTCTATTGCACGATCTGCGCTAGGTGAATTGCTAAATATTGCCGAAGACTTTGATGCTATCTTAATCGGTGCCAATATTACCAATAACTCCGAAACCGCGATTTTAGTTGAGTCAATTGTACGCAAAGTTGACCTACCGATAATTATTACCGAGGAAGCAATTGGTATACTCAAGTTTAATCCCGACTTAATAACCGGAAATCCTAATTTACTAGTAGTCTCTACCATGACGGGAATATTTGAGCTCGCAAATAACCATCATATACCCATGGCAATAAAGCCGAATAGTGGCGTAGTAGGGAAGATGCAAATTATTGATCAGCTAGTACAAATAAGCAGATGCCAGTACTTTGTTTTTGACCAGGAGATAATTGTTGCAGCAAACCGTTATAGTCTAACCAAACTGGAGCATTCAGTTTCGGACAACTCGTCCATACCTATAGGCATTGCTTCAGCATTCTGGGTACAGAATTTGGGTAAGCGCTTCGAGGCGCTCACGACCGCCGCCTATATACTGAGTGAATCGACTCTAGAATCGCACAAAGGGATAAGCGATGTTTCAAAGAGAATCAGAAACAAACTTGTTGAACTTGAATCATAATATTCGTTTTTTGTTCGGTTGGCTGATATAATTAAGGAATGAAATTCATCCACCAACCAATATGCTTCGTTGATGTTGAGACAAATGGCGGCTATGGCCAAAATGCTCGAGTTATAGATATTGGGGTTATTCGTGTCGAGGCTAACAAAGTTGTTCGAGAGCTTAGTAAGCTGGTCGATCCAGGAGATCGAGTGCCCACCTTCATTGAACGATTAACCGGCATAAGCAATGAGGACCTTGAATTTGCACCAGCTTTTCGTCAGATCGCTGATGAAATTGCTGAAGTTCTAGATGGTTCAATTTTTGTAGCGCATAGTGCAGCTTTCGA
The DNA here is from genome assembly GCA_964423965.1 of uncultured Candidatus Saccharimonadales bacterium. Classification (GTDB taxonomy): domain Bacteria; phylum Patescibacteriota; class Saccharimonadia; order UBA4664; family SCTI01; genus CAZWEJ01. The sequence continues at coordinate 11,978 of CAYRGI010000016.1, forward strand.
TTATGGAATGATATCTGGTGAATTCAACAGGATAGGGGAGAAGTTTAAATACCCTGTCGTCTGCTCAGCCAAGCTAAGCCGCGCCCTTTACCCCCATTTCCGTAAGCACAGCCTTGATTCACTAATTGAAAGACATAATTTAACCGTCAATAATCGCCATAGAGGGTTTGACGATGCAAACGCTATTTGGGATTTCTATAAATGCTGCTTAAGAGATTTCGAATTAGACGTAATAGAAGGTGCGTTTTCAAAACAACTGCGGAAAAAAGCACCAATTCGATAAAAAAGTATTAATTACAACGTTTTTTAGTAAATATCACCTTTGAGAGGAGTTTCCTTTTTTAACCAATTCGCTTATACTTTAGATAAACATAAGCAAGTTGAGGTGTATGCGCATATTAATGTTAGGATGGGAACTTCCGCCACATAACAGTGGCGGTTTGGGTGTTGCTTGCTACCACCTCTGTCAACACTTGGCCGACCAAGGTGCCAATATTGATTTTGTTGTTCCTTACACCGCCGACCATTCCGATATTAACTTTATGAAGGTCCTCGGGACTTCTGATGTTCATCCAGATGAGCTATTTAGCTCACAGGGTATTTACCAGTCTGCCATCCACGAAAAAGGTAATGAGACAGTTAACGCTTATACCAAATTTATTCTTAAGCTGATATCCGAAAATGACTATGACGCCATTCATGCTCATGATTGGTTAACATATGCTGCCGCAGTTGAGGCAAAAAAAGGCTCCGGCCTTCCGCTGATTGCTCACGTTCATGCAACCGAGTTTGACCGTGCCGGTGCAAGAAGTGGCAACCCGCTCGTACATGAAATAGAGTATCAGGGACTTCTAATGGCGGACTCAATTGTTGCGGTCAGCCAGAACACAAAGAATATTATTGTTGAGAAATATCAGATCCCAGAGAGCAAAATTCAGGTTATCCATAACAGTATTGAGCCTCATCTATTCGATGCAGTAGAGAGCTTCAACCATCTTTCGTA
>CAYRGI010000017.1:0-12157 GCA_964423965.1 uncultured Candidatus Saccharimonadales bacterium
TCTTCTTCTGGCCGCCTATTAGGTTCCATTTCCTTACGAGGTGTAGTTGTAATAATTGGTGGCATGTCAGTAGGCATGGCTTCTGGAGCACCACTACCCAGGTCGGTTATGGTCAGCCTCATTTTTGAAGACTCAACAGTTTCCATTACTCTACGCTTTATAGAATCGACGCCCTTCCCTTCAAGTGTTGCAAGAATATGAACCTGTTCTCTACCTCCCTTATGGCCAACTACTTGAGCAACTTCAACAAATCTAGCTCGAGAGATAGCGCGATCTCCATTTCTTGAGAAGAGCGACCGGGCTACAGCACTGTCTTTGTCTATAACCGCTTTCCCATCACCATTAATAGGAATTTCAATTGGACGATGCTGGTGAGCCGCATCAGGAGAAATCAAGAGCTTAAGTTTCCCTTCTTGTGCTTGCTGCATGGCATCTGTTGAAAGCCCCTCATGGAATGAACCTTTTGGGGTCATGTGTGAGACATCAAGCACATAGTTACCTTTTGAATCTACTCCGCCTCCGCTTCCCCACCAGAGCCTGAGCTCGTTTAGATCGAATTTGTGGGTGTTGTTGTCCATGAACAGTGTTCGTTCGACTTTGGTTCCGCCGTCTGCCATTCTTGAATAAAATTCTCTAACTGAAGTAGTTTCGATCGCTGGCCGCTTAACCTCAATCGGCACTTCCTTTGTAGATTCGATCAGACCGCTTCCCGCAAGTGCCTGCCTGCTTTGCTCAGAAATTGCTCCACCTCGACCAATCTCAATGTTTTTTACAAGCATTTCTGCGTCGCCGATGTCACTTGCCTTACCGCGCATTAAGTCCATGCCTTGTTCCGTGTGCTTGATGAATATTCCATCTGAAAGCTTAACCACTTCACCATTACGCAGCTTTTCGAAATGAAAACCGGTTGGAGCCGCTTCGCCCCCGCCAGATTTGATTCCGAACACTCCTGCTAATAAAGTTCTATGAGCTTCGGATGAGCTTGAACCACCCCCGCCTTTAACCATGGATTCAACAGCACCTTGCTGATCGGCCCTAATGAATGAAGTTGCCTCCTGGAATACTACTCCTACACCAACACCAATCAAAGTACCCTTTATGACTGCCTTACCGATAGCTTTTAGCCTTAGGCTTTTATAAACGTCGTCTTTTGTATCGACTTCTCCTTTTAGCTCCAGCTCTTGTGCGTTTCGTAGATTCTGCAAAACTTCACCGATATTTTCTCCTGCGCCCAATTGGGCCAACTCTTCTGGAGTCGCATTTTGACCCCACTCAGTCAACTGACAAATTGAGTCCGCTAAAGCACGATGAAGCTCAAGTCTTTCGCGCTCAACTTGTTCAGGTGAACTATATGCAATCAAATCCGCATTATGCTCATCTCCATACCTCTGCCGACCCATAATTGAAGATGCTAGCGCCGCAAGTTCTGCTCTTTGCTCGGGCGTCTTATTCTCCAGATCAGTAAGTCGTCGAAGTTCATCAATACTTTCTCGCGCACCCACTGTTTCATAGCGAGTTTCTTCCATTTGAGCTCTGCGCTCACCTTCAGGTAGCTCCGATCCAGTAGCTCTTTGTCGAAGATGCAGCATTCTCTCTCTGCGGAATGAAGCACCTTCTCGCATTCCGGCAAAGGCACCCCCTGCGAGTCCGGTCATGCCCGGCATTAGTAATGAAGCTCCTAGGCTTGCGCCCCTCATCCCCAACATTTGAGCTCCACTATATGCTAGGGCTACGGCAGAGGCGATTGTAGTTTCGGAAGCGATCGCAGAACCGAATTTAGAACTAGTCAATTTTTCGATGATTTTGTCGCATGTTGTCTCACTGACCTCAGTCTCTGCCCCGAGTCTTGTTACGGCTTCGTAAAATTCGATACTTTCAAGTAAACGATCTAGTGACTCTTGATGACCCGCAACCGCCATCACCTGCTCTGCAGCGGTCTCTATGTTGTCGGCTAATGCGGTGGCTCCACCTATAAAATCTGGATACTCTTCTTGAATTTCTGCAAGCAGTCGTGTCTTCTCTTCCCGCATTGCTTCAGTCGAAAGATCATCCGCAGCGTATCTTCTTAGAATATCCCTAACGCCATTTTGGAGACGCAAAGTTGCTTCGGTTTGCTCCATCTCTCCATATTCTTCACCGTAACGCATGAATCCTTCCTGGAGGCGTTCAAAAACCGCGTTCATAGCTTCCTGATGAGCACCTTCCGGAGCCTCTTCTTCATGTGAATAAAGGTCTGGCCCGTTCTCGCCCCCCAGTATTTCTTCTTTGGCTTCGCGTATATATTTTTGACGAGTATATTCTCTCCCTAGAGTCCCTCTCCAGATGGCTCGCATCATCCTTTTCGGAAGATTCCCTTCACGTGCACTCTCTGTCATCTTCTCGTCAGCCATCATTCGGGCTAGCTCTTCGACAGCCTTGTCTATATCACCAATTGCGATTCTTATTGGTGCTTCTTTTTGGTCGCCGCCTCCTGCCTCAGGCTTGATGGGATCTGGAGCAAGACGCTCTCGTGCATCCTCAAGTGGTAATTCGGCTGACGGAATATGGTCCGGTGCCGTCGGTGCTTCCGGAGGAGCGGCTTCGATAGGGCTCTGTGCTTCTGGGTCAGAACCATCTTCGTTAAGGTCCTTTAGCTCATCAGCAGCAGAAAAACCTTCACGTTTTTCTTTCTCCTTTTGCTCGTTCTCTTGATCAGCAAGATCGTCGAGCATCTGGTTACCGCCATCCCATCCATACGCTGGACCGCGCTCCGCCACTAAACCGCTCCTAGATAATCTTCTTTAAATTGAAGAAGGGCCCGAGCTACAACCTCGTCCATGTTTGGAATTTTGGATTCGCAAAATTTTATTGCCGCTTCCTGGTCCTGCTCATCCAGGACTTTCTCAAACTCTTCGAGACTTGACGGAGGCAGCGCCGCCACAATAGCAGCATTCACTAAAGCCTCCATTCTCTCAGATAATTGCTTGTGTAGTTCTACTTTTACATCTTTTGGTGTTTTTTCTAGCTCAGGCTTTTGATCCATGAGCCACCAAATATACTCATCCAGGTCCTTTGGAGGCATGCCTTACTCCTTCTCTTACCTGTAAGATTAAAGCATAACTACTATAATTGCAAACTTCTTGTATCGAGAACTATGACTTCAGCAAGCGATTGATGTAATCCGCATGCTCGCCCCCTTTATCGAGCTCAAAAGCGAGACGTGGTACAAATTTGGTAGTCATACGATGAGCTAAAGCCGCTTGAATTTCTGAGCGACTTCTATCAACCTGCGCGAGAATCTCTTTTTTCCGTTCTTCATCAGATACTATTCCGAGCCAGACTCGGGCGTTTCTAAGGTCTGGAGACACATCAACCGATGTGACGCTCATTTCTGGTGCTGGAACATGGATGCGTAGTTCTTCAGCAACAATCTGCTGTATTAAGCTAGAAACTTTTTTTGTACGCTGCGTCATTTTTTAGAGAGTTCGTTCGCGGGTCTCTGTGCGGAAGAATTCGAGAACATCACCAATCTCAATATTCTGGCTAATAGCGACGTCCATTCCGCATTGCTCGCCCTGAACAACTTCCTTTACTTTATTCTGTTCTTTTTGAACGTTGGTAACTTTACCCTTGCCGACTTCTTCTTTATTGCGGATAACTCTAACTTCAACGCCCGGCTCAACCTTGCCGTCAGTGACTTCTCCGCCGCAAATAACATCACTTTTTGTGGTCTTGAATACCCCAAGTACCTTAAGTTTACCAACTGGGACTTCAACTACTTCCGGAGCAAGCATCTGGCTCAATGCCTGTCGCATATCATCAAGGAGTTCGTAAATAACCTTATATAGGCGAATTTGAACGTGCTCGCGAGTTGCTAGCTGCTTAACCGCAGACCCCATGGAAACATTGAACCCCACCAACAGAGCACCAGCCGTTTGCGCAAAGTTAACGTCTGACTCACTGATGTCGCCAATCCCATTAGAAACTACCTTGATAGCAACCTCTTCGTTTCGGATTTCACCTAAGCTCGAGAGCAATGATTCGAGCGAACCTTGCACATCTGCCTTTACAACAACATTTAATTCTTTAACCTGACCAGCTGTGATTGCGTCTGTAAGGTCAGATGCGTCAATCTTTTTAACCTTAACCATACTCTTGATTGATGCTTGACGCTGGTTACCAACTGCACGCTCCCTTGCCGTCTTTTCGTCTGCAACGCAGTAGAAAACGTCACCAAAAGCCGGAACAGCCTTGAGGCCTGTCACAACAGCTGGCATTCCAGGATGCGCTTCTTTAATGCGTTTACCGCGGTAATCGTCGAGGCTTCGGATCTTGGCGTAGGTTGAGCCAGCAACAACGTAGTCGCCAACCTTTAGTACGCCATTTTGAATGAGTACGGTTGCAACCGGCCCTCGACCGGTCTCTAAATGAGATTCAACAATAACACCCTCGGCTGGACCTTTTGGCCGTGCCTTGAGCTCCTCAATATCCGCCACGAGAAGCACCATATCAAGCAGCTTCTCTATGTTTTGACCAGATTTGGCAGAAACATCAACCATAACAGTGCTCCCACCCCACTCTTCGGGTACAAGCTCAAGCTCACTAAGCTCCTGACGAACGCGATTTGGATCAGATCCTTCTTTATCTATTTTGTTTACGGCGATAACGATCTGAACGCCGGCTTCTTTGGCGTGGCGTATGGCCTCTCTTGTCTGAGGCTTAACGCCGTCATCGGCAGCTACAACAATAATAGCAACGTCTGTTAGACGCGCTCCGTGGGCACGAATTGTAGAGAATGCTTCGTGGCCAGGAGTATCGAGAAAGGTAATCCATCGCTCTTTACGCTTAATCTGATATGCTCCGATATGTTGAGTAATACCCCCTGCCTCCTTCTCGGCAACGTTAGACTGCCTAATAGCATCAAGCAGCGAGGTCTTACCGTGGTCAACGTGGCCCATGACAGCAACAATTGGTGGCCTGGCCTCACCCTCACCGTCAGCCAGCTTCTTCATCTCGGCAAGTTCGTCGGTCTTCTCTTCAACGACTACCTCAAATCCAAGATCGCTACCAATAATCGATGCTGTATCAAAATCAATCTGCTCGTTTATGGTGGCCATGACGCCATTTTTCATCAATTCGGCCATTACCTTGGTAACTGGAACACCGAGCTTTTCGGCAAACTCGCCCACACCAACTACTGGCGCAATTGCAACTTTCTGGTTGGTTGTGGTTGTCTCTGCCATTTGATTATCCTTTTCTCTTGATTGTTTGAGCTAATTTGTTTGAATGTTCTTCGGAGCAAGAATAGTAGCCTCTACCAGAAAGATTGCCTGTGCTATCGGCAACTAATTTTCCCTCCTGTAGCACCCACCGCTGCAATTCTGACTTAGGCTTTTGCTGGTAGCAAACTCGGCAGCGGCGCATTGGGACGGAGGTTGAATGCCGTCCCACTAAGGTTACTCCTTATCAGCCTTTTCCGCTTTTTCGGTCTTTTCGGCTTTTGCTTTGGTGGCTTTAGCCGGCTTGAGGCTTAGGCTCAACTTGTGAGCTTCTGGATCGATGGTGATAATTCGAAACTTCTTCTTATCACCAAGTTTTACAAGCTTTGTTGGATCTTCAACATGGTCGTTGCTAAGCTCGGAAATATGAACTAGTGCCTCAACTACCGGAGTTACCTGAACGAAAGCTCCGAAAGGAGTAATTCTGGTGATAGTACCTTCAACTTCGGCGCCAACTTTAAGCCCCTTAACCTCGTCGATCCATGGATCATCTTTGAGCTGCTTCATGCTGAGACTGAGCTTGTCGCGGTCGATAGCAATAATCTTTGCCTCAATCTCTTGGCCGACTTTAACGTACTTGCTGGGGCTGTCTACACGATCCCAAGCAATCTCGGAGATGTGGACAAGTCCCTCAATCCCGTTAACGTTAACGAATATACCAAAGTCGACAACTCCGGTAACAAGCCCTTTAACGACTTCGCCAACCTTGAGCTGGGAAACCTTGGACTCGGTATCTTCGCGGCGAGCAGCCTTCTCGGAAACGATAAGCTTATTCTCGCGTCGGTTGATATCAAGTACTCGAACATTGAGTGGCTTGTTGACCAAGTTTGAAAGTCGATGAAGAATCTCATCCTTGTCTGCGCCGGATACGCGAGGATAGTTTTCTGCACTTAACTGAGAAACTGGCAGAAATCCGCGGATTCCTTCAACCTCAACTAATAGACCGCCCTTATTTGCGTCGAACGGCGTAAGGCTAAATACTTCACCGCTATCGAATAGCTGCTGAAGACTTTCCCAGCCCTTTTCTTTGGCAACCTTCTTAAGGCTCAAGATGGCGTGGCCATCATCACTCTCGGGCTCCAGGACGCCGGCGCTGATTGTGTCGCCTGGCTGGATACTGCCCGACTGCTCGATCTCTCGACCGACCACAAGTCCGGTACCCCTTGGTCCAAGGTCTAACCAGATTTCGTGTTTGTCGACTGCAATAACTGTCCCCTCAACCACATCACCTGCAACCAAATTTGGAATTTGGTGCTCGGCAAGGAGTTGCTCCATTGTCAGTTCAGTTTTAGATGTTGTTTTTGTTGGCATAAATGCCTCCTCAAAAAAAGATTTCACTCAATTCCTAGATGGATTGCACGCAAAAAGCGAGCCTCGCTATGAGGTTATGAGTGATTAAGCCTATTTTACAGCTTAAATAAGGTAATTACAAGTTGAAATAAGGAGTAGTTGCTAGCTCTGAGCTTTTGCGGCAGCATTCAGACTCATGCGACTGCGCCTATAGAGATGAACTGCGTAAATAGTCATAGCCGCCCCAGCAATATAAAAGAGCTCTCCACCCGTTTCTGGCATAGGTGCACTTGCGCCGGTTTGAGGTACAGTAGCTGGTTTGTTTTGGCTAGAAGCTGCTTGTTGCTGAGCGGCTTTTTGCTGAGCAGCCTGCTGCTGAGCTGCCTTTTGCTTGGCTTCATTTGCCTGCTGCTGCTCCTGTGCTTTCTTTTGAGCTTGAGCTTGCTCCTCAGCTTTCTTCTGATCTTGCTTCTGCTGCTCTGTTTGCTCAGTCTGTTTTTGCTGTTCTTGGTTCTTGCCTTGCGATTCTTGCTTTTCGCGCTGGCTATTCCCGTAAAGGAATGTTCCAACCACAACAAGGGCGACCAATATTAGTCCACCAATAGTTGCTACTACATCTCTGCGCATGATTTTCCCCTGATTAATCAGTGCACCCTCTTGAGTTGGAGTATAGAAGAAAAAAGCCCCATTCACAAGTTAAGACGGGGCCAGACTCAAAAGATAATACAAGGAGGTGAGCACTCATATTCCTTAGCGTCATGACCCCATCTCAACCTACTAATGGGACGATTCAGAATAATACCATCTATTCGTCTATTCGTCAACAAGTTTTAAGGAGTAAATGGGGTGTGCACAGTTCAAACACAAGCGGTATAATACTGTTATGTACATCGGCGTAGACATTGGCGGTTCAAAGATTTTAGTTGTGGGTGGCAACTCAAAATACGAGATTTTACGCCACGAAAAGATAAAGACTCCAGAGACCTCGGCTCAAGGAGTCATTGAGATAATTCACTTAATCGAACGGGTTGCAGAAGATAACGATATCAAATCTATTTATATTGCATCGCCAGGTCCGATTGATCGCGAATGTGGCAAAATTCTTAAAACTCCAAATATGACTTGGGAGCCTGTTTCAATTGTCAGCAAGCTCAAAAACCACTTTAAAGTTCCTGTCGGTTTGGAAAAAGATGCCAATGCAGCGGCTCTAAGCGAAGCAATTATTGGTGCCGCAAAGGGAGAAGAAAATGTACTCTACGTTACAGTTTCTACTGGGGTTGGTACAGGCATAATCTTGAGCGGTGAGATTTATCACGGTGCCCACGATCCCGAAGGTGGGCATATGCTGATTCATGCCGAAAACAAGAGCGAGGAGCTTGAAAAAGCCACTAGTGGCAAAGCAATCAAGCGTCGCTTTGGTCTTTATGGTTATGAGATAAAGGACGCAAACACATGGGATCAATTTGCTTACGATTTAGCGATAGGTTTTCATAATCTCATTCAGACGATTTCACCAGATATTGTTATTCTTGGCGGCGGCGTTGGAGTCCACTTCAAGAAATTTGAGAGATTCCTATTGGCCCACCTTGAGGAGCTCAACCCAACATACCCCACCCCACCAATAAAGCCCGCAAAAAACATGGAAACCTGCGTGGCATATGGGACGCTCATCTTAGCATCTCGTCTCGCAAAAAAATCTTAACGCTTATGCTTGTAGTGAGGTTAATCCCGGGCGTATAGTGTTTAACAGTAAGTACGCAGGGAGGGTCAAGCTTGGAGCGCATCACAAAAGATTTTCCGCAGTTTGAGTTTGTTCCTGCTAATTTCTTTATGTGGTCACCGCACGAGCTTGCCATCTACTACGATACTAAGCGTGTTAAGAAGAACGATGGACTGATCGCTCTTGTTCACGAGATTGGCCACGCGACCCTAGATCATAGACTCTACAGGTTCGATGCTGAGCTACTCAAGATGGAGATGGATGCCTGGGATGTAGCGCGCAGGCTAGCGATACAATACGGGCTGACGGTTGATGAAAAGCATATAGCTCGCTGTATCGAAACTTATGATGACTGGCTTACAAAAAGAGCAACTTGCCCAGACTGTAGCAACTTCAGCCTTCAACGAGGCCGAGATGAGTATAGCTGCTTTGGATGCGGAGCCGTATGGCAGGTTAACTGGCGCAAAGATCGTCGCGTAACTCGCAAGGTTGTAGAAAGATATGAACACCCAATACTGCAGTTTGCAGAAAAAATAGACCACAAATAACAAAAAAGCCCCTGTTGAGGCGTTTTTTGTTAGATATTACACTCGAATTAAGCTTCGGTGCTTGCCTTGCGGCGTCGTGAGGCTTTGCCTCCCTTTTGACCGGCGACTCGTGCCAGCTCAGGGTTTTTGGCGAATCCGCCACCCCGGCTTTTACGACCACCCATTCGGCCAATGGTCTCGTAGAACTGTGCGCCATAGCGCATTTTATTGGTAGCTGCCGCCTTCATTCCACCACGTCGAGTTCCTGACATAACATGATCTCCTTTATTGATTTATCCCATTGTGTCATGAGGGACACCTAACCGCTTTAGCTGTTTTAACAAAAGCTTTTGAAGAGACTTCGAACATCTTTTGTCAAAAACATCATAAGAAGTTTGGATAAGTACTAAATTAACACATTGTGCTTATGTTGTCAATAACTTTTGTGCTTATTTTTTATTCATTAAATGTTTGCCGAAATTAATGTTATACAATTGAATACAGTTATGACTCAACTAGTGTTAATTTTGAACAATTTGCGTAGTGCCGCTAACGTAGGCTCGATACTTCGAACTGCCGATTCAGCAGGTGTTGAACACGTTATTTGTTGTGGCTCTACTCCTTATCCGAGACTCACTATCGATGCTCGGGACCCTGTGGTAATTAACCGTAATATGCGCGCTATAAGTAAGACTGCATTGGGCGCCGAGACAACAGTAAATGTTGAGTATTTCAGTGAAACGGTTGACGCAATAGCCAAACTCAGGGGCCAAAACATGGCAATTTACGCCCTAGAGCAAACAGATACCTCAGCTAATTTACTACAATCTACGCCCAGGCTACCGGCAGCATTAATTGTTGGAAATGAGGTTTTTGGCGTGCAAAAAGATGTTTTGGCTCAATGCGATCAGGTTTTTGATATACCTCAGAAAGGCGCCAAGGAATCTCTTAATGTAAGCGTTGCTACCGGTATAGCGGTCTACAAACTGCTTGAGGCTTCTCTAAAAACTGGCTGATCGGAGCTAATATAAGCTTCCTGGCCCACTTGCCTATCAAGTAGCAAGGCGTTTGCTCTAACGAACTCAACTACTTCCGGTAGTCGCTCAGCAATCATATTTAATGATGAGCGATACTCTGCTTTATTTGGTTTAACAACCTGATCGGCCAAAATAGCGTTGTAAGCTGAATCTAATTCAACCAAGCGAGAAAGCTTGCTTGCAAGGTGCTCGGGTGCGCTACCACAATAAGCTTGTACGACCTCCCGCTTACTCTCGTCACCTGCATCAATGCCCCGAATGCCTAAATACTTACGGGCAACATGCACAGGCAACTCTAAGCCCTTCTGGAGAAGTTCAATATGCTTGTCTGAGCTGGGGTCAAGCTCCTCGAGCTCATCAATGCTTTTACCAAGATACCTGAGCTTAAAGCTGATATACTCCGCGGCATCACCAAGAGGATCAAGAAAGTCCTGATTGAGTAGATCCAGGAAGTTCTCCTTGATAAGTCCTCCCTGGGTGACCGACTTCCTTAAATGCTCCAAGAAGCCCCAGCTTATCGTGTGATAGCGGGTTTTAGCTATAACTGGATCGACTGCAACAATATTTACGTCAAGATTGAGGTCGGCACATCGATTCCTTAAATTCTTTATAACTGTTCTCGATTGAATGGTGTCGAGATGATAAAGAACCACATCGATGTCGCTACGTGAGTTAAATGTTCCATGAAGCAGTGAGCCACATATAATTGCACCTTTTATGTCCGCTGTATGCTCAATAGTATTGATAATGTCTGCTTTGCCGCGAAAGAAGTCCTCTTTAGTTGGAACTTTCTTCTGCTGGATTTGCGAATATTTAAAGACGCGCCCCATTCAACTCCTCCCCTTACATAAGCATTGAAACACGGATCAAAGTAGTTACGCTAGTCAAAAAAAATTGACCATACAAAAAGACGCCCGTAAAGGACGTCTTTTTGATAATCCGGCACCGTGCTACTTTCCCCTTACGAGTATCATCGCCGCTGATGAGCTTAACTTCGGTGTTCGAGATGGGAACCGGTGTGGCCTCACCGCTAAAAGCACCGGGCTCTCCAAACACAGAACAGTAAACGGTTTCTGGCTAGGCCAGAAATGAACGCAGATTGCTCCGATTTGGAGAGCCCGAAGCTCTTAAAAAGAGTTTCGGATGTAACTTTACAAAGGGTACTATGACTTAATTGTAAGCCACAAACCGCTTGTCAAACTTCATAAAAAAGTCGATGGACCGATTAGTACACCTCGGCTGAACGTGTTGCCACGCTTACACCTGGTGCCTATCAACCAGATAGTCTTTCTGGGGTCTCATGGGGAAACCTAATCTTGGAGATGGCTTCGTGCTTATATGCATTCAGCACTTATCGCAACCGAACTTAGCTACCCGACGATGCCGTTGGTACGACAATCGGTACACCAGAGGTTCGTTCATCCCGGTCCTCTCGTACTAGGGACAAACCTCCGCAAGTTTCCTACGCCCACACCAGATAGGGACCGAACTGTCTCACGACGTTCTGAACCCAGCTCGCGTACCTCTTTAAATGGCGAACAGCCATACCCTTGGGAGCTGCTTCACCCCCAGGATGAGACGAGCCGACATCGAGGTGCCAAACAGCGCCGTCGCTGTGGACGCTTGGGCGCTATAAGCCTGTTATCCCCGGGGTAGCTTTTGTCCGTTGAGCGCTGCCGATTCCACTTTCTTGCGAATAAATTCGCAGTGTGACAGCGGATCACTAGCTCCTGCTTTCGCACCTGCTCGGCTTGTAGGCCTTGCAGTCAAGCTGGCTTATGCGCTTGCACTATCGATACGATTTCCATCCGTATCTAGCCAACCTTTGAACGCCTCCGTTACTCTTTAGGAGGCAACCGCCCCAGTTAAACTACCCACCAGACACTGTTCCTGAACCGGAACAAACTGACAATAAGTGTTTAACAGATGCGTGCATTGAAAACAGAGAAAAAAGCTTTCATGTCTATAAAAACATAAATGTAGTTATAGACACGGTGTTGCTCTACTCTGTAATCAGCATCTGTTAACCTATTATCCGCTTGTTGCGGTCCAGGTTAGGACAAGATTACAGCAAGGGTGGTATTTCACTGGCGACTCCATCAGGGCTAGCGCCCTGACTTCAAAGTCTCCCACCTATGCTACACATGCTGCAACCCGGCCCAATGCCAAGTTGTAGTAAAGCTCCACGGGGTCTTTCCGTCTTGGTGCGGGTAGCCGGCATCTTTACCGGCATTGCAATTTCACCGAGTCCCTCCTTGAGACAGTGCCCAAATCGTTACGCCATTCGTGCGGGTCGGAACTTACCCGACAAGGAATTTCGCTACC
>CAYRGI010000018.1:0-11537 GCA_964423965.1 uncultured Candidatus Saccharimonadales bacterium
ATCTCGCGTTCACGCTCAACTATAAGACGAACAGCGACCGATTGTACGCGGCCAGCACTTAGACCGGGGGCAACCTTCTTCCATAGAACTGGAGAAAGCTCGTATCCAACTAACCGATCTAAAACACGTCTTGCCTGTTGTGCGTCAACCAAATTGCCGTCGACCGTCCGCGGGTTCTGGACAGCATTCTTGATCCCGTGCTCAGTGATCTCTCGAAAGACTATTCGCTTAGTCTTTTTGGGGTCTAGCCCCAGGGCGTAGCAGAGATGCCAAGCAATAGCCTCTCCCTCGCGGTCGGGATCAGATGCGAGCCAAACGGTATCGGCTTCTTTAACCTTCTTTTTAAGTTCGGTGATAGTCTTCTTTTTATCAGGACTTACTTCGTACGTAGGCTCGAAGTTTTTATCGATATCAATTGACATACCCTTCTTTGGTAGATCTCGTACATGGCCATAGCTGGCCGCTACCGTGAAGTCCTTCCCGAGGTACTTCTCTATGGTTGCCGCCTTTGCCGGGGATTCAACAATTACGAGATTCTTGCTCATACTCGGCTTACTTTATATAAAGGTAACCCATAATGTAAAGGGCATTTTTAATTTCGATCTAATAAACTTGGGCAGCCGTTAATTTGTTGAGAATTTGTTTAGCTTCTTCATAAGAATGGCTATCCATGATCATAGATCGGATCTCAACTGCACCTGGGAAACCGCTAACGTAAAGCTTCGCAAACTTCTTCATAGGAGCGAATGATTTTGTATCTCCCCATGTTTTCTCATACAAATTCAAGTGCTTCTCAAAGAGCTGAATCTTATCTTTTGGCGACATTTCTTGGAGATTCGTTGAAAGTGCTTGGATGTCCCTGAGTATTCCACGACCAATCATAATTCCATCTACACCCGATTGTTCTGCTAGCTTGCGCCCGTGTGCGATGTTCTCAACGTCACCGTTTCCTATGATAACGGTTGCTGACGCTATTTGATCTCTTAGTTCGACTGCTTTTTTTATCTCATCCCAGTGAGCAGGGACCTTGCTCATTTCCTTTATGGTTCGGCCGTGAACGGTCAGCGCCGCAATGTTCTGCTTCAAAAGAAAACCTATCCAATCTTCGGTGATAATCTCATTTACACCGATTCGAGTTTTGACGCTAACGGGCAGATCCCCTGCCCCTTCCTTGGTAGCTCTAATGATGGCTGCTGCATTATTCCAGTTCTCTTCTTTAATAAGGCCACCGCAGCACCCCCTCTTAACGATCCCCTTCTCTGGGCAGCCCATATTGATGTCAATGCCAACAAAGTCACCGCTGGCGGCAAGGTCTTTGGCCATTTCGCGGTAGTTGTTTGGATCGTGCCCCCAGATCTGCGCAATTAAAGGAATGCCGATGCGCTTTTCGCTTTCATTAACGAGTAGACGTCTTTCAACGCTGGGGCGCCCTTTGGGATGGGCATAACCATCGGTAGATGCAAATTCTGTCATAGATAAGTCTGGGCTGCCGACCGATGCCACTATCTCACGAAATACAGTGTCGGTAACATCGTCCATTGGCGCCAAAACAAAAAATGGCTTCTTATTAAATTGAGTCCAGAAGTTTTCCATAAAAAATTATTATGGAATTTATGAGGAGCATTGTCAATTCAGATAAGACACGAATTGCATGATAGAATCTAGTCAAAGAGCTAAAGCTATGTTCAAAAACGTATTCAATCGAAATGCCCGTTCTGCAGATCTCCTAGAAATCTTCTTCGTTGCAGCCTTGAGCACAGTTCTGCTTACCCGATTTTATCTTGAGCTGGCTAATTACCCTTCTGTTGGGGGCGATACTCTTCATATCGCCCATATGCTGCCAGGAGGTTTATTGATGTTGATAGCTATGGTGATTAGTTTTTCCTTCATTGGATACAGAGCACTTATACTTGCTAGCCTCCTTGGAGGAATTGGCTTTGGACTTTTTATTGATGAACTTGGGAAATTTATTACTCGTGATAATAACTACTTTTTTCAACCAACAGTCGCTTTGCTATATCTAGTTTTTATTGGCCTATTTATAGGGTTTAGGAATCTTGCACGCAACGAGAAGTTGACCCAGCGAGAATATCTAATGAATGCGCTTCAGATGTCGGAAGAAGCGGTTGTTGAAGATCTGGATAGAGCAGAAAAAGAAAGAGTTCTAAAATACCTGCATAAGGCGAACAAAAAAGATCCAATGGTGTTAAGCCTTATTGAAGCCTTCGAAAAACTGGACGCCGGAGAACCGCCTAAGCCTTCCTGGCCTCGAAAACTTCGTCGGAATATTGAGAAAGGTTACAGGCAATGGGTTCTGACAAAGTCTGGGATTAGAATTATTGATGGCTTACTAATTGCACTAGCAGTATGGTCTCTTATAGTGATTTTTGTTGGAATTTTGCAGACAAAACCAGAGATCTTTGACGGAAATGGCAATGCTCCGACTGCCGATCTATTACAGCTATTCAGTACATCGGTTGCGACTGTATTCATTCTTAGAGGCATCCCTCAAATGAGTAAGGATAGGCTACAAGCATATGAGCTCTTTATGAAGGGCGTCTTAATCAACTTGTTCGTGACCCAATTTTTCTACTTTTATCGAGAGCAGTTTTCTGCCATGAGTACATTTATCATATATGTAGGCGCCTATGTGCTATTAAGACTCGCAATTTCCGAAGAACGTCGCATCAAACTGAGGTCAAGTTCTGGTAGTAACTCCCCAGTTCCCGCCGCCTAGATTTTTTGCTTTGCCACTTATTTCAAGCATTGTAATTGTCCGAGCGTAAACGGATGCCTCAAGTCCAGATATACTTATGAGCTCATTGCTAGAAGTAATACCCTTTTTCATCAGATCAATCAGAACACTTTCGGTATTATTAAGTTTTGGCTGGAGCGACTTAGAAGTAATTTTGGCCTCAATATTTAAAGCATTTAGTATATGCGTTGCTTCCGTGATAAGTTGAGCACCCTGCCTGATGAGGTTGTGGGGCCCTGCAGAAGAATCCCTGTAAATATCCCCTGGTACTGCCATGACCTCTCTCCCGTAGTCTAAGGCGAAGTTTGCGGTATGTAATGTGCCGCTCTTCCAATCTGCTTCTGTGACTACTACACCCATACTCATTCCAGCGATAATTCTATTACGTGCCGGGAAATAATGCTTTCTTGGCTCTGTATCGGTCGGAAGCTCGCTAATCAGCGCTCCTCCGTTGTCCAGGATATTTTTTGCAAGTTCACGGTTCGATGACGGGTATACACGGTCTATTCCGCAACCAAGTACTGCAATTGTATATCCACCGGCTTCAACTGCCGTTCGGTGAGCGACAGAGTCTACCCCTAGCGCTAAACCAGATATAATTCCGATTCCAGCATTAACCAAATCGGAAACCAGTTGTTCGGTTACACGCCTTCCATATGCAGTTGGCCTTCGCGTACCAACAACTGCAACAAGAGGCATTTCGCGTAGGCTACCTTTGGAATATATCTTCTTTGGGCAGTGCGGAACCTCCTTCAGCAAAGATGGATACTGTGAATCTGCACTATAAGCATTAGAATAATGACTAAATACTTGCATAATATTGCTTGACATTTATAACAAACTATGTTAGGTTTGTACTTATACCTTTTTTAGGTCGTTCTTTATACCAGTAAACCCTACTGACCTGCCTGCTCGTTGCAACCTGAATGCACCCTCCTTTAGGTTGTTAAGCAGGTAGTTCAGTCCCTCCAATACCCGGTCTCATATGTGAGCAGATCGCGAAAATGCGAATAATACGCACGGTCTTGGAGGGTGTGACAAAACCCTGTGTCCGCGGAAACCACCGTTACCCTGACATGGGGTTTTGTTTATTTAAAAATAAATTGTCTTTATTAAGTACTTATTAAATTGAGGGTTTAACAGTCTGATCCGACAGATCCCCAGAGTCTACTGCATTTTCAATTATTTCGGCTACGATGCGGAGAATATATGGGATCTTACTGGACTCTTCTGCCGAGAATTTATCTAATACGAATTTATCAGTCGGTGTGGTTTTTAAAAACTCATTTGCTATTCCTACACGAATTCTCCAAAAGTCTTCCCCGACGTGAGCTATCACAGATTTAACCCCATTGTGGCCACCCCCAGTCGGACCGCCCTTCCTTATTCTTACTTGTCCAAATGCCATGTCGACATCGTCGTATGCTACCCATATATCTGACGAATCAATCTTATAAAACCGTGCTAGCTCACCAACGGCTTGGCCGCTAAGATTCATCATCGTAGTTGGTTTCACCAAAATGCACTCATGAGAGCTCTTTAAATCAAGAACATTAGCAGAGGCTTTTGAGTGCTGCGAAAAGTCGCTCGGCTGCTTCCCAAATCCAATTGCCACTAGGTCAATAATGCCGAAACCAAGATTATGGCGAGTATTTTGGTATTTATCGCCAACATTTCCTAATCCTACAATCAGTTTCATTATTTACCCTTAAATTCTAGTTTGATCGGTGTACCGATAAAATCGTATTTATCTCTGATGCCATTTTCTAAATACCTCTGATAAGAAAAATGCACTAAATCTGCGTAGCTGGTATGGATGCCAAAAGTAGGAGGGTTGGTATCTGTTTGAGTTGCATACTTAACCTTTGGCTGCTTACCCTTTAATCCCGCAGGAGGTTGCTTTGAAGTAAGGTCTTCTACGAGCCTATTTAGCTCGCCCGTCGCAATTTTTGTAGAACGTCGATGATAAATTTCTGTTACAAGCTCAAATAGCTTGGTGACATTAAGACCTTGGGTGGCAGACGTGAACACAAGTGGCGCCCAGGGGGCAAACGCAAACTCACGTTGAATCCGTCGCGTATATCTCTCTTGAGTCCCAGTTTCTTTCTCGACGGCATCCCATTTATTGGCTACCAGAATCATTCCTTTGCCGGCCTCGATTACCTGTCCTGCGATATGCTGATCACCTGCTACTCCAAGCTCTGTACAGTCCATGACTACAATAGCGATGTCGCTGCGGGTAATTGCCGCAAGCGTTCTTAGGGCGCTGTATTTTTCGATACCTGCCTCAATTTTGCCCCTTCGCCTAAGCCCCGCCGTGTCTAATATATGAATATTTGTGCCGTGGTACTTAATTGTCCCAGCGTTTACATCTCTGGTGGTTCCCGCAACATCCGAAACAATTGCCTGCTGCTTGCCTAGCATGGAGTTCATCAAGCTTGATTTACCAACATTTGGTCTACCGACAATGGAAATTGTTATGCCGTCTTTGGTCTCCGGCTCTGTTTTGCTCCCAGTATGCCCAAATACCAGATCGAGCAGATCACCTGTACCACGCCCGTGGATGGCAGAAGTTTCGATAACTTCTTTTAGGCCAAGCTTGGTGAATTCGTCGAGCGGCTTTCCGTGTGCAGTGTCGATTTTATTCAATGCTAGTATCACAGGCTTACCTGATTTTCTGGCAAGTTTTACTACTTCCTGGTCTTCGGTTGTGAGCATCGTGCCTGCATCAACCACTATTACAAGAACGCTAGCGATATCTGCTACGGCAGTAATCTGCTCAATCGCTTGCAGTTCGAGGTTATCCTGGCTCTTATGCAGACCCGCAGTATCAACAAACATGGCCTGCTGACCCGACCACGACACGAGGCCGTAATTAGCGTCTCGAGTTGTCCCGGCAGTCTCGTGTGTTATAGCCTGTCTTTGGCCAACCAGACGATTGAACAAGCTGGATTTGCCCACGTTTGGGCGTCCGATTATTGCAACTATAGGTATTACTGCCATTTGTATGTGTTATCAATCCAATTTACTAGTTGTTGTGTCTCGCCAAATCGATCTGGGCTATTAAGAACGACCGTTACAACTTCATGGCCCTGTACATTTGTGAGGCCAATAAAGCATTGTCCAGAAGCGAGAGTGTATCCAGTCTTTATACCCTTATATTGACCCGTCTGCAATAGCTTGTTAGTGGGCTCGAGAGGGATTGCCCTGCCAGATGTACTAGTAATGCTGCTTGTCCCCGTCCCAACTAGTTGTTCAATGGTCTGATTATGTAACGCAAGAATCCCCATTTTGGCTACTGCCCTTGCGGTTGCCTCGTTGCCTTCATCTTTGAGGCCTGAGGGGTTGTTGAAGTTAACATCTTCGACACCCCACTCATTGACCTTCTCGGTCATATTTTTACTAAAAGCTTCCGAGCTTCCGCTATTAATAATGGCAAGAGCATCCGCAGCATCATTTGCCGAATTTATTAAAAGTGCTTTAAGCAGATCTCTTACCTTATAAGTCTCACCCTGTTTGAGGCCTATAATTTCGTCTGCTTGCCCGTATTTTGGCAGCTGCGGAATTGTAACTTTTTCATCGAGGCTATATACACCAACTGTCTCTATGGCGGTCGCAAGTTTGGTTATAGAAGCAATTGGTCTTTTATCGTCAGCATTTCGTTCATATAGTATTGCGCCACTGGCTTTATCGACAGCTATTACAGAAGTTGCATTTATTTGGGGCTGCGTCTCAGCAATTTTGATGGGAGTTTGAGCGGTCGATATCTCAACCTTCTCTTCTTTAGTTGCGAAGGGATTAACGCCCGCGATCGATGGGCCCATATTCACCAGCATAGTCGAAGATAAAAGTGCTATGCCAGCAATTATCAGTGAAGGCGTAATCATTATTTGGTTTCCTCACTGATTTCTTCCCATTCTCCTTCGGCTAACGTCCCAATTTCGGTTTCGCCGATTGCCTGTCTGTGGAGGTTGGTAACGATTGACCCCACCCTCTCTATCGTCCGTCTAATCTGGCGATTGCGCCCTTCCTGCATTAGAACTGTATAGCCTGAACCACTTCGTTCAATTTTAAGAGTGCTCTTGCCGTCCTCAAGATCAACACCCTGATTAAGGCGTTCTAGCATTTCATCAGTCAATTTTGGATTGGTCTCAATATAATATCGCTTCCATTTACCAGATGACGGATGGCTTAGTTTGTTTATTAAATCTCCGTCGTTGCTTAGTATCATCAAGCCCGAAGAGTCTTTATCGAGTCTTCCAACAGGGTTGAGGTTAGAAAAATCATGAGGCAAGAGGTCATATATTGTTTTATCGCCTCCCTGACCTACGCGGCTACAAACATATCCAACGGGTTTATTGAAGGCGATAGTTTTTATATTTTGTTTCTGTAAATCAACCCCGTCTAATGAAACAGAGTCACTTTCCTTAACCTGCTGGCCGATATTGGCAACTGAGCCATTTATAAAAACGCGACCATCTTCAACTAGCCCATCTGCTTTTCGTCTAGATACGCCAGTAGATCTTGCTACATACTGGTTAATTCGAATCATCGCCCTCTTATTTTATCAGTAGGCGTAACTATTGTCTTATGCCTGTGGAGGTTCCGTGTTGGCTTGAGGAGTCTGTGGTTGATCCATGGGTGAAGTTTGAGTGGTATCAGACTCAGGGTTAGGCTGGGTTGCTTGCCCATGCTGGTGTACTGAACTGCCGCCACCTAGTACTTCGTTGACGGAAACTATAACATCCTCAAGGGTGACCTGCGACTTGACCAGGTATTTATTTACTCCGAGCGCCTCACCTCTCTCTCGATCGGAATCTTGGCCAAGTGCAGTCATCATGATAACTTTTGTGGTCTTTGTTTCTGGTGTTGAGCGCAGTATATCCAGTACGTCAAAACCACTGATTTTTGGCATCATTACATCAAGAATAATTAAATCTGGATGCTCTCGCATTGCAACTGCAAGGGCTTCTTCTCCGTCTGACGCAGTTACAACTGTGTGGTTATCCGCTTGAATTCGTGCGCTGTAGATGTCGCGAAGGCTAAAATCATCCTCAACTAGTAAAATCTTCGCCATTTTAGCTCCTTATTTCCTTAAGCATAACAATATTGGTTTTCATCTGCAAACCCTATGCTGGCTTCTTAATGTCATTCATAACCTTCATTGCTGTTGCCTGAACCGGTGCGGGCGTAGCTGCTGGTGCTGATACCGCTGTCACGGGCGAAGCCGCGGGCGCAGCATATGCCGGTACTTCAGCATGCTGAGACTGAGAGACATTACTGACCGCATCCTCTTTTTTAACTTTCTCGCTAGCTTGGCGCGGTAGACTAAACTTGAACGACGAACCTTGCTTGGGCTTGCTCTCTACCCAAATTTTACCTCCAGCTCGCTCAATAATACTACGGCAGAGATAAAGACCTAGACCGGTCCCACCAATAGTTCGGGTTGAACTGTTATCAATTCGGTAAAACTTTTGAAAAAGGTGCGGGATGTCTTCGGGGGCAATTCCTATACCCGTGTCTGCAACAGAGACGGTAACATTTTGATCGTTCCCGCCGATTGTTACTCGTACGCTGCCTTCGGAGGTGAATTTAATGGCATTCTCGATTAAGTTCATTGTGACTTCTCTGAGTCGTTGAGGATTTGCCTTAACTGCGTAAACAGGCATTGTGTACTGTTCTCCTCTAACCTGCTCGCCTTCTGGACCGAACTGAAGCTCGAGTGATTTCTTGTTGGCCTCAAATTTCATATCATCGACAGCACTTTGCACCATCTCGGTAAGGTTGATGAATTCTTCTCCGCCTTCGTGCTTGTCTTCAATTTTGGTTATTGAAAGAAGATCGCGGAATAGATCGCCAAGATGCTTGGTCGAAGTATGAGCCTTCTCTAGGTAGCCCTTGGCTCGCTCATCGATAGTGGCGACAGATGTATTCATGGCAAGAGATAGATAACCCTCGATGGCGGCAACTGGTGTTCGCATCTCGTGTGAGGCGGTTGAAATAAACTCGTTGCGCTGGCGCTCAACCTCTTTTTCGGCGCTAATGTCGCGGAAAAGTGCAATCCCGCCAGAGATTTGATGTTCGTTGTCGAATAAAGGAGATAGCGAGAGCGAGACGGAAATCTTTTTACCGCCCTTTGTCTCCATCGTGAGGTCATTAACCACTAAGTTTTTGCCTTGCTGCCACATCTTGGTTAATGGATCAGATTGGTCATCAAGTTTATTGCCAGCTTGATCTCTTAGATTAAGTACAAGACGATAATCTATGCCTTGTGCGGTTGAAGCATCCCATCCAGTCAATCCAACCGCTGCCGGATTAAAAAGCTGAATCCGTCGATTGGTATCTACAACTAGAATGCCTTCACCAACACTGTCCATAATCACCTCAGATTTGAGTGATTCGGCGGATAGTTTGCCGGAAAGCTTGCTGACCGTCGCGTGCTGCATATCACTCCTTCCAAGTGAGCGATGGATCCATTCGGCAATAAAGGCAGTTGCAAGAGTCATGGTTAGCTCGCCAAGGTGTGCAACGATAAAGTCCCTGGAGAAGTCGTTTAGCCAGAACACATATATGAAGTAGGCAGCTGTCAGTAGGAATACTATCCATGTTGCCGTCATACCGAAGAAGCCTGCTATGACCAGTGCTAGCAACCACAAGGCGTAATATGGAGAATCTAGGCCGCCTGTTGCAGATACAACTAGCAGAATATTTAAGCCAGTTATCAAGCTCAAGAACAGCGTTGAGCCAGCAAGATACTTCTTCTTCAAGAATTGATGAACGCTGATGTAGTAAAGCGCGGCGATAGCACCGCAGATTGCCATAGCCATAGTAAGACTGGCGTTGTGTAGTGAACTCGGCTCGAAAGCATAGACTAGACTGGTAGCAGTTACAATAACTGCACCCATTAGCCCCTGAAGGGCCGCTAGAACCGTATATCTACGGGATTTTGCGTCCACTAAACCTCTTATGTTTTCCTATATTATGACCCGTTAATCGCTTTCTGCCAACCCTTTTACGGTTATGGACAAGTTGCCCATTTTCTGTTACAGTATTCGGGTTCAAGTACTGCAGGCATTGCCTGCTTTTGGTCCCATCGTCTAGTGGTTAGGACGCCGCCCTCTCACGGCGGTAACAGGGGTTCGAATCCCCTTGGGACTACCCGCAATTATTTACTGAAATCGATCTAGTTCTAATGATTGTATTTTTGATTGTAAATCATCCAAGTCACTCCATTTGAAGGACTTATTACCCATTTCGGGGACGTAAGTAAACTCCACAGTGTCTTTTGTGGCCACTACTCCAGGAATGTTTTTAGCGATGCAATAGCCTATTTCCATCAATAATCCTTCACTTTTTGCATCAGATTTATGCTTAAATGATATACTTTGTTCGTGGCTAAACTTCCAACAAGAAAAACAGCTTCGGTTCTAATACTTTTATTGTCTGTACTAGGGCCTTTCTTAATGACTTTATTAAACGTCCAAGGTGAAACCACAAATTTCTTCCAATACTCTCCAACTAACTTAGACAACGTGAAGTTTTATCAATACTTCAGTAATGTATATTTTTTCTTCTCTGTAGCAGCTTCAATATTTAGTTTTATTATTGAAATATATCGTCAGAAAACGTCTAATCCGGAAATTTCAATTTCCACTAAGGTTCTAAAATCCTTAATTTATGCAATTGTTATTCTATTTATTTCAATAACAATCAATGGCATCGCAGCAATTATCCTGTATCCACCAATGTAGTAAAGCAAGTTACCTTACCTCCTATTATATTGTTCCAGTTCGACATCAGGTGGACTACCATTGCAATTATATAAAAAAAGTGTAATAGTAATTTATCGCAAATGGCGATCCGTTGCTGCTGCGGTCTCATGCAGAGAAAGAGCATCTTTGACATGGATGAAAGTGTTGGCCTAGATCCGGATCTGGTAGATCCCGTTTACGACTTTCTCGGCCAAGAGCTCGAGCCAGACCTGAGACGGTTTGATGTCGAGCTCGACCCCAAGGTAAGACTGGCTCTCATCAATGGGAGCGGCTTCATCAATCCGACAGACGACTACAACTTCCACCTGATCGTTTCCCACCGAAATGGTCAAGTTCTTGTTCACACTGCCAGTGTCTACGGCATTATCCATGATGCTAGAGCAGTCTCCAACTGGTGGGACGATTCATCAGAACTGAGCGAGCGCAGACGGCTCATCGGCTTGGGCTCGATGGGGATGCTTGTTGAGCAGGTTGGAGGCATTGGTTCGCTGAGCGATATGAGTATGTCATTGAAGCGCCCCCCTTCTGAGTACAATCTCGTTCTTAGGGTAACTGTTCTTAACCCCCTGAAGCGGATCGATATCGATAGGTTCATTAGCGGGTACATGGCCGCTCGAGAGGTAGTTGCGAGCTGATTTGCAATGGCGACGATCAATATCCCCTCCCTTCCGGGCCCAAACACGAAGTTAAGCCCATTGGTAGTTGAGAAGATAGCTGAAGCAAAGGAAGCAATAAGGGAGGCACATAAAGAGGTACGTGAGATGCATCAAGGAGGCGCACATGCCAAGTGATCGCATGATCGCTTGCCCCTTTTGCGGGCACCAAGTCACAGAAAAAGGAGACGCGCAGAACCGTCACATGGAGCAAGCTCATCCAGAAATAATTGCACAGCGACTTCGCGATGCCGGCTTCGTTTTTGTTGACGGTCGCTGGGTAGACACTCTTGCAGTCGCTGATTAGCCCCAAGCTTTAGGAAAGCCCTGAAGTTCGGGGCTTTCTTATTGATTCTT
>CAYRGI010000019.1:0-5874 GCA_964423965.1 uncultured Candidatus Saccharimonadales bacterium
TGAGCTACGGGGGCAGGGCGAAATAATAACTGGAGGGGGTGAGGGGAATTGAACGCCTGTCTTCAGCTTGGAAGGCTGACATAATAGCCACTATACGACACCCGCAAGATGTTCTATATATGGTCGGGGTGAAAGGACTCGAACCTTCGACCTCCTGCTCCCAAAGCAGGCGCGCTAGCCAACTGCGCCACACCCCGGCAGGCAACAGAACTGGCTAATTATACCTGTAAAAAGCGCTTTTGGTCAATGCCAGCTAATCTATTGGCAAGTTTTTCATCGACTCTGGGCGAACTACCTCTTTGAGTCGCTTGCCGGCGCGAAATCTTGGCATTGGCATTTCTGGAATATGAATCTCTTGGCCGGTCTGAGGGTTGACTCCTCTTCTTGCCGCACGTTTACCGAGATCGAAAGTCCCAAATCCGGTAATGGATACCTTCTCCCCACGCTTGATCGTGTCTCCGACGATGCCTGTCAGCTTAACTAAAACCTGCTCGACCTCCCTTTTGCTAAGCGATGTCTCGCGAGCTAGTGTTTCGATGAGTTTTTGCTTCGTCATGCGAGAAGTACCCTCCTTACTTCCTCTAGCATAGCAAATGTTTATCCCTTTATAAAGGTAAAATATTCTCAAAATTCTGATGCATTTTTGGCATCCAAACCAATTGATTAGTCGGCAATTTTACGTATCAGATTAATAGATTTAGCCAAACCGGTTTTGGTATCAACATCAATTATTACCGCATTAAACTGGCGACGACCATCTTCTTCCATCTCATTTCGAATCCTTAGATCAGGCTGCTGCCATCTTTGTGTAATGATCTCAGTTTTTACACCCAAAGAAGAATCCAGAGCACCAACCATACCGACATCACTGATATGCGCCGTGCCTTTTGGCTGAACTTGGGCATCTGCGGTTGGTACATGCCAGTGGTCGCCAATAACGGCAGTAACTCGACCATCAAGATACTGGCCAATGACCACTTTTTCGCTGGAAAAATCTCCGTGGAAATTAATAATGGTGGCGATAAGATTTTCGTTCTTATTTTCTTCAAGAATCTGATCAATTATGGATAGGGGGTTGTCTAGCTTTTTGGCTGAATCAACACCCACAACCTGACCCTGAAGACTTGCTATAAGAATCTTGCCAAATGGAGTGCTGACAATGGTGTGCCCTTTGCCTGGTATCCCAGCCCCCAAATTTGCTGGGCGCAGCACATTTGCCCGGTCCAGCGCATCGGTTCTAGATAACGAATGATTCCCGCCAGTAAAGAAATCGACGCCTGCCTTTTCGAGCTCGTCGGCGTGACTTGGTTGCAGGCCCTTACCATGACTTACATTCTCGCCTTGGGCAATAACAAAGTCTGCTCCACTTTCCTTTATCACATCGGGTAAGAATGACTTAGTCGTTTCGCGACCAAGCTTTCCTGTGATATCACCTACATAAAGAATCTTCATATTACTTAGCGTACTCTACTGCTCTAGTTTCGCGAATAACATTCACCTTAATCACGCCGGGATACTTAAGAGTTGCTTCAATCTTGGTCGCAATATCACGTGCCATCTTGATGGCGGTTAGATCATCAATATCTTCAGGCACAACAAGCACGCGTAGCTCCCGCCCCGCCGAAACGGCGTAGCTTTTCTGAACACCATCAAAAGTGTTGGCTAGATTTTCGAGCTCGGTCATTCGCTTTGCGTAGTTTTCTAGAGTATCGCCGCGGGCTCCCGGACGACCACCCGAAAGAGAGTCGACCACTCGAATAATCACCGCTTCTGGAGTTGTTGCCTCAATATCGTCGTGATGAGCTTCAATTGCATGCTGTATGTCCTCGCCGAGTCCATATTTGGCAGCAAAGTCTCTCGAGATGTGGTGGTGTTGGCCCTCAATCTCGTGAGTAACCGCCTTCCCAAGATCGTGAAGGAGCGCCGCGGTTTTAACCACGCGTACATCAGCACCGACCTCACTGGCAATTGTTGCCGCAAGGTTTGCCATCTCGACAGAGTGCTTAAGAACGTTTTGGCTGTAGCTGGTTCGGAATCGGAGCTGACCGAGTAGCATCACAAGTTCAGGGTGAAGACCAGCGACCCCCGCCTCTTTAACAGCTCTCTCGCCTGCTTCTTTGATCATCTTATCGACTTCTGTCTTAGCTTTTTGAACCACCTCTTCAATACGAGCTGGGTGAATTCTGCCATCCGCTAGCAACTTCTCGAGCGTTATTCGAGCAATTTGGCGGCGAACCGGATCGAAGCTCGAGAGAACAATCACACCAGGCGTGTCATCAACAAGCACATCTACGCCAGTTGCGCGCTCAATTGCCTGAATGTTGCGGCCTTCTTTACCGATGATGCGCCCCTTGAGTTCGTCGCTGGGTAAAGCAACTGTGGTCACTGTTCGCTCGCCAGCCTGATCGGAAGCCATGCGCTCCATTGCAGTCACAAGGATTTCACGCGCCTTTTCGTCAGCATCGTCTTTTGCCTCCGTCTTCATCTTTTCAACAAAGTTAACCAAGTCAGCGCGGGTGTCTTTTTCGACCATCTGCATCAACTTTTCTTTTGCCTGGTCTCGAGTAAGTTTTGCTATCTTCTCTAGATTCTTCTCCTGCTTTTCACGAAGTTTGCGCAGCTCGTCCTTAAGGTCGTCAAGACTAGCCTCGCTCTTTCGAATTGCCTCGGATCTTTTGTCGAGCTCGTCTAGCTTCTTATCAAGTGACTGCTCGCGCTCGCGCAAGCGAGTCTCTGTTTCTGCAATCTGCTTTCTTAGCTCTTTCTCTTCCTTCTTGGCTTCCTCAGCGATCTTAATTGACTCTTCTTTTGCAGCAAGAGTAGTTTCCTGAGCCTTTCGATTTGCCTCGTCAAGCATCGCCTTTGCTTTAGCTTCAGCAGTACTCGATTTTCTTCGAGACGTGTAGACACTGGCGCCATAGCCACCAGCAGCACCAGCTGCAAGGCCCGCCACAATAAGTAATATCTCCATATTATGCTTCCTAGAAGCGCTGGTTATGCAATTTTTATCGCGCTAGAAAATGATCTTCAAATTGTCTATCAGTTATCAGCGTGCGCAGAAAAATGCAGAACTTAGCACGTTAAATAATATTCCAAGTAATTTAATTAAAGCTCTTTGCCCTAACTGCCGTCAAGCTTACTTTACAGGTTTGGTTATATTTGGCTCTGCTCCATATTCTGGAATAACCTGTTTGTCGTTTTTACCAGCCATAAGCTTGGTGGTACCACTCATTAGCCAGTCATCGCCGATCTCAGCGATGATCGGAATTTTTTTGACATAAGAAATAGAGTTAGCAACAGTTATTCCAATACGGAGTCCGGTAAATGAACCAGGCCCTTTAAAAACTACTATGCCGTCAATTTCGTACCAATCTTTTTTGTTTGTTTTTAAAAATTCTTCGAGTTTCTTGAGGATTCCATCGGCAAGATCTCTTCTCGACTCCCATTTCAAACAATCAATTACTTCACCATCTGAATTTACAAGATAGTATTCAGATACTGACGAGTCTGTCCTAAGAGCTAAATACATTCTTCAATTCCTTAATAAAATCATCTTTTGTCGAAATTACCTTAATCATTCTTGTTTGCTCATCGTCGCCGTACTTTAACTCAACCCTAATTCTGTCGTCTGGCAACTTTACCGCACCATTGCTCGCCCACTCAATCAAATTGATTGATTTTGAATCATGGAGAAACTCATCCAACTCATCCGAAACGATGTCATGTCCACTTAAACGATAAAAGTCGAAATGGTGAACAGTCATCCCCTCAGCAATGGGGTAATCTCTGCTAAGAGTAAAGGTTGGGCTAGTTACTTCACCATCAAACCCCAGACCATGGACAATACCTTGAGAAAGTGTTGTTTTGCCAGCACCAAGGTCACCTATTAATTCGATCGTCTCCCCTCCCTTCAGATTTTTTGCGATCGCTTTTCCTAGAGCCAAGGTTTCCTCTGAGTTTTTTGTAACTGTTTGAAATGTCATGTCTAAATTCATAAATTGCGTAACACATAGTGAAAATTGCTAAAGTTATCAGCAGCCAAGATGCTGGTTTAATTTTTGCAGCTGCAACTTTAACTGGTTCGCTTTTACCTTTTTTTGAATCTTTAGCCGCTTTTGCCTTTGAGCTCTTTGTAGCTGTTTTTTTAGCTTTAGCAGGCGCCTTTACTTTAGCAGATTTAGGAGAGGCTTGCTTTGATGTTTTTTTGACTGTAGAGCTTGATGCTACGGCCGATGGCAAAGTAATGACGTTCTGAGCAGCTTTAGTCGGTATTAAACTCCAGCCCCAGGAACCGTTATCGAGAGACCATGACTGACCCGGTTTTGCATTCTGATAGGCTAAGGTTTGGTCAATTAGCTTTTGCTCCGGATTAAATAGCTGGACGGCGCCTCCAGAGTTAGTTAACGGAATACCAGTTTGAGCAGAGGTGAATGCAACATACCCTTTTGGAGACACTACCCCAGCCGGCAAAGTAAAACTGTTCTTGAAATTTGATCCTCCCTTGAGCACATACCCTTCATAATTTATTTCGAAGTCATTGGGATTAAAGATCTCTATAAACTCATCATCGGCATCTGTTAGTGGCGACTCGGGATCAATAAACAATTCAGTAATAAGGAGAGCAGGGGAAGAATTAATAGATTCATCTTCGTCCGACACTGGGTCTTCGGGGGTGGTATCTTGGTCAAGAACAATTCTTGGTTCGATTTCTGATTTAGAGTTTTGAGGCTCGGGATCAACTCTAATCAAAAAATCTTTGGCATTATCACTTGTATCTTGGGCGTTGCCAGAATAGGGGTCTGTTTTCCCTGGTAACCTTTCGATACTTTGGCCAGCTGCCGGAGCAATTGACGCCGACCCTTCGGGCGAATTGGCGTTTCCATAGCCCAAAAGATCTATAACCTTTCCAGTGCCATCAACAAGTCTAATGTGCCCACCGGAAGCGGCTAATGTAGAACTCCATTCAGAATCGGAATCCGGATAATAATTTTTGGGAGCTACAAGATAATAGCTTTGAGCATTAATCTGCCCACTAAGATCGGCTTTCTTATTCCAGCTTGAAGGCATGTTTGTGGATGTTGCCGACTTGTACTCTATCTTCCATCCGCTAAGATTAATTGCCGAGGATGTTGGATTATACAGCTCAACGAATTCCTGACCTGCGCCGGTGGAGGTTCCAGTCAGGATTTCGCTGATCAGTACGCTGGTGCTATCATCGGCGCTAACGCTCACAGGAAAAACCGTAACAAAAGTGAGCGTTAGCGCCACCAGAAAACGAAATGTGCTCTGCATGCCTATCCCCTTTTAACATCGAGCCATCCGCCCCTGGATAGCATTGATATAATGGCACTCCAAAATTAAACAAAAATTAAGACCGTTTCTCTGGTAGTCCCCATCTCGCTTATGCTATAATTTTCCCAAGATGCGTATATCTGACGCTCAGCTTAAGGCGCTGTTAACAAACAGCCAAAAAGTCAGTCCGGAGGTGATGAAAGAGGCCGAAACGGTCCATGAACAAACCGGGCAGACTTTGCTGCAAACAATTTTAAAACGAAAACTCATCACAGAAAATGATCTGCTAAAACTGTATGCCACAAGCATTGATATTCCATTCGTTGAGCTCAAGGATGTAAAAATACCGCATGACGTTTTAACCAAAATACCTGAGCGAATTGCTCGTAAATACCAAGCAGTCCTGTTTGGTAAGCAAGGCACTACCTTTCAGCTGGCAATGGCAGATCCCGAGGATTTTCAGGCGGCTGACTTCATTGCCAAGCAAATTGGTCAAGACATCAAAATATTCTTAGCTTCTGCAAACGATATTCTAACAGCGCTGGACCTATACAAGGACAATATGTCTACAGAGATAACTAA
>CAYRGI010000019.1:5884-10842 GCA_964423965.1 uncultured Candidatus Saccharimonadales bacterium
AAAGGACAGCAACACCGAAGAGGACAAGCAGCAAGAAGTCAGCGCAAAGGACCTTGCCGAAGATGCGCCAATTGCAAAAACTGTGAACATTATCCTTGAGTATGCGGTTAAATCACGCGCCTCGGATATACATATTGAGCCCCGAGAGAATCTCGTTCAGGTTCGCTTCCGTGTCGATGGTGTGCTTAAAGAAATGATGACTTTGCCTCGACCAATTCTTCCGGCTGTTGTTTCAAGAATAAAAATTCTTTCTAACCTCAAAATTGATGAACACCGCCTACCGCAAGATGGCCGATTTAAATTCGCCGTGGGCTCAAAAACTGTAGCTCTCCGCGTCTCGACTCTCCCGATTATGGATGGCGAAAAAGTGGTTATGCGTATCCTTGATGAATCTGCCCGAGCACTTACGTTAGAGGAACTCGGATTTGAGGGCGAAGCTCTTAAGCGGATTCAAAGAGGTATTCAAAAGCCCCACGGAATGGTGCTTGTTACTGGTCCTACCGGATCCGGTAAGTCCACCACTCTTTATAGCGTTCTAAGTATGCTCAATACACCCGGTGTTAATATTTCGACGATTGAAGACCCGGTTGAGTATAGGGTACAGGGAGTAAACCAAACCCAAGTTAATCCAAAAGCCGGAATGACCTTTGCGAGTGGCTTGCGCGCTCTTTTAAGACAGGATCCAAACATCATCATGGTAGGGGAGATCCGTGACGGCGAGACTGCCGATCTTGGTGTCCAGGCAGCGCTTACTGGTCACGTCGTTCTCTCTACCCTTCACACAAATAATGCCGCTACTTGTCTTCCTCGCCTTCTTGATATGAACATTGAACCCTTCCTTATTGCGTCAACCGTCAACACCGTTATCGGACAGCGGTTGGTTCGAAAGCTGTGCCCTACCTGCCGAGTCCCCTATATTCCTGAGGGTAAGGTTATGGAGGATATCAATCGAGACTTCGATGTAAAGGCAGCGTTGGCATATATCGAAAAAAGTCGAAACGCAGGTAGCGCTAAGCCTGTTGCTCATACTACGGAGATCAAGAAAGCCGATAAAGAAGAAAAATTTATCTCTAAGAAAAAAGTAATTGAGCCAATCCATAAAATTGAAGCAAGTAAGTCGATTTTAGACAAAATAGCTTCCGACCCCAACATCATCAATCGATCTGAAGCCGAAGCGAAGGCACTAAAAGAAGCCGAGGAAACTAAAAGCCCCAAAGAAGAGCCGAAAGACAAACTTCGTGAACTTAAAGCTGGTGAGATCAAGCTCTTTAAGCCTGGTGAAGGTTGTGAAACTTGTGGAGGAAACGGATATCAAGGTCGTATGGGAATTTATGAAGTATTGGAAGTCGATCAAGGTATTCAACAAATGATCATTGGGCACTCAACCAGCGAGGAAATCCAGGGAGCAGCGGTAAAAACCGGCATGTTAACGATGCAACAGGATGGATTCATAAAGGCGCTTCAGGGCCTAACGACTGTCGAAGAAATATTCAGGGTCACTAGAGAGTAATCATGGCTACTTTTTCTTACACTGCTCACAATAAAAGAGGCGAGATGCAAAAGGGTAGCGTTGTGGCTATGGACCAGTCTGCAGCAGCCGCAAATCTTAACGAGCGCGGTTTAACCCCTATTTTAATTAAACTTGATGGCGGTAAAAAGTCAGGAATTAATCTCAGCTTCCTAAGCAAGTTTGGCGGCAAAGTAAAGCTAACCGACAAGATGGTTTTCTCTCGTCAGTTCGCCACCATGATCAACGCCGGTATTCCGATCTCACAAGCCTTGTCTATCCTTCATTCGCAAACCACCAACAAGAAGCTCAAAGAAGTTCTGGGCGATGCTGCAAAAAAGGTTGAGGGTGGAGCACCACTTAGCAGTGCATTGGGTGACCATCCTGATGTTTTCTCACCCATCTACATCAACATGGTTAAAGCCGGTGAGGCCGGCGGAATGCTCGATGATGTGCTTGAGCGACTTGCTATCCAGATGGAAAAAGATGCCGAGATTGTCGGTAAAATTCGCAGCGCGATGATATATCCCTCAATTCTAACCGTTGTTACATTTGGAGCTTTTGCTTTCTTGATGGTGTTCTTGGTACCGAGGATGGCTTCTATTTTTGAAGGCCTTAACACAGAACTACCATGGTATACAAAGTTAATGATGGCGATCAGTTCATTCCTGGTGAATTACGGAATATATCTAGTTGCAGCTATAGTTGTCGCGGTTATTTTCCTTTTGAGATATAGGAAATCGCCTAAAGGTAGTCGAATGATTAGTAAGCTGATGATCAAGATGCCTATCTTTGGAGAGATAGTCGTAAAGGTAAATGTAGCAAGATTTTCGCGGACTTTTGGGTCATTAATGTCATCCGGCCTTTCTGTGCTAGATGCACTCAACACAACGGCAACTGCACTTGGAAACTCTGTCTTCCAGGATGCGATCAGAAGCATATCAAAAGAAGTCAAGGCAGGTAAAACGATTGCTGAGCCACTCAAATCCATGACAATTTTCCCGCCAATTGTCAGCCAGATGGTTTCGGTTGGTGAAGAAACCGGTAAACTTGATGAAATTCTATTAAAACTGGCGGATTTTTACGAAAAAGAGGTCGACTCAATGGTCTCTGGAATCACATCTATAATCGAGCCAATCCTGATCGTTACACTAGGAGGGCTAGTCGGTTTTATCGTCATTGGTGTATTCGGGCCATTATCACAATTGAGTAATGCGGTGTAATGAAGAATCTACTCCACAATAAAGTCATAATCGGTGTAGGAATCGTAGTTATTTTGATCCTGCTTGCATCATTGCCAGGGATTATTGGTGGTCCTGGTAAAGCCCGGGACAAGCAAAGAAAAGCAGATTTAGTTGAGATTCAAAATGCAGTTGAGGCTTACTACAAAGACAATGACACCTACCCAAATTCGGAGTGGATTGCGGCATTAAGTCTTGGCTCTACCCCCTACCTCACCGATATCCCAACTGATCCTTTAACTGCTGAAAATTATACCTATACACCTGGACCTAATGGATGCTCATCTGCATGTACGTCCTACACAATCTCAGCTCAAATGGAGAAAGAAAAAGGCAAAAAAGCACCTAATGGAGTTTATAGTGTCACGTCGAAGCCATACGCCAAAACTAAATAACGAGGGTGGCTTCACTCTTCTAGAATCAGTTATTGCGATGGTAATGGTCGCAATAATAGTTATTTCGGCTGTATCGCTGTTTTCAACAAATATTATTTCGCTGCAACTTGGGAATAGCCGGAGTGCGGGCCTTGCCCTTGCTAACGAGAAAATGGAGTATCTAAGAGATCTGCCATATGATTCACTGGCAACTCAAAATGGTGATATTTACCCGGGCGGAAGTATCGCTGATAATCAAGAAATTACCCGAAACAATATTAAATTTAGAGTAAATACCAGAATAAAATTCGTTGACGATCCATTTGACGGTAATGCGGAAGGCACTATCCCAAGTAAGCCCACAGATTTCTATAATTACGATTACAAGCAAGCTGAAATTAAGGTCTACACTGTAAACGACAACCGCTTAGCTGCAATGCTATCTACCAATATTTCGGGTAAAGCTGCTGAAACGGCAACGAATACGGGCATCCTTAGAATAAAGGTCCTAGATGCCAATGGGCTACCGGTCGAGGCTGCAACTGTTAACGTAACGAATGCCAGCTTAACCCCCGCATTAAACTTAAATTCAACTACCGATGCCAATGGATTGCTGGTGCTTCCAAAGCTTCCACCAGACAGCTCCCATCGCTATAAAATTACCGTTTCAAAATCCGGTTACAGTACTGATGAGACTATGGCAGACCCTTCAGGGAGCCAAACACCCGTCCTTATAAACCCTAATGTTTTAGTTCAACAAATTTCTGATGTCACTTTATCAATTGACAGAACTTCCAACCTAAATGTTAATGCCGTAGACACTTCGGGTAACCCAATTAGCAATGTCCCTATCACTATAACTAGTAGCAAGCTCACATTTACAAATCCCAACGTAGCTAAAACGACTCGAACTATCAATTCTGATTCCAATGGCCAATCTACCTTTGGGACGATTCCGTGGGATAGTTACAGTATTACTGTCGGTGGAGGTTACTTAATCGCAAGTTCTAACCCATTCCAGCCGTACTCTGTCGATCCAAACACGTCCCCGTCGCTTAAGCTTGTCCTCACTAATAATGCTTCGTTCCCACGAATTACCTCTGTCAGCCCGGACACCGAAACCACCGGTAACGGAAGTGCCACACTCACAATAAACGGTGCGAATCTCTCTGGAGCTGCCGTTAAATTACAGCGTAACGGCGAGTCTGACATCAACGGTACAGGCGTTAGCGGCTCTGGTAGCAGCATCACAGCGAATCTCAACTTAAGTAACGCCGCCCCAGGAACCTGGAATATTGTCGTTACTACGGGGAGTGGGACTATTGTGCAAGAAGGGGGTCTATATGTTTCTCCGTAAGCAAAATGGTTATACCTTGCTTGAGCTAATTTTTGTAATTGGTATCACCGGGATGATGACTTTGGCAATAATGAGCTTTGTAGTTAACACCTCGCGAGGATATCAGTATCTAGATCATCAGAGTCGAGCAGCAGTCGATTTATCAAACACCTTAAACAGAGTTTCTAAAGTCATACGTGGAACAACAGATGTAGTAGATGCTCAATCAAATTCATTAACGATCTATGGATACTTTTCACCCAATGATGCAGTTGTTAAAAAAATTAGATATTTTAAGAGTGGCAATAAGTTAATGGTTGGTGTAATTCCACCATCTGGCAGTGGCCCAAACTATACTTACAACCAAAGTAATGAGGAAGTATCGGTGCTTCAGGACTACTTGAGCATGGGATCCTCCTCGATATTCTCATATTATGATGCTTCCGGGGCGCAGCTAACGGGCGCATTTTCGACCACTCAAATAAAGCAGATTGGCTTGA
>CAYRGI010000020.1:0-8505 GCA_964423965.1 uncultured Candidatus Saccharimonadales bacterium
GGACGTGGTGTTTTTTGTTGTGGTTGATTTTGTGTTGCCATTAACGAACCTGTACCGTTTGACCTTCCGACATCGTTTGCACACGCTGCGCTTGGGCAGCAATTTGTGCGACCGTTAAATCTCCGCCCTCATTAGCTAGCTTAAGTATATCACCAGATGTAGGGGCTGTCATTTCGCTTGTGGTTTGAGTGCTCGTCTTGGCTGCTGCACCGACCGTCTGCCCAGGCTTTGGTGATGGTGCAGATGGCACGCTCTTCATTTTTTCCATCGCCTCTTCTCTGACGCTTTTAACAGTATTCTCGATCAGAACATTTAGCTCCTGAGCCGACTGAGAAGTATTATCTAAGATGTCATCATCATTTGTAACGTCGGGGTAAATCTGTTGAGGGGCGGGTTGTGGCGATACCATCTCGGCAGGGGTAACAGGAGTAGGCGCCTGGCTTAGAACTTCGGCACCGATACGACCTTGAAGGTCAACAACAGGAACGACTTCTGGCTCTTGAACCTCAGGCTCTTTTGCAGACCAACCGCGAGTGTCAACCAATTCTGCAAGCTGTTGAAGCTGGCTACGAACTTCACCAGGATCTCGCTGCATAACCTCTTGTTTTGGAGGAGGAGGCTCAACCCGGAAGACCTCGGCAATTGGCTCTTTTTCCCAGAACCGAATCCTCGGTCGAGTAAAGTAGGATGCCACTGCAATTACATAAGTTTCTAGGGGCTGGTCGTCTTTCTGATACAATCCAAGCGCAAGCAAAAAAAGCGCTGGAGGAATGCCAACAATAAACCAGATGAATATAACCTGTTGAAACAGCGCAAAGGTAATAAATCCATAGCCAAGGCCAATCAATGCGTAGATAAACTGCTTGAGCGATAATGGCCCAAGGATCTTATCCTCAGACTCAACGTTTTGTGGAACCTTATAGGTGCCCATCACCCTCCTCAATTCTTACGCTTATTTTACAGTGTTAATGCTCCAGATGCCACCATCTATAGACCTAATGTTGCTCGTATGCTAGCCCAGTCGGCTTCTTGCTCCAGAAGATGAATTGCGTCCTGATGTGCTCCCAAATTGTTCTTTACCATATCAAGAATTTCATCATACTTTCTTAACCCTTCCTGAGTATAGGTAAACTCTAGCTTATTCCGTCCCATAGCTTTAAGTAATGCCGCGCGCTTGTCTGCGCCCATAAAGTTACGTCTATCGGTTGGATCAAAGTTGTCTTCAATGGAGTGAGGCAGATACTCGCCCAGAACTCTTGACCACTGCTTAGAAATTCTCACAGCAGTTGCTGTGCTTTTTGCGGTATTGTCGGCTGCAATATTGAAGTTATCAATCTTAAAGTCGTCTCCAGCAACTCTGAATGGGGTTAGCCCAGATAAGAAGCTCTTTGCCATACCGCCGTTAACATCACCCATGACTATTGGGTCGCCAGTTAATGGGTTTACCTCGCTTGGATTGTCTCTATCAAACCTAGCGAACTGCCCAGGAGATTTGCCCATGTTTTTACCGTTCTCCTTAATTAGCATTTGAAAGTCTTGAGGGTGACCAAATCCATGGATCGCATTTCCTAGCTCGGGTCCCAATAAGTTGTCTTTGGCCAACCTTCTAACCATTGCCTGCCTTCCTTCAAATGACGTCGTGTAACCAAGCAGAGACTCCCCACCATTTTGCACAAGTTCTTTTTTCGCCTTCGCGCTTTGAGCAGGATCGCCATAATATTTCATTAGCGCTCTACGCTGGTTCATCATGTCGGCCTCTTTCATGTCGTCCAATTGGTCGGCATATTTTTTAACCAGCTTAGAAGAATCACGTTGCTTTGCAAGCGAGCTACCACTATGGCCTGCAAGCAAAAGTGTCCCAGCGTGGTACATGCCCTTCCCTGCTGTACTAACCGCTTTATTGTCACTACTAGTAAGGCTGCTCAGCTTATCGCCAACCTTGCCGACTCGCTTAAGTTGCCGGCTCTTGGTTTTATTCTTGGCATCTTCATACATCTGGCTGTCCTTGATTTTGCCCCGGCCCTTTTTACTGAGATCAGCAACGGCATCACCGGTCGCACTCATAAATCCACCCGCCCAACGAAACGATTGAGTAACGGCCGTGAAGGCCGCAACAAGAATCAGAATCTTGATAAGCGAAGTGGCTATGCTCTGAGAAATACTTCCGCCCGCACCGGCAGAATCGGCCGATAGCGGTATAAGTGAGCCGACGTTAGCTGCTACCGCCAGTAGCCCAATGATAATTGGATACATTAATGATATTTTGACGAACGAGTTTAGCCATTGGTGGAAATATTTTTCTGTATTCGGAAGGACCCAGGCGGCAAAAGCTAGTGGCGAAATAATAATAAACATACCTATTAAGAAGTAGCGCATTGCAAGTGTAAAAATGAAAGCAGCAACCGAAACTACGACCATCAACGCAATTGGAATTGCTAATGGGGCCGCGAGAACCAGTAAAACTGATAGTGTTGCGATTCCAAAAACGGTTACTACGTTTTCGATTATCATTCCACTATTAAAAGCATCGGGTGAAGACCCTCCTCCTGCAACAGCGTCGATTATAGTTCCAACTCCTTGCCCCAAGATATTCCCCATATCGACAATAAGAGCAGAGACCAAATAGGAGGCTTGCACAAAAATCGCAGCCGCGACGAGTTTTGGGAGAATGCTTTTAAAACTGTATGCGTCGGTATTAACTGGGATCAGGTAGGAAAATATGATTATTAAGAAGATAATCACGAATGCAATGTTCGCGAGCGCTCTTACTGCGTTCCATGTTTCAAAAATGGGACCCTCAAACTTTAACGGCTCAACCTGCAAAAATTGATGCATTATTCCTGTTACGGTATCCGACATCATTCTGGCGACGTTGTCTAATATTGGGCAAAACATAAAGGCGAGTTTGCCATTTTGCTCGGCGCAAGATTCGTAGTTGTCCTTGGCTTTTTGCTTAGCATCTTCTTTGTTTTGAGGCTTCGTGCTCCCAGGCTCTTCAACCAGTGGAGCTGCCTCGGAGTTTGGTGTCGTGGCTTCTGGCGGAGTTTCCCCAAGAGGTGCTTGAGCATTAGCAACCCCACCGGTGAAAACCGATGTAATTGGGTTTGCTGAGTTCGCGTTTTGACCAATTGTGATGCCGACGCTTAGTTGCATCATGACCACAAAAATAGCTAACGCCCAACTTTGGACTAGCCGCATTAAGTTACCATTACCTCATTAAGACGAATAGATAATAGTACCCTATCTGTTGGACAGATTCAAGGAAAGTTAGATAAATCTAGCTGTTCCGGGTGCCCCTTGTTGACCTGGCGCTGCCTGCTGAACAATTTGTTGAACCTGTTGTGTATAGTTGCCTAGTCCATTCCCGCCCTGACCATTAGCCCTTTGATGGATAACGCCAAGCAATTTTCCGTTATTGAATTTGTTTCTCACTTGGTCGTCTGCATGAGCATCAACGACTAGCCGGCCAATATGATCAGCACGGGTAGCGCGTTCTTGAGCCGTAACAGACTGATCATCGAGATATGCGCTCAATGTTGTGTGATCAAGATCAGCTAATGAAGCAGCACCGAGTGTGTCTATTGCACTCAGGCTACCAGTAGGATTAGTGATATCAGGAGCTGCTTTACTAATGTCGCTAAATGAGTTGTTTATGGCAGCATTGACGGCGGTCGCGTTGGCCCCGCTTTGTTTTAAAGTTCTAATTGAAGCAAAGTCTCTACTTTGAGCCAGCTTTCCTATAGCAAAGTTGACAGCAGCTTGGTCGTTTTTGAAGCCCTTAGATTTTGCGTTTCCATTTGCAATGTCCATTAGAAGACTTGTTCTGTCGGCTCCATTACGTACTTGAGTGTCAAAGAGTCTTCCATAAGATTTTTCATCTTGTCCCAATATTTTTTCTTGTGACTCACCAATCTTGCGTTTTGCAGAAGCAGAATTATAGAAGAATCCCCCACCTGCGACTTTATTCTGCCATCTTTGTCGTGGGTTTAATCTATTCCATCCACTTAAGCTTGGGTTTGCATTAAGCGTAGCCTTTCTTCTGTATTCCTCTCGGCGACCCTTAAGCTTGTCATCAACCCCTCCCTGGATTTTTGCTCCGCCCTTAAATACGCCAGAATTTACT
Organism: uncultured Candidatus Saccharimonadales bacterium; assembly: GCA_964423965.1. GTDB lineage: Bacteria > Patescibacteriota > Saccharimonadia > UBA4664 > SCTI01 > CAZWEJ01. The sequence goes on from CAYRGI010000020.1 coordinate 4,124, forward strand.
TTACTCATAAGGCCTCCTGCCCATGAGAACGTAAAAGGTACTGCAACTAATGGTAGGGCCATACATAACATTGCAATTATTGGCGATAGAGCTCCATTCAGCGAAGTATTCGAGGATAAAGTAGCATAAGCTGCTAGCCGCCCTGCTGCAAACAACATAATAATCATCGGGTACATCAATAATAATTTTATGAAAGTATTCATCCATGATTTGAAGAAGCGCTCAGTGTTGGGGAGTATCATTGCTGCGATTGCCAGCGGAGCTGTGAGAATGATTAGAACAATCAACGTTTGACGTAAAACCAATGTAATCATTACTGCTAGGATCCCAATCGCTAGTGGAAGGGCGGCAGCAAAAATGCCTACTGCAGCCACTTTGCTCGCTAATGCAGCCGCTATTAGCAGTCCAGCGCCCAGAGTCACAAATCCGCCCGATACCCCCCCCTGGTATTGCACGTCAGGCATAATGCCAGCCATAATTTCCCTAATTCCTCTTCCGAGTATGTTCGTTACATCAATTGCTGCTGCCATAAAGAAGTAAGAAGCCTGTATCAGAACAGCCGCGACAACAAGTTTAGGAAGTATCTTTTTTACGTTGTATGCTTGTAGGCCAAACAGGTTTGCAAAAATTATCACAATAAACACGAGAACAAAAAATACGTTCGCAATCGCTCTTGTGGCATTCCATGCTGCGTACTGTGGATTTTCTTTCTGGTCTGTATTGAATGAAAGCGGTGTAGTTGTAAACATTGGTGCTATAAGATTATCCTCAACCCACGTTGTGAATTCTTGAAAATATTTGATTGCACCGCAAATTAGCCAGCCGAACCCCGGGGCCGTACATTCTGCCTGGGCTTCCGGTTCTGAGGGGGTATCGGATGCATCGCCCGCTCCATTGCCCCTATCAATTCCCGCTTTAAATTTTTCTAGATTATCTCCCTTTGTTGAATTTAAAAGGCTGATGGTTTTCGTATTATCTGCATCCATACCATCCGGGAAGCATTCTCTTTGTTGGTTTCCATTGCCTGGCCCTTCGAATTTAAGCTGACCATCAAGTTCATTTTTATTGTTAAAATTGTCGGGTATTTTGACATATGCATAAAGCGTGAATGTATGCCCCTTACAAGTTACCTCTCCACCGTACTTGGCAGTTTGAGTAGATTTATTTATTGATTTAAGCAAGAAATCGACTTTTTTGCCGTCGTTATCTGGTAGTCCAAGAATATTGACGCTTGTAATCGGTTTAAGGCCATTAACATTACCCGCTTCAACATATTGCTTAATCTTGTCTGCATCATTTTTCTCATAAAAGAATAAGTATGTATCAGCTGCCTCTGCTTTCGCTGCAAATTGTGGCACAAGCAAAAATGCAATTGCCCCAAAGGTGGCTAACAATAGCCTGGATATGATGCTCATCCTCATAAGCATAAGTGTAATAGATTTTTGTCTGGATTGCATCTGGAGTGTAAAAAACGTTCAATCTGTAATAGAATAAGCGCAATGAAAAAGTTACTAGCATCATTCGTTCTTGCAATAGGGGTTACATCTATTTTCGTCCCAAATGTAACGATGGCTGCATCAAATAACCATAACTTTCACTTCCGACTTGCTGCAGATGATGCTGCTAAAAAATGCCGTGACAAAGGAGGCGTTCCGACTAGTGGAGTGTTGGGCGACAAATGTGTTGGCGGAACAGGTGCAGACGGTAAGTATCAGAACCCTATTTTTTCTATGACTTCCTTATTAATAACGATAGCAATTAGCTTTATGGGCCTCGCTATGATGGGCTTGCTTGTATTCGCAGGGATACGATACATAACTTCTGCTGGAAATCCAGACGACGTCAAGGCTGCTAAAAGTTTAATAACCCAGGTCATAACCGCGCTTGTGCTTTTTGCTATTATGGGGGCAGTATTAACGCTTATTTTGCCTCTCAATTACGACACTGGAATACCGGATCTATTTAAATAATGTTCAAATTTTCTCAATTTACAAACATTTACCAAGGCGTAGGCCCGGATGGAATAAACGAAGTTAGAGATTTCTACGTTATTATCGCTAACCTAATCCAATTTGGGCTGATGTTGTCGGGAGTTTTAGCAATCATTTTTATATCTTGGTCGGGTATCCAGTATATTACTTCGCAAGGGGATCCGGGGAGGGTTCAGTCAGCAAAAAACGGCCTTAGAAATTCAATTGTAGGGCTTATTATCTCTGCCGGGGCCTTTATGATTGTTAAGTTCTTTACCGAAAGGCTGATATGAAAAAGAAGTTTGCCATAATCTACCTGGTAGCTTTTTCACCAGCGGTGACTTACGCAGCAGATAGGTCATGCATTAAGGATGGTAAGCTCCAAGATGGTTGTAAGCTTGATAATCAAAATGCGCTAGGAATACCCTTTCATGGTTTTGAAACGACGGCTTCAAATATCGTTGCTATTTTAGGAATCATCGCCGGCTCGCTCTCTGTACTATTCCTTATTATTGGAGGGATAAATTACATTACCTCCGAGGGCGATCCCACAAAACTAAAAAATGCCAAGAGTACAATTACTTACGCAATTGCAGGCTTGGCAGTTTCTTTCCTAGCACCCGCTATCGTGGGACTTGTGCTTCAGTACACACCCAAGTAGCTTTACACTACCCTGAACAACAGATACAATTTCGGTAATGGTTATACCTAGTAAATATAAACAATTTCTGCTGGCAGGCTTCTTCTTGTTTTCTTTATTCTTTGCAGGCACAGGTCATGCTCAAACCGAAACCTTTACCCCCACGAATAATACGTGTAAATGGTTTGGAGGGCGCCCACCCTCTGGATGTCCAGGCACACAGAAGTTGGACCAAACTGCCTACAAGAATGAGCCATACATCCGTACTCTGGTTAGCGCATTCATTTGGGCGGCAGGCACGCTTTCATTTATATTTCTTCTAATAGGCTCTATCAGGTATATAACTGCATCTGGAAATAGTGCCCGAATTCAACAAGCAAAAGACACCGTGCTATACTCAATTATCGGATTGATAGTTGTTGCATTAGCGATACCTATATCCAATTATGTAATCAGCGTGCTATCAAAATGAAAAAGAAGTTATTTTATCTTTCAGTTCTTATATTGCTTGTAGTACCAAGTTATACCTTAGCGGCAGGCTATCAGTGTATAGGAGTATCTGCTGTAAGCGGCAATACCGGGTGTGATGCAACTGCGTTTCAGAATGCGATTAAAAACATCACTAGTACGCTCTTCTATGTCATTGGTGCGATATCGGTAATATTTCTCCTTATAGGTGCAATTCGCTACATAACTTCTACTGGCGATGCAACAAGAATTAAGCAGGCCAAGGATACAATTTTTTATGCCTTAGCGGGTGTGATAATTGCAATTGTGGCACAAGCATTAATTGCATTTGTAATTTCGAGGATTTCTTAGTGGGCAGATTGATAGCCTCTATTTCAATAATATTGTTTTGCGTTATTTCTCTAGTTATTCCCTATTCTGTTGTTAATGCTCAAGGGGAGTTAAGTGCATCCGAACAGAGCCTGTGCACCAGTAGCGGAAATAAGCTCTCGGACGATAAAAAGCAATGTATAGTCCAAGATGGGGAAAGACCTTTAACCGGAAGCCCAGATAGTTTTATAAATGTATTCACCAATTTATTACTTTACATAGCTGGTGCTATAGCTGTAATAGTAATTATCGTCGGCGGTATTCGGTATATCACTTCGACAGGCGATGCGATGAGAATAAAGCAGGCCAAGGATACGATTTTATATGGAATAGTAGGGCTAATTGTAGCAATTATTGCATGGGCAATAGTAAATTATATTGTGGATACGCTATCATGAAAAAGTCATTAATTTACATGTCTACTTTTTTGCCCACCTCTTCTTTCGCACAGCTAAAAGGGGGTGTTGATGCTTCAAGGCCTAGAGATGGAGACAGTAAGTCAAACGTGCCGGATGACCTGATTGCTTGGATTGGTTTGTTCACGAATGTACTACTATTTCTTGCAGGAGCTATTGCCGTTATCGCCATCATTTATGGAGGAATCAGGTATGTTACATCCACGGGCGATGCAGCTCGTGTTAAGCAAGCCAAAGACACAATTCTATATGGTGTCATCGGGCTGGTTATTGCGATACTTGCATTCGCCATTGTTCAATTTGTAATTCAAAACTTAGGATAAATATGAAGAACTTATTTGCAAAAATTATTTACCTTAGCTCAATTGCTATATTCCCCTCCCCCCTCTTAGCTCAAACAGCCGAGGGTGGGGCTAAAGCAGCAAAACCCACTAGTGCTCCAGTGTGTATTTTTGGTACGCCAAATGACAAAGGTGATTGTACGGGCGGCGGAGTACTATTCCAAGGAATTTCAAATAT
>CAYRGI010000020.1:8515-10201 GCA_964423965.1 uncultured Candidatus Saccharimonadales bacterium
CTAGTCGGGGCAATCGCCGTAATCGTTATTATTTTTGGTGGGTTAAGATATGTAACAGCAACTGGCGATGCAGGTCGTGTTAAGCAAGCCAAAGACACAATTCTATATGGCGTCATCGGTCTGGTTATTGCGATTCTAGCTTTTGCCATAGTGAACTTCGTTACGTCTCAACTCCAAAAAGCATAACAGGTTTGAAATTAATCTGGAGCGTGATATACTCGGCTCAAAGATAGGAATTAACCATAAAAAGGAAAAAGATGAAATTAACTGCATCATCAGCATTAGAAAAAGCCGGTAAAGGCGCTATCTATCTGGGCACCTTTATGCCATTTGCTGCCATGGCACAAGCGACCGCAGATCCGGCCTGTGATCCAAAGTCAGGTAGCGCAAACCAAGGAGCCGATTGTGCTCAGGCGGCAAGCCAGCCCGATTCTCTATTTGGAGTTGGAGGTATCTTCTCAACCATTTCGAATATCCTAATCTTCTTAGTCGGTGCTATCGCCGTCATCATGTTGATCTGGGGTGGTTTGCAATACGTAATATCGGCTGGAGACTCAAAGAGAGTTGAAAGCGCAAAGAGTACAATTTTATACGCGATTATCGGTATTGTAATTGCTATCCTAGCATTCGCTATCGTTAACTTCGTAACGGGTCAGCTTAGCGTTACCCCAGCTTAATCAGGGCAGCTTTAAAGACTTCCCGCTTCGGCGGGTTTCTTTTTGCCCTGTCGCCTACCGCACTCTTTAACGCATGCCTTTCACCCCCCCCCACTAAAGAAGCCCCTTTCGGGGCCGCTTTAGTACTTGAACAAAAACTAACTTAACTGGCTACAACGCGGATCTTCTTGACCTTGTCCTGAATGATCTTTGGTATAGCGATACTCAATACGCCGTTTTTGAGGCTAGCCTCTGCCTTATCGGCGTTTACGCTCACTGGCATGATGATTGATCGGCTAAATGCGCCCCAGTAGCACTCCTGTACGTAGTAGTTCTCTCGCTCGACGACGCTCTCCTCTACTCGCTCTCCGCGGATAGTGACTACGTCTTCGGCGATAGCAACTTCGAGGTTCTTAGGATCAACACCTGCGATAGGAGCCTTGATAACTACGCTTTCCTTAGTCTGATAAACATCTACTGCTAGCTGGCCTTCAACCTCGGCATCTCCTGCCTCTTCGTTTAGCCAGTCTCCGTTTACTTCTTCGTCGTTCAGAAATTCATCCTGTAAGACGCTTTCATCGTTGGTCTTCTTTGCCACCACAGTTCTCCCTTACTTATGCGGGCGAGGTCGATACCCTCTACGCGTCTCCACCCGTCTTGAGCATATTATATGCACATGTCATATAGGAGCGCAACAGCACAGCCGTTTTGACGAAATAAATAGTTCAATTTTAATGAAGTTTTAATAAATTTCCGCGTAATCATTAATTAATGAGACTCAACTAGGCTAAATGCATGTTGAGCAAATTGGCCAGACTTATCGCTCCCCCGCTGTGCGTTGGCTGCAATCGCGAGGGAATTGAGTTGTGCGAAGATTGCGAAAGAATAATTGAGCCACAATTGCCACGCTGCACGTATTGTAAAAAGCACAATAATAAGTTGGTCTGTAGTAGCTGCATTTTGAAGAGCGGCGTGGATGAAATACTCGTTGCTGGTCTTTATAGTGGTGTGCTCAGAAAAATTATAGGTG
>CAYRGI010000020.1:10223-10498 GCA_964423965.1 uncultured Candidatus Saccharimonadales bacterium
TTTTAATGTAATAGACCCATTCCCCTCCTCCCCTTCTCGCATAAGGCAACGCGGGTTTGATCACACGAAAGAGCTGGCAAATGGGCTCTCTAGAATAATGGGCATCGAAAGCAAGCATATTTTGTATCGTCAGAAATTTAATCGGCAAGTTGGTCAAAATCGTGAAAAAAGGCTTTCGCAAGCTAAAAAACAATACAAAGCTTATGGAAAAAGTAACGGTAAAATACTATTAATCGATGATGTAGTAACAACCGGTGCTACTGTCGCTGCTTGTG
>CAYRGI010000021.1:0-9833 GCA_964423965.1 uncultured Candidatus Saccharimonadales bacterium
CGATGCTGCATCGACCACTGGCAGAACTCCCTGCCCAGGGTGAATTGCCTCAGCCTGGGCCTGACTCGCTTCCTGAGCCTCCTTGCGAGCACGGACCTCGGGAGTCATGATCCCCAGCTCCTCCTGAATATCCGTATCCAGGAACCTCGACGCCAGCCACCGCATGATGTAGTCGGGCATCGACTTGGCGAAGTGGATTTCAGGGTTCTGAGTAATCCCCTCCGGCTCGAACCTCATGTAGCTGAACTTCCGCACCAGCAGATCCAGTGGCACCCCATACTGCAGGGCGATGGAAATGGCGGTAGCGAAGGCGTTCATCATGCCGCGGAGCGTCGAGCCCTCCTTGCCGATGTCCGTCAGGAAGATCTCCCCAACGGAGCCGTCCTCGTACATGCCGGCCGTGATGTAACCCTCGTGCCCACCGATGGTGAACTTGTGGGTAATCGACTGGCGCTCACGAGGCATCTTGCGACGCTCAAGGCCCTTCAGGCCACTGATCCTCTCGGCAACCAGCCGGTCGACATCCTCCTGAGAGAAGGAGAACTCGGCGGAGCCTTCCTGTTGCGCATCCGTGCGCAGTGCCTGAGCCGTCTTCGAGCCATCACGGTAGATGGCAAGGGCCTTGAGGCCCTTTCGCCACGCATCCATGTATGCGTCCTGGATGTCCTCAACCGTCGAGGAATCCGGCATGTTGACCGTCTTCGAGATAGCCCCGCTGAGGAACGGCTGAACTGCCGCCATCATCTCAACGTGACCCTGCCACCTGATGGAGTTCTCTCCGACGGCGACTTCGAAAACAGGGAGGTGTTCCGGTTTGAAGCCCGGCGCACCGTCGATGTTACCGTTTTCCTGGACGTACTTCTCGATCTCCTCGATCTCCTGGTCGTCATAACCAAGGGTCTTGAGGGCGAGCGGAACGGTCTTGTTGGCGATGACCATCTGGCCGCCACCGACCAACTCCTTGTACTTCACCAGCGAGAAGTCCGGCTCAATGCCGGTCGTATCGCAGTCCATGAGGAAAGCGATAGTACCAGTCGGAGCCAGAACAGTCGCCTGAGCGTTGCGGTAGCCATGCTCGTTGCCGAACGCAACCGCCTCATCCCAGGCCTTCTTAGCAGCCAGAGCCAGCTTGAAGTCTTCTGGCAGACCCCACTTCTTCTGACTCTCAACAACCGCCGCCCTGTGCTTCTCCATGACAGCGAGATGCGGTTCGGCATTCTCCGGGTAGCGATCGTAGGGGCCCATCACCTCGGCAATCCTTGCCGACATGCGGTAAGCCCGTCCCGTCATCAGCGCGGTGATGTGTGCAGCGGTGGCACGACCCTCATCGGAATCGTACGGCATCGCGTTCGACATCAGTAGCGCACCGAGGTTGGCGTAGCCTAGCCCCAGCTGACGAAAGGCACGAGCGTTCGTCCCGATTTCATCGGTCGGATAGCTCGACGGTGTCACCAGAATCTCCTGCGCCAGGAAGACGATGTCGACGGCATGCTCGAAAGCATCCACATCGAACGTGCCATCCTTACGACGGAACTTCATGAGATTGAGGCTGGCAAGATTGCAGGCCGAATCATCGACATGCATGTACTCGCTACACGGGTTCGAGGCATTGATTCGCCCCGAATTTGGGCAGGTATGCCACTCATTGATGGTGGTGTCGTACTGCACTCCAGGATCCGCACACCGCCAGGCAGCCTCAGCGATATCTCGCATCAGCTCCCGTGCCGGGATAGGATTCCCAACAGGCTCGCCCGAAACTCGAGCAATCCCCTGCCACTGGCCATCTTCTTCGACGGCCTGCATGAACGCATCGGTAACACGCACCGAGTTGTTCGCATTCTGGTACTGAATGGAAGTGAAGCCATCGCCGTCGATCGACATGTCGAAGCCGGCGTCCCGCAGAGCGGCGGCCTTGTCCTCTTCGTTGGCCTTGCACCAGATGAACTCCCGGATATCAGGATGATCGATATCCAGAACCACCATCTTGGCAGCCCGGCGAGTCTTGCCACCGGACTTGATGGTACCAGCCCAGGCGTCCGCGCCTCGCATGTACGAAACGGGACCCGAAGCGTTACCCCCCTTTGAGAGGGGCTCCATCGACCCACGAATTCTGGAAAGGTTAATACCGGAGCCTGAGCCGCCGACGAAAACCTTTCCTTCCTTGGTATTCCAGGCCAGGATCGAGTCCATGGTGTCTTCAACCGAGAGGATGAAGCACGCCGAGCACTGAGGCTGCTCCTCAAAGCCGACGTTGAACCACACCGGGCTGTTGAACGCCGCCATCTGGTTGACCAGAATGTGCGTCAGTTCTGCGCAGAACGCATCTGCATCCGGTCCCCAACTGGCGGGGTCTTCCGGGTTGGGACCGACCTTCTCGAAGTAGCCATAACGAACACCCCAAGAGGTGATCGTAGAGGCCACGCGAGTGATCATCTGCCTAACAGAGTTCTCGCGACTCGGGCTGTCAAGCTGACCTCGGAAGTACTTCTGAGAGGTGATGTTCGTTGAGTTCTGGCTCCACGAGACGGGGAACTCGACGCCCGGCTGCTTGAAAGTCGGCTTGGCGCCGGGCTCCTTGTGATTCTCAATCAGAGCATCACGCTTATCCCACTCGACAGTGTCGAAGACGTCCTTGAACGTCTGGCCCTTCTTGGTGAAGCGGCGCTTAATCAGGCCTTCTCCTCCGGTAGTGCCGGAAAGACCCGGCAAGCTTTCAGTCGAAGTCAAAGCTTCTCCTTAATCCGTTTGCGTTACCGCCACTTTCGCAGCGAGCTCCCCACACACGATCACCCTACTAAGGAATCATGTCTAGGCAGCTCTCTGTGACAGGGCAAAGGGGACGCATACTCACCCTTCGCACACGTCCCCATCGCCCGGTCACAGTTTTGAGGTAACAATTTTCAAAGTTCTGTGGGCGGTTAGGCGCCCATTCGATGCTCCCCCTCAAGCATCAAATGGAAGTCCAACCTCAACTGTTTGATCTGGTTTTGAGCCTCTCCAGCTCGGCTTCGAAAGAAGCTACGTCGGTAAAAGAACGATAAACGCTAGCAAACCGTACGTATGCAACATCATCTAGAGAAAGCAGCTTAATCATAACCATCTCGCCCAATAAGGAAACCGGTATCTCAGCCTCACCTTTTGCTCTAATTTCGCGCTCGATGTCATTAATAAGCTCTTCTATAACTGCTACTGAAATAGGTCGCTTTTCGCAGGCACGGTAAACACCACCCGCCATCTTGTTGCGGTTGAATGGTTCTCGCCTGCCGTCCTTTTTAACCACTGTTAATCGTGGCTGCTCACTGCGCTCATAGGTCGTAAATCTGAACCCGCACTTAAGACACTGGCGCCTTCTTCTAATAGAAGCGCCTTCTTCTAAGTCCCTAGATTCTATGACTTTTGAGTCGTTATGCGTGCAATCAGGGCACTTCATACCCAACCCCCTACTTACTCCACTAGTAGTGTTTAGTTCTTATGCTTACACTACATCTAGCGTATTCAAACTATAGCGCTAATGGTTTGCTAAGCGCAAGTGGTTTTTAGAATCTAATCTGAGTTATTTTTTTCGTCTTCTAATAAATGCTGGGACATCTAGATCATCTCCCGAGGAATCACGCCCAACTGCTTTGGCTGCTTTATCAAACAAGCTCTTTGCAGGTGAAGGTGAAGCTTTAGAAGTTGCAATTGCAGGTTGGGATTTAGCTTCAACTTTTTCTTCTTCCTTATCCTGTTTCACATCATCTTCATCTGGCTCGATCGAGCTGACATTTGGCTTTACAGGCTCATCAAAAATAGACATATCGTGCTCTGGCTCATCATCAAACGCTGGCCGTTCATCAATAAAGGATCCACTAAATCGATTAGCAACCGGTTCGGGCTCTGGTTCTGGCTCCGGCTCAAACAATGGCGCGGGCTCGGGCACAGAAACTGGATTGACTATTTGAACTGGCTCGTCATGACGCCTAAAAATTGGGCGGCGATCACGCTCTCGGCGCTCAGCATCAAAACCTGACGCAACAACAGTTATCTTGATGTGATCATCCATCGATTCATCAAGAACTGCTCCAAAGATAATGTTCGCATTTGGATCAACTGCATCGGTGATAGTCTTAGCAGCTTCATCAATTTCGTGCATGCTCATGTTGCGGCCACCAGTAATATTGAAGAGAACGCCTTTGGCACCTTCAACACTAACCTCAAGAAGAGGCGAGTCGATTGCCATCTTTGCTGCCTCAACCGCACGATTATCTCCTTTAGCCTTACCAATCCCCATAAGAGCCGAACCGGCATCTTGCATGATGGACTTAACATCGGCGAAGTCGAGATTGATCAATCCGTGAACTGTAATCAGATCCGAAATACCTTGAACACCCTGCTGCAGAACGTCATCAACCACTTTGAACGCGTCAAGAAGGCTAGTCTTGCGATCGATCATTTCGAGCAAGCGGTCATTAGGAATAGTAATTAGGGTATCTACATTGTTTTTGAGCTCTTCAATTCCCTTTTCTGCCTGGCTAGCTCGTCGTTCACCCTCAAAAGTAAAAGGTTTGGTAACGATGCCAACCACAAGCGCACCAGCTTCGCGGGCGGCGGCGGCTACTAAAGGAGCGGCTCCTGTTCCAGTACCTCCTCCTTCGCCTGCCGTAATAAAGACCATGTCGGTTCCTTTAAGAACATCGCGAATTTCCTTTTCGCTCTCTTCAGCAGCTCGACGCCCTACGTCTGGATCTGCTCCTGCGCCCAACCCTCGAGTAAGGCTCTGCCCGATATGAACCTTGTGGGTGGCAGTTGAATGATGTAATGATTGCGCGTCGGTGTTGATAACGACAAATTCGATACCCTGAACCTTAGAACGAATCATTCGCTCTACTGCAGATGTACCGCCGCCGCCAACACCGCATACTTTAATGCGGGCGAAGGTCTGAATCTCTGGTAATACCTCGGCCATATAATTGAATCTCCTTACCACAAGTACCAACTTAAGTAGTAGTTATGTTGATACATTGCTCAGTGTAACTTTGGTATTCAAATAATGCAAATAATTTATTCAAAGAATCTTAAACAATTTGCATTAGCGTTTTTGAACACTTTTTTTGTACATGTGTGCTTGAATACAAAAGTAGTTCTTAACAGATGGTGTTTAAGTTTGTTCGCCAAAGAAAAAAGCGCCTTATGCGCTTAATGTGTTCAACACTTAAGTAAGTCTAGGGCAAAAGATTTCTCAAAGTTTTCTTTAGCCTATCAACCGTCTCTCCGATTTTTGCGTTCGCTCGGTCTGTTGGGCCAGCAAAGTTCATGTTCTCCAACATAAGCCCAACAGGTGCTGCGAAGGACGGGTCATCAATCTTGTCAGTTAGTCCATGCAGGCCAGTTGGCTTACCTATAGTCACAGGTAGCTTTAATACCTCTTTTGCAATCTCGTCGATGCCAGAAAGGTTTGCCCCACCACCAGTGAGAACAACGCCTCCAGGGAGCATGCCGGATTTCCCGACCTTCTTAAACTCTTCTCCAACCATCAAGAAGATCTCTTCTAGGCGGGCGTTAACGATGTCATATAGATCGCGCCTTGATATAATACCGTCCTCGCTGCCAAGCTCCTCAATCTTGAGTTTCTCGGTCTGGCTTACTTTTGCAGCAAGATTCTTGAGATATTTGAGCTTTATCTTCTCGGCAACCTCAATATCAGTTCGAAGGCCTATAGCGATATCGTTTGTAATATGACCTGCGCCAACCGGTAGCACGCTAGATGAAAGGATTTCACCCTCTTCGTATATTGCAACACCAGTGGTGCCACCTCCAATATCTACAACTGCCACGCCTAACTCCATCTGCTTCTTAGAAAGCACTGCCTTCGCTGCAGCCAATGGAACGAGCACCTGGCCTTCAATATCGATCCCGGCCTGATAAATGCTCCTGTGCAAGTTCTTAATTGCAGGAACCGCACCAGTAACAATGTGTGTTTCAACCTCTAATCTAACCCCGTTCATTCCGACTGGGTCTTTGATATTGGCTTGGCCATCAACCGTAAATGAGCGAGGAAACATCTGGATAACCTCGCGATTTGGTGGCAGCTGAACTGCACTAGCAGCTTCTTCAACACGGCGTACGTCTTCAACAGCAATCTCTTGATCGGCTCGTCCTACTGCTATCAGTCCTGTAGAGTTAAGACTCTCAACGTGCGCACCATCAATATTGATTGTCGCTCGATCTATCGGAACGCCAGAGATACGCTCCGCCTCATCAACAGCGGCTGTAATCGAAGAGACAGTCTCCTCAATATCTACAACCTCACCCTTACGGAGACCAGTTACAGGTGCTACTCCAACGCCAATAACACTAGGGACAGTTGCTGTCTCTTCGAGTAAACCTACGATGCAACATACTTTCGTGCTGCCTACATCAAGTCCGATAAAAATGTCTTCGTGCCCGCGGGATGCCACTGAAGTTTGCGCGCTCCTTTTGACTTTAATCTATTATACTGGTTACGCTGACCTGAAGGCAAGCCGACTATTGAACAAAAAATTGAATCTGCCTACTTTTCTTTGCGAACTTGGCGTACCACTTTGTTCGAGGTGAACAAAATTATTATATCATTCTATGGTTTTGGTCAGAATTTCGGCCTCACCGTCAGTGATTAAGATAGTATGCTCAAATTGAGCAGACATACTCCCATCCTCAGTTCTGACCGTCCAGCCATCCTTTGCATCAATGTAAATTTCTTTACGCCCTAAGGTTGCCATTGGCTCAATAGCAATGGTCATTCCAGCAATAAGCTTTGGACCTCGATTGGGTTTACCATAATTTGGCACCTGAGGCTCTTCCCATAGATCGTAGCCGACCCCATGACCTACAAGCTCTTCAATGATTGCGAGTTTGCCCCGTTTGAGCTCCTTTTCGATGGCTGCAGATATGTCGCCGACTCTATTACCCTCTCTTGCCTCAAAAATACCGGCGGCCAGAGCTGACTGGGTTACATCAAGCAGCCTCTTAGAATCGCCATCAACTTCACCAACAGGAACCGTAACAGCTCCATCAGTTATTAGATTGTTGTAGCGAACTCCAAAATCAAGACCCACAAGATCTCCTTCTTGGAGCGGTTCTTCGCCGGGGATACCATGCACAACCTCATCGTTTACAGAGATACATATCGGGTCCGGAAACCCTTGGTGCCCTAAAAATGCCGCCTCCCCACCAAGTTCTTTTACTAACTTTCCCGCAAAAGCAGATAGCTCCTTAGGTGTAACGCCAGGAGCAACTCTCCCGCTCGTCTGTTTTAATACCTCTGCAAGCATTTGACCGCCTTTGCGCATATCCTCAATTTCTTGTGATTTTTTAACCGAGATGCTCATCGTTTATTACCTTCAATATTCTAGTCTTAACCTCCTCTATGGAGCCGTGCCCATCAACCTCTCTAACAATCCCTTCCTCTTTGTACCTGTTGATAACAGGCTTGACCTCTGTCTCGTACGTCTCAAAGCGGCTTGCTATGGCTTCGGGTGTATCATCAACGCGACCTCGAAGTTTAAGTCTGTTTATCGCCTCCTCCTTGTCCAGCTTGAGAACGATTACTAGATTCAACTTGCGACCAAATTTCGGGAAATCTTGATCGTACCTAATCGCTTCTTCGAGCATCCGAGGAGAGCCATCAAGAATTACTCCTTTATCCTGGTCTATAGATTCAACCTTATTTAGAATCATTTGTTGGACAAACTCAGTCGGAGCAAGTTCGCCCTGATTGTGGGCGGCAATAATCTCTGCATTACCGCTTTCTCTGATAAGCTGCCCCGTCGAGAAGGTTTCCCAGCCCAGATCGTTAGCGATTAGTTTGGCTTGAGCACTCTTACCCGAACCAATATTGCCCATTATGGTTATTACCGGGGCCACACCATCTCCGCAAAATATGGTATGAAGACGGCAAGACCGATGGCGGCAGCTCCAATAGCTGCAACAAGCACCGCACCGGCGGCGATGTCCTTTATCACTCGAACATCTTCGCTATGTTTTGGCTCGATGATATCCAGTGTTTTCTCGATAGCAGTATTGATTACCTCGGCAACAAAAACCACAATAATTGCGAAGAAGATTGCCGCTAGTTCTGCATTAGAAACGCCAAGCAGAACGGCAAGAAGAAGCGTTAAAACAGAGATTATAAGGTGAAAGCGTGCGTTTCTTTCGACTCGCACAACATAAACCAGTCCCTGAAAGGCGGTATAAAGACTTTTTGAGAATTTGACTAATGCTTCCAATCGAACTTCCTATATTTTAGCTGTGCCTTTTCCATGACTTCTTGTTGTAATCTTTCAACCTCAGCTTCCTCTTCTCCGGATTGATGATCAAATCCGATCGAATGAAGTATTCCGTGCAAACTCAGAAGTGCGACTTCGTCGGCCAAATCAACCCCTGCTGATTCCGCCTGTTTGGTAGCCGTCTCTAGGCTAATAGCGATATCGGCTAATTCACCATCTTCGACCCCTTCTTCCCCATATGCAAAGGTAAGAACGTCTGTAGGATAAGCATTACCGCTATACTCTTCATTTAAGCGGGCTATTTCCTTATCGTCAACCAACATAATATTGATTGCCGCATCTGGGAATTCGAGTTCTTTGTGGGAGTCCAAAACTTCGACTATTTTTGAGATTGGAGATTGGAGCTCTTTAGGCCACTTGCCGACAAGTTCAACCGTCATGAATTAAGGCGCTCTTTGACGATTCTGGCTACTGCCGATCCATCGGCTCTGCCTCCAACTTTCTTGAGGACAGCACCAATGACAACGCCCATCTCTGCCGGAGAGCTAGCTCCGGTTTCTTGCACAATTTCGTCTACGGTTTTTTTCAATTCTTCTTCGCTGAGCTGTTCAGGAAGGTAAGATTTTACTACCTCAAGCTCCATTCTTTCAGCTGAGGCAAGATCATCTCGCCCAGCCTTATCGAACTGTTCTATCGAGTCTCGGCGTTGCTTGGCTTCTCGCTTGAGCACCGCCATTACTTCTTCATCGCTGAGCTCATGACCAAGCTTGATCTGCTCATTCTTAATTGACGACTTAAGCATTCTTAGCACAGAAACTCGAGAAACAACTCTCTCCTTCATGGCTGTTACCAGATCTGAATCTATTTTTTCTAAGAGTGACATTTATGATTCCTTAGAGCCCGGAGGCTCAATATTATCGATACATTGCCTGCTTGGCTTTGGCAGCTTTGCGAGCAGATTTGCGGATAGCAATCTCTCGTTGAGCACGCTTTGTTAGCGGCTTTTCAAACTGTCGTTTGCGGCGGGCAACACCTAATACACCTGATTGCTGCACTTTTTTATTAAAGCGCCGAATCAAGTTTTCTAATGATTCCCGATCATCCTTGCGTGTAACTTGAAGCAAGTAAAATCACCTTCCCTTCGATGAGAGTTTATTTAACCTGATTATCATACCTGATTTTTCGGCTTAGGACAAGCTACTTACAGGTTGAATTACTTAGCTAGAAGGTGGACATGGAGATGGTCAATCTCCTGGCCTCCAGCCCTTCCCACGTTTACCTGAATACGGTATCCACCATCAACCTTGAGGAATCTAGCCACGTCTTGGATGGCCCCAATCATGTCTGGGGAGAGTTCCTTCGAGAGCTGATCTAAATTTTCGACGTGATCCTTAGGGGCAATCAGTACGTGAATTCGGTCTTTGGGGTGAATATCTTTGAATGCAGCGAAGTTATCGTTGCCCCAGATTACAGCGGCGGGATCTTTGGTGAGTTTGCAAAAGAGGCAATTGTTATCTGTCATAGGTGAATTTTAACATAAAGAAAGGCCCGTCATCCGTGAGGACGACGGGCCGATCCGTACTGCTTGGG
>CAYRGI010000022.1:0-9832 GCA_964423965.1 uncultured Candidatus Saccharimonadales bacterium
TTGGAGCCCAGATCTGGCCGGCGCCTTCCTGTTGGGAGCAGCCGTCGCGCGAGCACTCGGGATCATCAAGTTACTGTTTACGCCGAAGCGCCGTCGACGTTAGTAATAAAAAAGAGCCCCGAAGGGCTCTTTTTTAATGAAGCGTTAAATTACTTCTTAGCTCCGGACTGGTAGTCCTTGATTGCCTGGGTAACTTTTCCGTCTTCTTTTAGGTTCTCCCAGAAGAGAATCTGATCTCGAGAGATGTACATTGTATCTTCTGGACCGTGAAGCTCGCTACCAAGCTTTGCGAGTGATACGTTTGGTTGCTTGTTATCGCCTTCCTTCTGCTGGTCTGGCTGAACAGTCTGCTGAACCTGCAGGTAGTAGATGTCTGTTAGCTTGACGTAGGCGCTATCTGGGTTCTTGAGCTTACCAAAGTAAACCTGACCGTTGGTCAAGAAGACTGCTTGGTATTGCTTGCCCTTAACAGCTCCGCCAGTAGTTGCCATTGCCAAACGGCTACCGAGGAAGATTATTGTTACTAAAGCTGCAATGCTTACCAGAACAACCAGGACGGTGTTCAGGATTTTGCTTGTGCCACCTCGCCCAGTCACTGCTGATACTGGAGATGAGGGAGCGGGTGAATGAGACGCGTTAGATCGTCGTGGTTCCATGTAAACTCCACTTAATTACCATTAGTACTATAACGACGATTATACGGAAGGGCTATTTTTATATCAAGGTGGTAGAGCAGTTTCTTGAAATAAAAAAGACATTTTTACTTCTGTAAAGCATAAACAAAATGCTTTAATCTGTTGACAAGATATCAACCATTAGCTTAATCTGAAACTCAAGATCAAATAAGTGAGGTTTACTAATGGCTTTTACTCATACCAACTCTAAGGGTCAGACCTATTATCTACACCAGCGCGACGTCACCTTGAAGGGTGGACGCGTACAGCGAATCTATTTCTTCGCTCGTGAGCAGAAGGAAGGCGTACAAGACGCAATGCCAGATGGTTATGTTGTAGTTGAGAACCCACGAACCGGACTTCCAATCCTCAAGAAGGGCTAAGATTTCCGTTCGTATCGAAGAAGCCGCCGAGAGGCGGTTTTTTCTTACCCGTTGCCTCAATTTGATAAAGTGTTAACATAAAAGCATAAGGTTTATAACCAGTTATATGGCTAAGCATAAAAAAACGACCTCAACCAAAATTGTTAGACGCTCTACATTCTCTGCTGTCACCCTATTGGCTGTAGTTTTTGTGTTTGTTCTAGCAGGATATTATTTACTAAAAGATGCAAAGCTAGCGGGGACGTCTCAACTATTAATCGCCCCATCATCTGTGAATGTTCAATCTGGCAATACATTTACGGTTGAGGTAAAAGACAATACTACTACCCCGGTCAATATGGTTAAGGCCAACATTACTTATCCATCCAACTTGCTAGAAGTAACAAATGTTGACTTCAATGGCTCCTTTTACACCAAAGTGTCATCATCAACATCTGCCGGTAGCATTTTGGCCGATATGTATTATTTAAAACCAGAGTATTGTCCAGCCGGAAGAAATGATTGTACCGAAGGCCAGCTCATTGGTAATGAGCCAGCTCCAACTGGTCAGCACTTAATCTATAAGGTTACATTTAAGGCAAAAGCTGCTGGTACTGCACAAATTAATTTTGCAACAGGGTCCGACTTGCTTGAGCGATCAAGTAACGCATCGGTTCTTGGGTCGACTAATGGAGCTACAGCCACAATAACTGGAACAACCACCACTACGACTCCACCTCCAGCAACGACCAACAACACAACGAAATCTACTACAACGACAAAGAGCAATACTGGCACAACAACTTCTAAGCCATCTTCATCAACCGGAGGAAGCGGCAGTACAACTGGAACTTCAACGACACCATCCGAAACTACTACAAGTACCGATGCAGTCACATCTGCAGATGGTAGCCAGTCGCCAATTGTTCCACTTACGCTCACAATTCTTGATTCAAATGGGAAGCCAGTTAAAGGGGCAGAGGTAACAATTGAGAACAATACTGCTATCACTGATTCGAGCGGTAAGGCAACATTTGCCGGTCTAGCGGTTGGTAAGTATAACGCAACTGTAAAAGCTAATGGCACAGAGGGAAGTTACCCGGTTGAGATCGCTTCGGGACTTGTTGAGGCAAATCAAACGATTCAACTTGTCGCAGCGTCAAATAAGTTACCAGTTCCATTCCTAGCACTCGCTCTCGGCTTCCTGGCACTTTCTGGTGTGGCAATTCTGTACATCTTCGGGCACAAATTCCTGAAGAAGCCTCATCTTGAGGAAGCAGCGGCCATGGCGCCAGTTACAGATGCAGCTACTGCAAATGTTCAATCTACTACCCCTGCATCAGATACCTCGATGTTAAGCCAGCTTGAGTCGATAAAGACAGATTCTGTTCAACCTGGGACTGTTATACATCCGCAGGAATATTCGGAGCACTCATCGCTTCATCCAGACAATCAGCCAAGCGAATCTACAGAATCTACCGAGCCCAAAGAAGACACTAACAAGTCTGCATAGAAAAAGCCCCAGATAATCTAGGGCTTGAAGCGGCGAGTCATCGATGCTCGCCGCTATGCAGGCGCATATTCTGCGCCAAAACCGACACGTCCAAGGACAGACAAAGTTACAGGCGAGAGCTCAACCTTCTGCTCGGCAAGCTCATGCTCTTTGTAAAAGCCGTAGGTCTTGATCTCGGGACTCTTTTTGAGTTTTCGAAATTCTGTAAGCTCGCCAACGAATAGGTCGATTTTACGAGCACCGGCTTTAACCTTGCCGGCATATTTAAGAACAGGAGGACGAATTCCCAGTTCTTGAGATATTTCCGCCCTCGCTTGATCAACTGCTGACTTAAACCACAGCCTTAGGCCGCCAGGGAGCTGCCATCCGTCGTTCCCATAGCTGTGCTGAACAAGAAGAACCTTGCCCTCGTATCTAAGTACAACCAGAACGCCGGGGATTTTTGGTAGCGGCAGGAATTCATACACCCGGGTGAGGGCGTAACCTGCTTTCAAGAAAAGTACCCTCACATTGCTCCGATCTGTTGTTCGGCTGGAGCTAATTTATGTTATTTAAAGAATTATTGCAAATGGAAAGGGCTACGAAGAGATGTCCTCGTAGCCCAGTTTTTTCATTCGTTTCCGATCCTTTCCAGAATCTTATTCAAGAATTCCTCTGGAATGAGAATCATCACAAAGGCGGTGAATGCAGCGATTGATGTAGCTGCGGAGTCTTCTCCTGTTGCCTGCTGGTAGACGGCAGCAGCCGTGAACCCGACGCAGATTACTGCCAGTGCGATATAGCGCATGTTTATCACACCTGATGTGCTACGACTACTGCGCCGGTTCTGACGCAAAGTGTGAGAGCAAGACGTTCACCGTCGACATCGGGGCCATGATGAACGGTAATACTGTGAGGTTTATCGGTATCGAACTTTTCGATAATTTCTCCCACAGTAGCTGGTTGGATGACCGCGCAGTCTGGGTTTTGTGAAACCAGCCTCTCAACTTCTTCAGCTGGTACCTCCTTACCTACAATACACACCAAGTCTTGGTACATGGGTGCCTTTCGAGCGGTATTCTTAAAGAGCTCAAGGTATTATGTAATAAATTTTTTATAAAAGCAATAAAAAAGGCTTAATTAAGCCATTTAGTGGGTTTCTATGGTGGGGCTGGCTGGACTTGAACCAGCGACCAATCGGTTATGAGCCGACTGCTCTGACCACTGAGCTACAGCCCCACGTCAGAATGTACCTACTGATTGTAAACAGGTTGAGGTCCAAGATCAACGCCCCCTTGCTGTTATTCTTACGCTTGATGTATTAATCTTGAGTCATGAAAGACGCTCTTCTAAAGCGGGTAAAAGGCTGGCATCTTGGCATTTGGCTTGGGATTGCCGTGGCAATTTACATTTCGTATTACCTTATCGTCACCGTTAAGAAGAATTACGAGATGCAGCAAGAGATCGGTAAGCTAGATCAGCAAATTCAAGATCTTGAGCTTGAAACGCAAAAGCTCAAGTACCAGATTCAGTACTACCAGACGGACTCGTATAAGGAGAAAGAGGCAAGGGCGCGACTTGGTTTACAGGCTCCTGGAGAAGGGGTAGTAATATTGCCGAACAGTGATAAGGAAAAAACGCCTGAGGAACAGGCTCAACAAAAGCGTAAAAAGTCGAATTTTGAGCAGTGGTTAGACTTTTTGAGTGGTAACGGCGGATCTTGACCAAACGCCTCTAATCTGGTAAATTAGTTGGAGCGTCGCGGGGTGGAGCAGTCCGGTAGCTCGTCGGGCTCATAACCCGAAGGTCGCAGGTTCAAATCCTGCCCCCGCTACCAAGCAATTATTTAACCGGTTGATAAACCGGCTTTTTTTTATCCTCGCACAGGCAAAAATTATCTTTACATTAGATAAGCGTAAGCGTTAAAATAAGTACAAGTTTTATACAAGGAAGAGTGTGGATCCAGTAGCTCCTATTCCCGAAGCTCCAAAAAGTTCCGGTTCGACAGCCCTACGGGTATTCGGTCTCTTTTTGCTTGTGGGCGCCTTGATCGGTGCAAACTATGTTCTTGCTAGCAACATTGTCGACAACAAGATTTCGAGTGAGCAAGTACCAGCCGGGGAGGCAACGCTTGCTCCTTCTCTCGCAGAGCTGGCTAAGCAGAATTCCTTGAGCGTTAATCAAGATGGTGAGCTAACTGTTGATAATCAACTTAACCTCCAGAACTCGGCGGTATTGAATCCAACAACCGAGCCAACAAGCCCAGTCACTGGTCAAATTTATCTCTCGAGTGTCGATAATAAGATTTATTACTATAACGGAACCAAATTCGTTGCACTCGTAACAGGCGAGACAACTGACGACATCGGAGCAACCGGGACTCCAAGTACGGGCTACTCTGTTCAGGGAACATCTGGGATTTCGCTAACAGCCGGATACGGTATCCTGGTTAATGGCTATCGGATTACAAATGCTGGTGTAACAAAGCTTTATGCTGGTACAGGTGTTCAGGTTAGTGGCATCACCGGTGATGTGACTATTTCGCTCCCACAGGCTGTGGGCCCAGGAAATGCCCCTACTTTTGCGGGGTTGACTTTAAGTTCCGCACTCGGTGTATCAAGCGGTGGAACTGGAGCAACTTCTGCAACTGGTGCTCGTGCAAATCTGGGAGCGGCTTCGATCGGGGCAAATAGTGATATTACGTCGTTGAGTGGCCTTACCACGGCTCTATCTGTTGGGCAGGGCGGAACCGGCCGCACAAGCTTTGCTTCAGGTGGCATTTTAGTAGGAAATAACACAGGTGGATTAGACCTTGTAACTGCAGGAAACCCGGGGTACTGTTTAATTTCTCAGGGTAGTGGCGCTCCTCAATTTCAGAGTTGTCCAGGAGGAAGCGGAACTGTAACTGCAGGAAGTCCACAGAACACAGGAAGGCTTGCGAAGTTTGGTAACTTAAACGAAATTATCAACTCTCGTATTGAGGAATCTGGGACGGATGTAAGCGTTTACGGGAACCTGTATGCTTCTAACCCAAGTAATTCGACTACGGCATTTGTAATACAGAATGCCCTTCTTCAAAATCTACTGGTTGCAGATACTACAAATATGCAAGTCAGTGTTAAAAACTTAGTCATTACAGGTCACCTGGCATCTTCGGGAACAACTCCTGCATCGACCGTTCAACTTCCTGCCGGCACCGGTGCTACGTGTTCGGTGGCGGGGAACGATACTGCTGGAACGGTTACATTTACGACTGGTACGGGTGCCACATTGGGAGATATGTGTAAAATTACATTCAATACACCATATGGATCTGCTCCTCGAGTATTGTTAAGCGGTGATAACCTAGAAAGTGGCACTATGCAAGTGGCAACAACTGGCAGGACTATAAATGAATTTACAATATCTTCAGCAAATGTACCCCAAGATTCAACCACATACGTCTTTAACTACATAACAATTCAATAAAAACTTAAAATAAGCTGATTTTCCCCTTTACATCAGATAAGCATAACCGTTAAAATATAACTACGTCGGAGTATAATTTTAAGGGTAATTTTTGAATCCGTTAGACCCTAACACACAAAACAATTCATCAGTACCGACGTCTCCTGCACCTAACGGTCAGGGGGCTGTTAATGGTGTTCCAACTCCGGTTCAGCCAGGGTCGGTCTTCCATCCACCTTCAGCAACCGATCAAATTTCGGCAGCGCAAGCCTCGCCAGCGCCCGGGGTCGATAATCTCGGTACAACTCCTGCACCTAACCCTATTAATCAAACACCAGTTACATCAGGTGTTGATTCACCAAATGCTCCCCAGTCATTTCCACAACCAGAATCTCCCGTTGCTCAAACAGCTGATCCCGCAGCAGCAACAGCTGACACTACCGGAGCAGGAGCTCCATTAGGCAATAATTCACCTCTGCATCCAGAAGTATTGGCAAAAGATTTGTGGGGAGGCGGTACTCCACCACCAGAAGCTCCCGTAGAGCACACCAAAACACCCTGGTTTAAGAGCCTATGGTTTATTCTGCTTGCTGCACTATTTGCAACAGGAATTATCGCAGGTGCCTTTTATGTCTTTGGTAAGCCGTCGAAGGATACGACAACCAGCAATTCGAAGGTAAATGAAAATTACGAGGTAACTTCGGTACCGCTATCTGATTTGGCTTCCAATGAAATTATTACTATCGGCAACGATAGCCAGCTTGCAATTAACGGTCAGCTTAGGATCAACAACTCAGCTGTTATTGAGGCAACTGAGCAGCCAGCAAATCCCGAAGCTGGAATGCTTTGGTACTCGAGCGCGAATAACACACTTTACTATTACAACGGAACGCAATTTGTACCAATGAGCACCTCAATTGGTGGAGTTGCCGGGACATTGAGTCTTGGTGGTGGCCTATCGTTGGTTAACTCCTCGATTGTTAACAGCGGCGTTATCTCTATTCAGGGCCAAGCCGGCAATGTTGACTTTGCAGCAGGTGGCGGAATTTCAATTAACGGGACAACCATTACAAATACAGGTGTCCTAGGTATTACGGCTGGCAATCCAAACCAGCTGAGCGTAACTTCGAATAACGGAAATGTATCGATTTCCCTTGCTGGTATTTCAGCCGGTGGGGTGCTTGTTGGTACAGCTGGCGGCGGGATTGGGACAGTCCTTCCAGCGAATCCTGGTCTTTGTCTAATTTCAAACGGGTCCAATTTGCCAGAGTTTGGAAGCTGTACGGGGGTCCAAACGGTTAATAGTGTTAATGGTCTTGATGGGATTCTTACTATCGCGGCTGGGACAGGGATTGATGTGCAAAACAGTGGTGGCAATACAATTACAATTGCATCAACTGCAGCCACAGGCGTAACCCAACTGAATTTGCTTTCAGGATCACTTTCGATTGCAAACGCAACTACTTCTGGCTCTACAATTAACATCAATAAGGCAACCTCGGCACAACTGGGGCTTGTTCAGGGTGATGGCACTACGGTAGTAATCAATGGAAGCGGAGTAATTTCTATAGGCCAGGATGTCGCAACAACGGCAAATGTTTCGTTTAATCAATTAAGCCTTACGCAGGATCTAGCGGTTAGCGAGGGAGGCACAGGTGCATCAACATTTGCTGCAGGTGGATTGCTTGTAGGAAACGGAAGTAGCCCCATTGGTGTTGTAAGTGCGTTGGCGCCAGGGCAATGTTTGATATCAGGAGCTGGCCCTAATTTCACGCCATCATTTAACAACTGCCCAGTTGGCGGGAATGTTTCACAAGGTAGTTCTCAGACCCAGAACTATTTAACTAAATGGGACGCGGCTACAAACTCAATAACCAACTCAATTATTCAAGATAATGGCTCTACTGCCACGGTAGGCGGCAACCTTACTGTAAATAGCGGTATAATAACAGGCAACGGGTCTGGTATTTCAAATGTAGATGCATTAACTCTTCAGGGGTATTCAGCAACTTCATTTGAATCGGCTTTTGCAACTCTGGGTGTTGCGAAAGGTGGTACTGGTGCAACAACTCTGACCCAAAATGGCATATTGCTCGGTAATGGTACCGGTGCTATAACCGCCATCTCTCCTGATACGGCAGGACTATGTCTAATGGCCAATGGTCCATCGAGTGCCCCAACATTCCAATCATGCCCAGTTGGTGGCAACGTCGCGGCACTTTCAGGGTCGCCTAGTTTCCTTACAAAATTTGCAGCAAATGGTATAGATATCGAGAACTCGGATTTGCTTGTTCAAGCAGGGGGCCTTCAGGTTACAGCGGCGAGTTATTACTTAGATATATATGATCCCTCTAACTCAACTTTCACAATTCAGAACACAAACGCAGGCGGAGTGGCCAATCTTGATGTTGATGGAAAAATTACTGGTTCCGGAGGTCTCTCGGTCGGCACTGGGAAAAACATAACATCCCAGTCAGGTGGAATCAAAATAACTTCTGGGACTAGTGCAAACGATAATATTACTTTTGAGACTCGAGATAGCTTAGGCAACTTGCTGAGCTTCATATTCCCATCTACCGGTGGCACAGGTCAAACCATATGTACAAGCGGTATAACTTGTGCGACTGGTGGAGGACAAGCCGTTATTCTTGAGCCTGGGACAGGTTCTGGTACGGC
The DNA here is from genome assembly GCA_964423965.1 of uncultured Candidatus Saccharimonadales bacterium. GTDB lineage: Bacteria > Patescibacteriota > Saccharimonadia > UBA4664 > SCTI01 > CAZWEJ01. Next base: position 8,652 of record CAYRGI010000022.1, read on the forward strand.
ACAAACTACAGCTGCTGCAAGACCTTCGATTTGGATTAACCGAACAGGCGGAACAGACGAAATTCTAAAACTTCAGGCAAACGGGAAAGATGCTCTCGTACTTTCTTATGATGGGAAAGTCAATCTAGGGACATCCGGGCCTACTGGATTAACCGGGGATTTAGTTTTTAGAAATGCCACCAACTCCAACACTGTTAGCCTAACCACCGACCAACCATCAAGCAGCTACACATTGACTTTGCCAAATACTGCCGGGAATGCAAGTGAGTGTTTGAAGACAAACGGAGCAGGTGTGCTTAGCTGGGGAACATGTATTACTGGTGGCTCTGGCGGGGGACTAACTGGCTCCGGAAGCATTGGCAAAGTCGCGCTATTTTCAGGCACTCAGTCGCTAGGTGACAGCATCATTTCGCAGGCATCAACAAGTATCAGCATAGCTGGTGATCTCAAGGTCACTGGTACGAACACCTTAACACTTGGAACCTCTGATGTTGGTGGGAATGACGGTTCAATCGTATTCTTGAATAGTTCCAACACTAATACTCTTAAGTTGCAAAGTGGTGCCACTGCAGGAAATCTTGTATTCACATTACCGACTGATGATGGCGGAGCCAATGAATGTCTAAAAAGTGATGGGTCGGGAGTATTGAGCTGGGGCCCATGCTTAAGTGGTTCCGGTGGAGGAGGAGGAGTAACTTCTATAAACACACTTTCATCAGCAGTTACTCTTGCCGGCACAACAGATCAAATTTCGATTACACCTAGTGGTAACACTCTTATTTTTAGCACCCCTCAAGATATTGCGACCAATAGTGATGTGCAATTCAACTCAATTGCTACGACCTCAACAATTAATTCATTGAATCTAAGTTCTACTGCAATCTCAACTTCTACAACAAACGGCAATTTAGCAGTAAACGCAAACGGCACAGGTACAGTCTCCATTGGAGGCACATCAACAGGGGACATACTTCTAGGGGGAGGATTATCTTCAACAGGTTGTACTCTGACAAATTCAAGCGGTGCATTTGCCTGTACGGGCACACTTAATGGGGCGACCATATCAGGCGGGACCCTTTCTGGTGGAAATGTTTCTGGAGGGACATTCTCCGGCGGTACAGTATCTGGTGGAACGCTTAGCGGCACAGCAGTAAACGGACTTAACGTTGGCGCCAATGCAA
>CAYRGI010000023.1:0-8643 GCA_964423965.1 uncultured Candidatus Saccharimonadales bacterium
ATACTGGACACAAGCCATAACTGTTTAATCGTTAATTGTAGGCTCAAGCAATTGTGGATTAATTATCCCGCTTTCGTCCACCGTCAATATTGTGCCCATTCGCCCTGCCGACTCAAGTTGGTCAAAAATTGATCGCGTTGCATCGTGCTCTATTGAGCTCATCATAACTCGACCTGCCGGGAATTTTTTACCAACACCCTTTATCGCAATCATTGTGCTTTCAGTACTACCATAGGTAAAAATTATTTCTGCTGGTTTTGCACCAAGAACCTTGGCAATGCGCTTACGTGAGTCCTCTAGGTTAGCTCTCATTTCCTTCCCAAGGCGGTGCAGAGAAGAAGGGTTAGCAAAGTGGTTACCCTGAAAGCTTTCCATTTCTTTAAGTACCTTTCGGTCTAGAGGTGTTGCGGCGGCGTAGTCAAAATATTTGTAGCTCATATATTAAATAACCTTTCCGCATTTTTTGTAGTTATATGTGCCAGTTCCTCAATAGTGCATCCTTTAACTTCTGCAATGTAAGTTCCGATTTCGACTACGCGTGCTGGCTCATTCTGCTTTCCTCGAAAGCCTGCTGGGCTAAGAAACGGACAATCTGTCTCAATAATCAAATGCGTATTGGGAATTTGCTTGACTAGCTCCTTATGATTTTCTTCTTTAGAGAATGTCATAATCCCATTTAGCGCCACTGACCAACCTCTATCAATAATCTTGTGCATGGTTTTTACATCTCCAGTGTAGCTATGCACAACGCCTCTAACCTCATAGTCTTTCATGATTCCAAAGAACTTATCAAAAGCCTCGCGCACATGAAAAACAACAGGCAGATTGAGCTCTTGAGCTAACTCAACCTGCTTTCGCAATGCTCTTTCCTGATCTTCTTCGCCACTATAGTTTTTATAGAAGTCCAGACCACATTCACCAATAGCAACCACTTTTCTTCTGCTTGCAAGGTCCTTGATGAATTCAAGCCCCTGATCAATTTCTGCTGCTTCGTGAGGATGAATGCCAACTGTTGCCCATACATTTTCGTAAGTAGCAGCAAGGTCGACCGCCTTCTGACTATCCTCGCTATTAATCCCTACAGTAATAATTTTCTTTACATCAGCCTCGCTAGCACGATGGAGAACGGCATCTACCTGACCTGAATAGTTAGAGAAATGAAGGTGTGCATGAGTATCGACCCAAGATATCCCCGGCATCGGTTCGGCTTCCATGGCTGATGTAGTAACCTTCGAATCTAACATAGGGTCTAGTTTTTTGTTGAGTCTTCAAATTTGGGGAAAAGGATCCCAACTTCTTGATTAACATTGCCGCCTTCAAAAGTCTTTGCGATTCTCTCTGCAGTCGCGGGAATAAACGGAAGCAAAAGCTCAGCAACATGGAGCAAATCTCCAACAGCCGATTTTAGAACCTCGAGCAACCTTTCCTTGTCTGTCTTGGCGAGCTCCCAAGGCTTTTCGTCCTCGATAAACTGGTTAACACCTTTAACATGAACCCAAATTTCCTCTAGCGCTTTATCAAGCCTAAAGTTATCAATGGCTTCACGTATCACACCCGTATCGTGAGCGGATTTACTAATCTCGCCGATCGAACCCCCATAGTAACGAGTAATCATCGATGCAACGCGCTGCACGGCATTGCCGAGTTCGTTTGCAAGATCGGTCTCATATATTGTGCGAAAGCGGTCGTGGCTAAACTCGCCATCGTTACCAAACGGAATTTCTCGCAACAAAAAGTAACGAAGTGCATCAATGCCATAATTTCCTGCCATTTGAACCGGATCAATGGTATTCTCAAGCGATTTTGAGATCTTATGACCATCAATCGTAAAGAAGCCGTGCGCAAAAACAGTTTTCGGCAACGGCAAACCGGCGCTCATCAGCATCGCAGGCCAATAAATACAATGGAATTTAATGATATCCTTGCCAACTATATGAACGTCTGCTGGCCACCAGCCGGTATCCTCAGATGGAAAGCCTGTAACTGTCAGATAGTTTGTGAGCGCATCAAACCACACTTACATTGCTTGATCGGTATCACCCGGCCACGGTATCCCCCATTTCCCGCCCTGTCGTGAAACGCTAAAATCTTCCAGCCCGCGCTCTATAAACGCGACCACCTCATTTCGGCGTGTTACTGGCTGAATGAACTCTGGATGTTGCTTAATATGATCGAGCAGTTTCTGCTGGTAGTTAGTAAGTTTAAAGAAATAATTTTCTTCCTTTATCTCTTTAGCATCCACCTTATGAATTTTGCATTTCCCATTTTCTAGGTCGACCTCGCGCTTAAACTCCTCGCAGCTTGAGCAGTAAAGTCCAACGTATTCGCCCTTATACAAATCACCTGCCGCCTCAGATCTTTTGATCATCTCGTAAACAGCTTTTTTATGGTCTGGCTCGGTTGTACGGATAAATCTGTTATAGCTTATCCCCATTTGATCCCAGGTCGATTGCCATAATTTGGACATACTTTCGGTGAACACTTTTTCGTCCTGGCCCGATTTCTTGGCCGCATCAACTGTTTTCTGACTGTTCTCGTCGGTTCCAGTTGTAAACAGAACTTGATCGCCATTATGTCGATGCCAGCGCGCCAAAACATCAGCCGCTATGGTTGAATAGGCATGCCCAATGTGCGGCTTATCATTGATGTAATAAATTGGCGTTGTGATGAAGTATTTTGACATATGACTATTATATCTTAAATGTAATTTTTCTTGATAGCTAAGCGATAAAGTCGTTCCCAGTCGGCTAAAGCCAGCTCCTGTGCTCTTGAGTTTGCAGGTAGCTCCGCTTCCTCAATAATCCTTGCTGCATCATCAACTTTCAGATTGAGACCACCGGAAAGGCTGTTTTTGAGCATCTTTCTTTTCTCGCCAAACCCAGCCTTTATTAATCTAAATAACTTTTGATGGTCTGCCTCAAATGCCGGCTTATCATACACCGTAACTTTTAGTACCGCCGAATCTACCTTTGGAGCAGGCCAAAATTTTTCTTTTTCAACTGTGTAAATATATTCCGGTCTCCCATAGTATTGAACGCTGAGCGCTAGGATGCTCATATTACCCGGGCTAGCAGTGATTCTTTCTGCAACCTCTTTCTGAATTAATACTGACATTATTTTTGGACGATTATTTGAGCTCAGAAACATCCTCAAAATTGCTGACGTCAGGTAATAGGGGATATTAGCTACTAACTTGTATCCTTGAGGGAAGTCGCTCAAATTGAGCTGCATAACATCTTTATTGATAACTTGTAAATTTTCTGGCTTTTCATGGTTTAGTAGATTTGCTAGCTTTTCATCAAGCTCAACCGCCAAAACACTCCCAGCTATCTCAGTAAGAGGATAGGTCAAAACGCCCAAACCTGGCCCGATTTCGACTACATTATCGCCGGAATCAAGCTCTCCAGCTTCAATGACTTTTTCTAACGAAGACTTATCAATAAGAAAATGCTGCCCCAAGCCCTTTTTTGCGCTATGTCCAGAAAGTTTAAGTGCTACTTTAAGATCTTCGATATTCGTTAAATCCATTATCTTATTGTAACCCACTCAAGTCAGAGATTATGTTTGTTCAATTCGACTACAAAACACCAATTCAAACCACCAATATTCTACCTATCAAATGTAACAATTGCTTCGATAATGGCGTAATTTTGAGATTAAAGCTAAAGGAGGAGAAGCGTATGTGGGACATTATTATGTGGATTGTGTTTGGTGGTCTGGCAGGCTGGATTGCCTCTATGCTTACCAGGACCGATGAAAATCAAGGGATTATTGGTAACGTTGTTATTGGAATAATCGGAGCTGTAGTTGGAGGCTGGATCGTAAGCGCTCTGGGTGGGCAGAACCCTTCAGGGTTTAGCATATACAGCTTGATCGTTGCGATAATTGGGGCTGTCGTTCTACTTGCAATCGTAAACTTCTTCCGACGCGGCAGCGCTAGAGTTTAGTATTCACCATCAGCTAAAAAAGAGGCCCCATTGGCCTCTTTTTTAATAGCTATTGTTACGCTGGAAGTAGCTATAGGCATTTACCGGATTGCCATATTTGCCCGCAATGTAGTCGAGCCCCCATCTTATCTGGCCTGATACTGACATGTCTGTAATCTTGCTACATGGGTATGCTTGAGGGATGCCGCACGCACCGGTCCAGAAGTTCCGAGAATTGGGGTTCCATTTAGATTCCTTCATCCATAGGCTGTACAGTGCATTCCACTGATCACCAGTCCATCCACGCTGGGCCGCCATTATTCGCCCGACCTCAACCGGATCACCATCAAGACGGGCCTTTGTTCCGACCACAACTACTTTTTCAACTGGCGTAGAAATAACCTTCTCGCTAATAACTGTGCGACTCTGCTCGATGCCATTCTGATAATTGATTTTAAATAAGACCTCTTTTTGGCCATCGGAGCCTTCAGCTTTTACTTTTTGAGTTCCGAGTGTGAGTGAATCATCCTTAATAGTTGTTACGGTTCGACCTATCGTTTGCGTTTCTTTAACAACCGCATTTCGAACTCTATTAACTTTTATATACAGCCCTTCAGAAATCCTGGTATCGCGTCCTGGCTCAATCGTATCCTCTGCGCCAATTGCAACATCACGCTCAACAAGCAAGCCGCCCACCGTTGCTTGCTGAGTCCTCACCTGCCTGTCGGTTCCATCTGAGTTAATCGTAATCGGAATTGATCGATCTATTTCAATTTTCTGCCCAACTACACCATACTGCGTTACGTCATCAACTGTTGAAACTTTAAACTCATCCTCTTCGTAAGTTTTGAGCCCTGCCATTTCGGCAACTAAACGAGGACTTTGCGAAGCAGTTTGAACAACTCTGTGTTGCTCGCCATCTACGACAACCACCGGCCTGGAGCGAAATACATTGATGTTATAGAAGCCTACCGGTATTTGGGTATCAAGACCTGGCTCAACAATGTCACCTTGCGACAACTGAACGTCTGCATCTTCTAAGGCCGCCCGAACGGTAGTCGCTTCGGTCGAAATAACTTTCTTGTTACCGTCAAAGTAGAGGCTAACAACACGCGAAGAATCCGCCAATGCATCTTTTGGCGGGGGTATAAATCCAAGAACCAAACCCAATACAATAACTGCTAGACCTAAACCAGCAAGTGCTACAAGTACCTTACGGAAGGTGCTGGAGGCTGGAGCCTGCAGCGCTTTACTAAAATCAGCTAAAATAGTTGCCTCGTAATTAATTGAGAGCGAACGTTTTGCTTTTTATTTTTGAGGACTCCACCATAGAATCCTTGCTAATAATACTAAGCTTTACAGGTTTGAATGTCAAGAAGCATAAGCGGTTTTGAGCAAGAATATTGTTCGCCTTTTACTTCTGCCTAGTTTAGGCGCTCAACAGGAGCAAACGATAGACTTAAATGCTTGGTACCCACCCCTTCGAAGGCGGCGGTTAGGTCATCGCCGTCAATATCTGTAACGATTCCTTGGCCAAATTTGGGGTGCCTAATCTTATCCCCTGGCTTGAGCCCCGACTTCTCTTCTGCCAAATGATTAGCGTCTCTGGCATTACGCGGGTCAGAAAACTCTGTAGCTTGCTCAACGCCGCGAACTGCAACCGCCCCAGCGCCCTGAACATCCAGAGGGACATCGGCTAGAAATCTTGATGGCGGATTATGTTGAATGCCACCATAAAGTAGTCTCGAATGAGCATGTATAAGAACCAGTTTATGCTGAGCCCTTGTCATGCCCACGTAACAGAGTCGCCTTTCCTCCTCTAGCTCAGATATATCTAACGCACTCCGACTGTGCGGGAAAATTCCTTCCTCCATACCGGGTAAAAACACCACCGGGAACTCTAGACCCTTTGCCGCGTGCAAGGTCATTAACGTAACTGCATTAGATTCTGTGGAATAGTTGTCTATATCGGCGATAAGCGCAATCTCTTCTAGAAATCCCTCGAGACCAGCATCGTTGTAAGTTTCTGCCACACTCAGCAATTCCTTAACGTTTTCGATACGATCAGCCGCCTGAATGGTCCCGTCATCAAGAAATTCTAGATAACCAGTTTTCTTAATTACTAGCTCTAGGAACTGAGCAACCGAGTGGTTTTCGATCTCATCACGCAAATTTTTGATTAGTGTATAAAAATCCGTTAAGGATTGCCTTGCCCTAGGGGTTAGGCCTTCAACTTGGGTGGCTGAGAGTAGGGTGTCAAGCATTCTAAGATTGTGCATTCGGCGATACTGGCTAAAGCGCTCCAAACTCTTATCTCCAAGCCCTCGAGCTGGCAAATTGATTATCCGATTGAAGCTGATAACGTCTTCTGGATTATGGATAAATCGAATGTAAGCCAATGCATCTTTAATTTCCTTACGCTCATAAAAGCGCGTTCCGCCAACAACCTTGTACGGAATATTGTGGCGCAGAAAAGCCTCTTCTAGTGAGCGGGATTGAGCGCCAACGCGATACAAGACTGCAAAGTCTTTAAGGTCGAGCTTCGCGTCGCCAATACCGTGCAGTACTTTGTTAACCGCGTAGCTTTGGCGCTGAGCCTTCTCGATCATTTGGCAGATGATGTCGCCCTCATGATCTTGATCAAACGCAGTCAGAACCTCAACCGATTCGCCCCCATCGCGATCAGTCCAAAGCTTTTTATCCGAACGTACAACGTTTCGGCTAATAACAGAATGGGCTGCATCCAAGATGTTTTTACTTGACCGGTAATTCTGCTCTAGCTTGATTACTTTCGCTTCGGGATAGTCGCGCTCAAAGTTGAGGATGTTCTGGAAATTGGCACCACGCCAGGAGTAAATTGCCTGCCAATCGTCACCAACGACACAGATGTTTCGTTGTTTTGCGGCCAGCATTTTTACCAGTTGATACTGCGCGTGATTTGTGTCTTGGTACTCATCGATCAATATGTATTGAAACTGGTTCTGCCACTTTTCTAGCAGCTCTTTGTGCCTGAGCAGCTGAACCGTCTTCATGATAATGTCGTCAAAATCGAGCGCGGAGGCTTGAGACAGAGTTTGCTGATATAACGGGTAAACTTTGGCTGCAACCTCCTGAGCGCCTCCCCGTGCATGCTCGGCATACTGACTAGGACCTATGAGCTCATTTTTTGCAGATGAAATAAGTCCGCCGATTAAGTTTGGGTTGAACTGCTTTTCGTCAACGCCAAGCTGACGCATCGCCTGCTTTACTGCAGCGAGGCTGTCAGAAGCATCAAAAATAGTGAAGTTTGAGGCCAGACCAACATGGCCACCATCTTTCCGTAAAAGCCTTAAACAAATTGAATGGAAGGTCCCGGCAAATGGGAAGTAATGGCGATCGCTTTCTCGGCGACCTATCAATCTAAGAACTCGCTCCCTCATCTCTCCAGCTGCTTTGTTGGTAAAGGTCACAGCCAGAATTTGATTCGGCTGCACCCCTTTTTCTGCGACAAGATATGCAATTCGGTGCGTTAAAGCCTTGGTTTTACCACTACCAGCACCCGCGAGCATTAAAACCGGTCCTTCGGTCGAGAGGACCGCATCTCTCTGCGGCTCATTTAAGTCTTTGAGTAGGCTGTTCACCTACCTATTATAGCGTACAAATCACGAACATGGAGCTACTTGCCATCGGCAATTTGCTGAGCTTCTTCAACAATTTTGCTGAACTGTTCGTAATTAAGGCTTGCGCCCCCCACCAACAAGCCTTGAATATCCTGAAGCTCCAAATAGGCGCGACAGTTGTCTGGATTCACGCTGCCGCCATAAAGAACTTCGACGTGGGAGCTGGCCGCCTCACCATAAAGCTCTTCGATTGACTGGCGAATAATTGTGACCATCTCTTTAACATCACTTGGCTTTGCGAAGTTACCGTGGCCATCACCATTACTTATTGCCCAAACTGGTTCGTAAACGATCTTCATACCCTTGATGTCATCTGCAGTAAGTTCCGAAAGACAAACATGAAGCTGATCGACGATAACACGCTTAGAATGACCATCTTCACGATCATTAAGCTTATCGCCAATGCACAAAACAGGTATAAAATCGTTTCTAACGGCGGCTGCTAATTTCTTGGCAATCTTAGTATCGACATCGTGATCGTTCTTTCTCTTTTCGGAGTGCCCGACGATTACATACTCAACAAGTCCTTTTAGCATTGGACCCGAGACATCGCCAGTGTATAGCCCACTATCTGCCTCGGCTATATCTTGAGCTCCAACGCGAAGCTTATCTTTTTCAACCCGTCCATTTACCGCTGGTATAGCAATAAAAGAGGGACACACCACGTTGGTGACATGAGTATGCGGCTTAATTTTTTTCTGGATATTATCAACCAGCTTTTCAGATTGATCGATATCAAGATTCATCTTCCAGTTGCCGATAATTGTGTAATGATGGCTCATAAAATTATCATATCACGCTTATGTTTTCTAGCGCTCTAAAACCTTGATTCCGGGTAGCTCTTTCCCAGCCATTAACTCAAGACTGGCGCCGCCACCGGTCGAAACCCACTTAAACTTATCGTGTAAGCCTGCCTCGTCAATAAATGCAGCCGTATCGCCACCCCCTATAATGCAATCCGCTCCAGACTCAATTATGTTCTCGGCTAGTACTAGAGAATTATGGGCAAACGCTGGCACTTCTGTAATACCGAGCGGACCATTCCATATAACTGTGCC
>CAYRGI010000024.1:0-8484 GCA_964423965.1 uncultured Candidatus Saccharimonadales bacterium
CGTCTGAGACTGACTGCTCTTTCCGGCCGACTCTTCGTATGCAGCAAGCTGCTCTTCGGATAGGGGTTGGTCTTGCTTAGGTAGAGTTAGTGATTTTGCAGCTGGCTTAACTCGGCGCTTCCTTTTTATGCCGGCAGGCAACAGGGTCTGCCAAACGGCTTTGGTGCTGGCTAGATAGTAATCTTCTAGCCATCCCGCAAGGTCGATCATATGTGGCGGGAGGGGGTGGATATCAAGGACTAAAGATATGGATTTGGTTGCGAATTCTGGCTCTTTTGCGCCCGTTTTTGTAACAACCCCAAGGGATACACGTCTCCCAAAGGGAACTTCAACAATCTGGCCCACTTTAATGTTACCGTCGGCTGAATATGTGAACCCTTTTGCCTGAGCACCTGTAAACGTTAACGGCTCAACTACTACAAACTGCTTTTTCGCCACCTTGGTCATAGGTGTATTGTATCAGTTGATCCGCGTGGCTCATTGCGCAGCCTAGCGTTTTTAGGATAAACTATGACTCGTTGTGAGTTTACGTTTAAAGATTATTTTAATCTTTGTTCTTACCGCCGTGGTTGCTTTTATTGCATATCCGCGGGAGAGTGACCTGCTCAAAAAAGTTGGTCTCAAAGACGCGAACCTTAAAGTTCAGCAAGGTCTCGATTTGCAGGGTGGAGCAAGACTTGTGTTCCAGGCGGATGAGAATGAACTCAAAAAACTTAGTGATCAAGATAGAGTTACTGCACTTAATTCTTTAATTGAGGTTATCCAAAAACGAGCTAACCCTGCCGGTACATCAGAAATTGTGGTTCAAAAACAGGGGAGTGATCGAGTTGTTGTTGAGCTCCCAGGTGTGAAAGATGTGCAAGATGCAGTTGACCGAATTGGCCGGACTGCTAACCTTACGTTCATAGAGATTTCGGCTACCGATAATCAACCCAGAGAAACGGGAATTACTGGTAAGGACGTGCAAAAAGCAGAAGTAAGTTTTGATACCCAAACTAATAAGCCGGTAGTATCGCTTCAGATGAAGGGAGACGCGACTAAGAGGTTTGGCGAGCTTACCACACGCCTCAACAAAGAAGGCGGCCAAATGGTCACGCTACTTGATGATCAAGTTATCTTTGGTCCCGCCAGCGTGTCATCGCCAATCACTGATGGTCGCGCGCAACTTCAGGGGAACTTCCCAAGTGTTGATGAAGCCCGAAAGGTTGCAGACCAAATCAACGCGGGTGCATTACCCGTACCGGTCCAACTCGTCGAAGAGCGAACTGTAGGACCATCACTTGGTAAAGAGTCTATCCAGCGCAGCATAATGGCAGGAATTATCGGATTGATTGTGGTTGCTATCTTTATGATCGCCTATTACAGGCTTGCTGGAGTTTTAGCAGTAATTGCGCTTATCATTTATACGCTGATCACATTAGCCATTTACAAGCTTTCTGGGCTAACTCCAGCGCCTATCGTACTCACACTCGCAGGAACAGCTGGTTTTATCTTGAGTATTGGTATGGCGGTCGACGCCAATATTCTTATCTTTGAGCGCATGAAAGAGGAGATAAGAAGTGGAAAGTCATTTGTCACTGCACTTGAAGCTGGTTTTGATCGCGCCTGGACCTCAATTCGTGACTCAAATGTTTCAACCCTTATCACATGCGCGATTCTTTATCTATTTGGCGCGCCGATAATCAAAGGATTTGCTGTAACCCTGGCATTGGGTGTTCTAGTTAGTTTGTTTACCTCAATCGTGATAAGCCGTAACTTCCTTAGACTGACTATTCGCCGATCTTGGGGTCGAAAGCCATCGTTTTATGGGGTTAAGGACAGCGAGGTGTCGGCATGAACCTAATTGCAAAGCGTAAATGGTGGTATGCAATTTCGCTGCTTATTATCATTCCTGGCACAATTTCGCTGCTAGTTAACGGTCTTAAGCTTGGGATTGACTTTCAGGGCGGCCAGATGCTTGAAGTTAGCGGCAAGGTTAACCAAGAGGCAGTGACTCCGATTTCAGACAAGCTAGAGCTAAAGGATGTAACGATCATTTCAAGTGGCGAGAACACAATGATTCGCTACCGAGATGAATCGGAGCCGAAGCAGCAACAAGCTAATCGACAAAGCCTTAGTGCTCAATTGGCCACAAAGGGCAACAAAGAAGTTCGGTTCGAGACTGTAGGGCCAGCTGTTAGTGCCGATATAACGAGGAATGCCGTAATCAGCGTTGCATTAGCAGCTGTAGCTATTGTTCTTTACATCGCTTTCGCCTTCCGAAACGTCCCGCCACCGTTAACTTCGTGGAATTTCGGTATTGCGGCTATTATCGCTATGCTTCACGATGCCCTTCTGTTATTGGGTGTATTTTCCATGCTTGGGTGGGCCTTCGGTGTTGAGATTGACTCGCTATTTGTAACGGCGGTACTAACCGTCATTGGCTTTTCGGTACACGATACAATTGTGGTTTTCGACCGAATCCGTGAGAACCTGCGCCGCGAGAGAGGTGACCTAGAAACAATTGTAAACAACAGTATTCTAGAAACACTCGCACGCTCGCTCAACACATCAATTACAGTCCTCTTGACGCTTCTCGCACTGTATCTCTTCGGAGGGCAGAGCATCAAGATGTTTGTTCTGGCACTTATTATTGGAATTGCCTCAGGGACATATTCTTCGATACTCAATGCGTCACCGCTACTAATTAGTTGGCACAATTACAAGAAAAAGCGTGAAGCCAAAAAGTCTCTTAAGCCAGCCAAAGCTTAAATATTAACCAAAAGCAGTTTGCATTCTACAGGTTGGTTTAGTACCATAAGTGCATAGGGGTTTACTGTTAATGCCTACGGGCAGTTGTAGAGATTACATATGCTAGAAGTATTTATTACATCAAAAACGAGAAGAAAAATCATCACGGTTTTTACTAAATATCCTGACGTAAAAGCTCACGTACGGTCTCTTGCTCAAATGATTCGAGAAGATCCTGGCAATGTTCAACGCGAACTTAAGAAGCTTGAGCAGGTAGGTTTTGTAAAGAGCAGCAAGGAATCAAACACCGTTGTATACCAGGCAAACCCAAAGTTTACTCTCTACCGGGAGCTTCAAAGCATCGTCTTAAAATCACAGGCCGCAAAGCGCCGAAGTTAAAAAATCGTTCCCAAAAATTGTTCATAACTTGAAATCAAAAGCTTTATATTGTCTTTTGAACAATGCTGTTATACTTAAACTACGATGGAGGCGCCAAACACAACCGCATTGGCAACTCCCGCGGAGTTACAGATCCCTGCAATTATTCGCGAGTTGCTGCGTAAAAGAGGCCTAGCAGACGCTGAGGCTATTCAAACCTTTTTGGCTCCAGATTACTCAAAAGATTTAGGCGATCCATATCTAATGAATGACATGGATAAGGCGGTTGCTCGAATTCAGAAGGCAATCAAAAAGAAGGAAAAGGTAGCTGTTTACGGTGATTATGACATTGATGGCATCGCCTCGACGGCTCTTATGCTCGAAGTCCTTCAAATGCACGGCCTGGAGCCGCTTGCGTATATACCAGACCGTTACGAAGAGGGATACGGTCTACACATTTCTGCACTAGAGGAACTTAAGTCAAAGGGCATAAACCTTGTTATCACCGTTGATTGTGGAATCACCTCTGTTCAAGAGGCTTCATGGGCTAAAGAAAATGGAGTAGATTTGATAATTACAGATCATCATGATGTGCCAGAGGATGCTCCGAGTGACGCGGTAGCCGTGGTTAATCCTAAGCAAGATGGCGATAGATATCCCTTTAAGGAGCTTGCCGGAGTCGGCGTCGCTTTTACGCTCGCAAGGGCACTTCAGGCAAAAACAGGCATTCCGCAGGCTGGGCAAGAAAAGTGGCTACTTGATTTGGTTGCTCTTGGAACAGTCTGTGACGTCATGCCTCTTGTGGGTGAGAATCGTGTTCTGGCCAAGTACGGCCTGGTCGTTCTCCGTAAAACAAGGCGAATTGGTTTAGTAGCTCTGGCACAGAGCGCTGATACCGATTTATCCGAGGCGAGAGCCTACCATCTTGGCTACCTGTTTGGACCACGACTTAATGCGGCAGGGCGCTTAGAGCATGCAAACTACAGCCTCGAGTTAATTACTGCAAAGGAGCCGCTTGAAGCTCAACAGATGGCTTTTCAGCTTGAGGAGCTCAACAGCCAACGTCAACTGGAGCAGGAGAGAATACTGGCTGAAGCCGATGCTCAGGCCGCACATTTTGCCGGTGATCCAGTTCTCGTGCTTGCTGACCCAAACTGGACTCATGGAGTGGTCGGGATTGTTGCATCTAAAATGGCAGAAAAGTGGGAAAAACCAACGTTAGTGCTACAGATTTTAGATGAAAAGGCTAAGGGGTCAGGGCGTAGTGCCGGTGGCTATAATCTGATTGATGGCTTACGAAGTGCCCAGCCACTTTTTACAAAGCTTGGGGGCCATCATTTTGCAGCTGGTTTCACTCTACCTGCTGATAATTTAGAGATGTTACGAGAAGCCCTAAATGAACATTATCTTAGCGTAGAAGAGGATCTGCCGGAGGCATCATATCCAGAAGCAGACGTAATCGTTGATGATCCAAGTGATCTCAACTGGGAGCTATATAATTTCCTGGAAAAGCTCGAGCCATTCGGAAGCGGTAACCCCCAGCCCACTTTCGGCTTAACTAAAGTTAAGGTTGCTGACGTAGATACGGTTGGCAAAAATAAGAAACACCTCAAGCTGAGGCTGGCTACCGAGGGAGGCCAAATATTCGAAGGGATTGGATTTAACTTGGCAGAAAAATATCCTAATTTACGATCTGCTCAAGTTGTTAATGTGCTTGCTTACTTGCAGAAAAATAGTTTTAACGGAAGGGATAGCCTGCAGTTGGTGCTGCTGGCAATTCAATAATCATGGTTTCTAGAATTCAATCAGAAGATCTCGGGCGATTTGATTCAAGTGAGAAAAAGCGGATTCTCGATGCAGACATTTTTGCTGAGGAAGCCCACTTTGGCCAGAAACGAAAGAGCGGAAAGCCTTATATAACACACCCCAGAGCCGTTGCTACTTATCTCATCGAGATGGGAGTTGATGCCGATACAGTAATAGGCGGACTCCTTCACGATACGGTTGAGGACACCCAGGTTACCGTTGAGCAAGTTGAAGAAAAATTTGGTGGGGACGTCGCAAGACTGGTTGATGGCGTTACAAAGCTTGGTCAGGTGGACTATGTTGAGTCTGACGTGTCAAAAGATAGACATGCATCTAGCGTCGAAAATATTCGAAAATTGCTTTTGGCCATGAGCAAGGATATGCGCGTGATTATGATCAAACTCGCTGACCGTCGCCACAACCTAAAAACGCTCAATTATTTGGCTCCAGATGATCAAAAGCGAATCGCAATGGAAAGCCTGGAGGTTTTTGCACCATTGGCAGATCGCTTGGGCATGGGGGCACTTAAAGCAGAGATTGAGGACCTTGCTTTTGAATACGCATATCCCGAGGAGTATAAGATGGTTAAAAAATTGGTTGCCAGCAATCTGTCAGCCGCTCAGGATTATATCGAGGATCTTAAAAAAGATATCGCCACACTTCTCAAAAAAAATGAAATAGAATCTATTTCGATACATGGCAGGCAGAAACATCTTTACAGCGTTTACAAGAAGCTGACAAAGGCAGAGGGGGATATAAACAAAATATTTGATCTAATGGCAATTAGAATTATTGTCCCTAACATACAGGACTGTTATCAGGTCTTGGGTATTATTCATCACAACTATAAGCCGCTTATCTATCGCATTAAGGATTATATCGCTATTCCAAAGCCAAACGGCTACCGTTCGCTTCATACTACCGTTTTTGCGAGTAATGGTCGGATTATTGAGATACAAATACGCACGCCCGAAATGCACAAAGAAGCAGAGCATGGTATGGCGGCGCATTCAATTTATGAACTTCAGAAGCTATCTAAGAAATATAGAGAAGGTGATACCAGGGCCAAATCAAACGTCAGCAAGCAAAAGATTGAGTGGATTCAGGAGCTGGCAGGTCTAAGCGCAAACTCTCAGGTCAATAGTTCAACGGAAATGATGGACAACCTAAAGATAGATCTGTTTAAAGATAGAATTTTCGTTTTCTCACCAAAGGGCGACCTTTATGATCTGCCAGAAGGGGCAACTCCTTTGGATTTTGCATTTGCGATTCATACACAGATTGGTTTGCGTACCCAGGGAGCAAGGGTAAACGGCAGAATTTCGCCATTAGATCGACCACTCGAAAATAGAGATATGGTTGAGATTATTACCCGAAAGCAGCCCCAACCAAATAGGCAGTGGTTAAATGTGGTCAAAACGGCTAGTGCGCGAAGTAAAATTAAGGCATGGTTTAGGCAAGCAAGCCGCGAGAGCAATGTAACTACAGGTAGGCAGCTGCTGGAGGCACAACTTATCACTTGGGGTTATAAGAAGCTAGAAGATATACCCACTAAGCAAATGAGAGTTGCGCTAGATGCCTTCAATTACAAAGATGTAGATACTTTGCTGCAGGCTTTGGGCGAAGGATCGGTTGCCCTAACCACGGTACTGCGAAGGTTGATGCCTAGTCTGCCTACTGAACAAAAGAAAGATAGATTGCCAAAAACTACCCTTGAAACGACAGGCAAGATGCAGGTTATAGGGGCGCCCGACCTTCCTTGTATGCCAGCAACTTGTTGTAAACCAGAGCCGCCTGATGTCTTGGTTGGGTATGTGACCAGGGGAAGCGGAGTGACTGTCCATAAGTCTGGGTGCGCCAATATCCCGAGTGAGCCCGATAGACTTTTAGACTGCCAGTGGCAGTACGTTAACAGCGGCCCAACGACTCCAATTAAGGTTGAATTCACTGCTGATGATAGGATGGGTCTCGTACACGACATAACGGGGCTTGTACTCTCAAAACAAATGAATATTGTAGATATATCAACAAGAAATGATGCAGAGGACGTCAACAGGAAGCAAATAAGCTTGTCTCTCGACGTACCAGACATGTTTGAGCTGAACGGACTAATTCAGCAACTTAAGATACGTTTTGGCGTAAAATCAGTGTCAACGCAAGTAGTTAAAAAGACTTCAATAAATGCTGAGTAACTTTATTATTCAAAAACGTCCAGTTGAAGCAATCAGTCTAAGTGTGGTAGCTTAATTTTAGTTTGTGAAAGGTATTTGTGGGTAAACAGTTTCAACACGTGAGAGGGATGCCAGACGTCTTGCCAGAACAGCAAGCGGGTTTTAGATATGTCCTGGATACTTTTAGAAAGCTAGCTGATGCCTCAGGTTATGAGCGTATAGATATACCACTTGTCGAGGACAAGGGTGTATTTGTTCGAGGTGTGGGTACAGATACCGATATAGTCGATAAAGAAATGTACGTTTTTGAGGACCGTTCTGGCAACGAAATAGCCTTAAGGCCAGAACCAACTGCCGGCGTTGTGAGGGCTTACATTGAGCATGGGATGGCCAGTCGACCGCAGCCTGTGCGACTTCAGGTTGAAGGGCCAATGTTCAGGTACGATCGTCCTCAGGCGGGTAGACAACGCCAGTTTAACCAGATCGGAGTCGAGGTTATAGGAGACGCCTCACCAAGCGTAGATGCTCAACTTATTACATTGGCTCTTAGGATTTACAGAATGCTGGGCCTTCGTAACGTTTCACTTCAAATCAACAGCTTGGGCAACAAAGAGGATCGAAAAGCTTATCACAAGGCGCTTGTTGAGTACCTCAACGAGCACAAGGGCGACCTCGGTGAGGTGGATCAAGGCCGCCTCAAGACTAACCCATTACGCATTCTTGATTCCAAAGACAAAGATACTAAGCGTATTGTTGCAGGGGCTCCTCAGATCCTTAACTACCTTTCTGAGGATAGTAAAACTCACTTTAACGCTGTTATTGAGTACCTAGATAGGGTTGGTGTTGAGTACGTCTTAAACCCACAGCTTGTAAGGGGGCTAGACTATTACACACATACAGTGTTTGAGTTTTATGGCGAACGCGAAGGAGCTCAGAGCAGTCTCGGTGGCGGCGGGCGATACAATGATTTGGTTAAAGAACTTGGTGGTTCTCAGACACCTGCTGCTGGGTTTGGAATTGGCGTAGAGAGGGTGATATTGGAGCTTAAGGAAGAGGGAGTCGAAATACCAGAAAAGCAGCCTGTTCATGCCTATGTTGCGAGTCTAGGTGAGCCAGCCAGGCTAGTAGCTTTTGATATGATCGAGAAACTTCTAGATGCAGGAGTTGGGGCGGTTGGTTCCGTAGATAAAGACGGTATCGGCCCTCAGCTAGAGAGAGCTAACAAGTTGGGTCTGCCATATGCCCTGATTATTGGTCAAAAGGAAGTCCAAGACGAATCAATCATATTGAGAGATATGAAATCGGGTGCTCAAGAGATGATTCCATTAAAGAGCGCTATCAAAGAGCTGCAGCAGAGATTTAAAATATAGAGATATAATTGCTACTAAAAACCGCCCAG
>CAYRGI010000025.1:0-8306 GCA_964423965.1 uncultured Candidatus Saccharimonadales bacterium
CTGAGTATTCGTCTCACCTTCCTTTGATTGCTGAGAGGGTGTCCCGCCAGTAGAGTTATTTAAGCTTGAGTTTGGGAAAATCAAACCCACTGCGATTATGGTCGAGCAGCTACCTATAAAAGTGAGTAGACTAATTAAAACGAGATTCTTTAATTTCATTGCATTGCAAACTCTTCTGAGTGAATGTTTCTATTCTTAACACCCATCCCCTTTAGCTGGCCCCTGATTGCTTTCATCATTGGCGGCGGACCGCAAAGAAGAACTTCGGCATCAGTAATATCACCAGAATGATCCATTATTTTCTTAGCGTCAAGGAATCCCTCTTTATCTGTAATGATAGGTACAACGTGAAGAGACTTCTCGCTCTGCTCAACTATTTTAGAAAGAGTATCAAACTCAATAAACTCTGCCTCATTTTTAACGCTGTAGTAAAGATCAACCCTGTAACCAGGCTTAACATCTTTGACCATGCTCAGGAAAGGCGTTATTCCTATTCCGCCAGCAATCCATACTTGATGGCGCTTCTTAAAGTTTTTGAAAGAAAAACGGCCATATGCTCCCTCAATTTTTACCGACTCACCTATCAAAGTTGGTGCAATTTTAACCAAGGTTGAGGTATATGAACCCAAGTTTTTGACTGTTATCGATAGCCCTTGATCCGCAGTATTTGATGAAATCGAAAACGGATGCCACTCGTGAGAGATTCCCTCAGACTGAAAGCTAAGAAAAATAAACTGCCCTGGTTTAAAATCTAGCGCTCGATTTTGAGGCGTCATGGTGATTGTAACCACACCCTTACTTGGCTCAGTCACCTTTTCGACCTTATAGTCGTACCTGCGTACTAAGAAACGTGGTAGAAGCGTTCTGTACACAAAGGCAAGACCCGCGATTATCATCAAGACAAGCAGGTACACCTGCAACAGCGGACTTGCTTTGGTGTCGGATGAGCTCAAGACTACATGAAGAGCAATGAGTAAGAACGAAAGTCCAAGAAACTTATGCGTTAAAAGCCATGTTCTGTATGGGAGACTAATAAAGAATGTGATCACCATTAATGCGATAAAAAGCCATAAACCTAGAATCCCTAATGTAGTCTCTAGATCTGCGACGAAAGGAATCAACATATTTGCTGATTGCTGCAACGAAAAGCCAGCGTACTGCATAGATAAGGCAATCGGGTGAATAAAAATCACACAAAGAGCGATTCCTCCAAGAAGATGGTGGGCAATATAGACTTTATTTAGGCCACCAAACAAGTCCTCAAAGAATGGAATTCTGGCCGCCAAGATCATGTTTTGACAGTAAAGAATAATTGCGACTATTCCAGCCAATTTACCTATGCTAGCAAGAGCTATGACTGGCGTCTCGTATCTGTCGGCAAAAGGCATAATTGTCGCCCAGATTAAAACAGGAACCGCTATCATCAGCGCAACAAACCACCAGCCAAGTCTTAAACTGCGGAAAGTCGTCATAAACATAAGAATATTATATCAAGAAAGGCGGCTTTTCTCGAAATACAGATGTTCCCCAGCTCTTAATATGCGTAATGCCCTGAGCAGCCGCAGCGATCTCAAAACTTGAGCCCAATATGCAGTTATTGGTATCGCGGAAAGAAATAAGTACCAGTTATGTCGCAAGTACTTCTTTTTGGATTTAGATATTGCCAGCTCAATTAGTAAATCTGCAAGAATAATTAGCGCAATAAAGATATCTGCAATATCAACAAGGTTGATGAGTTCGGGATATGGGTCGGTTAGCAGCTCGAGAATTAGCAGCACGATACTAGCAGCAGAAAGTAATGCAATCGCTAGCTCCTTAATAAAAAAGGCTTTTCTGCTTTTCATAAAAGTAATTATAGCAATTCAAAAACCCGGGCGAACCCGGGTTTTCTGAAACTTGGTTTAAGTTTGAATCTTACTCGTCTTCGAGAGAAAGAGTGATTCCACCTGCAGCGCCAAGAACTACGTTGAAGATGAAGGCCTGGATTAGGCCGACTACCCAACCGATAGCGAAATAGATCAACGGAAGTACGATGATGCTAATTACGCCGGTTGCGAGACCAAATGCTAGTCCCTGCAGAACGCTATCTGTAGCGTCAGCAGCTTGAATTGTGTTACCCAAGCTATAAAGGATCGCAACTGCTAGACCGATGATCCCAGCGAATGTTCCCTGGAAAACTGCCCAGCTGGAAGTCTTAATCCTTACTAAATTTTTTGCGTTAACTTTTGCCATTATTTTACCTTTCTTACTTTACGGCTTTTGGTTCATATTCAAGCCCGGTCTTGAAGAAATCTTCGACCAAGGTTCGATATTGGAATTGCATTGCAGCAACGGCTGATCCAATCCAGACCAGTAGCCACAAGAATGATTGATCAATAACATCAACGAATGATGCTAGAACACCATTTGTATAAAGCTGATCAAGCTTGATCTCTCCAAAGATCAAGAAGAATCCTGCAAGTACGTACGCAACGCCAGTCAATGCCGTCATGGCAACAACAAGGTTAAAGCTCATGTTCGCATTACTTGCCCATACCCCAAAGAGGATGGCCCCTGCAATTGCGAGCATAAATACTAGGAACCCTTGCTCATTAAGCCCAAGGGCTACGCCCAAGAACGTAAAGATCGCTGCTCCTATGAGCGCGATGTAAAGCAGAACCGCCAGATCGAAAAATACGAATGACAGAATTGCAAAAAGTACACCAACTAATATGGCGACTACGATTGCAAGCGTTGAGCTGACCAGACCTGTGCCGAAGATCTCTCGAACTCCAACGTAGCCGACCATCAGTCCGCTTACCAACCCAATGATGGGAAGGATGATCCTGAAAAGCTTGGTACCCAACAGGGCGACAACCAGTCCAAGACCGATTAATAGTATTGCTAATAGAAACATAGGCTCCTCCGAGAAAATTTGATTTCTCTTTTGTTATATACCTATAGCGGAAAAAAGGCAATACAAAGGCAAAAAATAATTGCTTGATCTGAAATCTTTTTATTGCCTATAAATACGGTTCAGCAATATTGAAAACTAATACCGAAAGTAAAAATGCAGCAATCATAAATAGCACCACAATGGACATGAATTTTGCAAAGGAGACTCTCATCGGGTAGCCCGACATCTGCTCGATATCTATAAAGTTGTGTAGAATTTTTCTCCACTCTTGAAGTTCTTTAATCCTGCTGTCGAAACCTTTGAGTGTGCCTCCTATCCACAAAAACGGGACAGCTATTGCCACCCAAAGTGGTGTCCCTAATGCCATCGCAACTATCATGACCCCCATCGAAAAGACTGCACCCCAGCCTAATTTAATACGATCAAAGAACGCAAAATAGAAGCGCTCACCATTTTTCATGTTCAGTATCAACTCTCTACGCCCTACTATAACTCCGCGTGCATCACTATAAGTAAATGCGAGTTTTTCTTTTGAGCTTAAATTTTCAAACTCTAGTCGATCTTTATGGGCAGTCAGCCTGCCTTTATCGGCGTCAAAGAAGCTCCCGCCAAACATAACAATACTGTGCTTGATAACCGCGTCTGCAGGCACGTTCGAAATTTTTGAACTTAATTTTGGCTTCTCAGATGTACTCTCATCGTATGGAATATAATCAAACACTTTTTTAAACGCAATTGAAGACATAATTGCTAAAGAAAAGCCCATCAGCACTAAGGCAAATACAGATGCAATAATAGGTATAAAAACACCCGAGATTGCTAGTAGACTAAGATTATCTGGATTTGAAAGATCAATCCCATTAAATATAAAAGAACTTGCTACTGCGCCAATAGCAAGTATTGCAGCTGCGGGAACCATTGATGCCGGAGATCTCTTAATTGATGACCAAATTACCCATACTACTGATGTAATTGCTATTGAATAAGATCCGGCATCTTCATATGAGAAGCCAAGCAGCAATAATGCCAGTGCGAGGATAATTGGTACCAACATTAATTGAGGCACAAATCCCCACTGAAGAATCTCTTTTCTTAATTTTGCCTGCCCAATTGCAAGTTCTTCTTCAAATGTAAGTTGTTTTTTGCGTAAAGCCACAACATCCCTTCAAAGTTCTTATGTTTGAATTATGACTATACTATGGGCAAAAAGCAAAAACCCCGCGGCAAAACCTCGGGGTTTGGCTAGAGGACATGTTGCCTCCAGAAGATTTCGAGCCGATCAAGCGTTAGGGCTCGTGGGATATGAAGTCCCTCGTTAATGAAATCCACGACTTGGAAGATCTCTTCACGACCCGGAACGACTGCGCCGTACTGGCGACAGGCGTCAACGAGATCAAGAAAACCGATGAACTCTCGGATTGGGTAGATCCCATACCTATCGTTGATTTTTGACAATTTATTCCTCCACGAAATGGGTGTCCCGGGGGCCGAAACCCCCGGGACGAAGGTGTTTACCGCATTCGGTTACTGCAGAAGGTCCGAAGGCCGGCCTCGTCGTAGCCGTGAGGGTGCATCGCGCCGGCGGGGAGGTAATCCTCGACGAGGAACCTCTCCGTGCCGCCACTGATGAACACCGCTCCGTGCTCCCGGCACTTGCGCATGAGCTCCTCGAAGCTCATGACACGCGTAATACGAAAAACCGGAACCTGAGGACTTACTGCGGTCATGCTATTACCTCGTGATCATAGAGGGGGTCGACTAGCAAAAAACACTAGCCCTTAATGAACGAATCGAACGCTGGTTGACGTTCGACTACCGATGTACCATAACATTTTTGACAGTTTTTGTCTAGATCTTCTTATGGTAAAAGCTGTGTGGCTACTACTAGACGCTCACTATAGGACCTTGTTGCTTCATCAAAAGTCCCACTACAAGTCACAAGATTTACTTGATTCGAAACATTTGAGTTTTGAGAAAATATTATTCCTATGGAATCTTTCTCCGCAACAGACTTCTTCCCTACCACTTTAAACTGCTTCTTTTTACCGTTTCCATATTCAATTATGTAAGTGTCGCCCACCTGTAACATATCTAAATTCTTAAAAACGCCATCATTCTTACGACCCGTCACGTGGCCATCAATCACACTTAGTCCTTTATCTCCAGGGCTAGCGCTATTTACAAACCAACCCACGACAAAAAGGTTGTTTGGCACCGCAATTTGATTGTTCGAATCGACACCAACTTTTTGCACAAACGAATCAACACTTATTTTGGGAATAACAATTTTTTTTGGATCCGAAGGTGCGCCCTCCCACTTATATTCATTGCCTGGCTTCTCCTCGCTTGGGGCATCTGTTGTAGCAGAGACGACTTTAGATTGAGACTCTTTTTTAGATGTCCCAAAATATAGACTGGCGGCAACAATAAGCAGCCCAAAAATGACCAATAGGCTAATTTGAAGCTTCTTATTCTTCCTCATTTGTACAGTATATTTCTAAATCGACTATAAGCCAGCTTTTGGAGCAACTAGCACCGCTGATCCGAATCCTGCTGGATCAACGATCGTTCCATTGGCAGCTCCATCCTCATCGAGCTCGCCGCCGTCGGTAATTGAGTATGAGATCTTTGCAACAGCGTCACCACCGATAGTAGTCTGTGTGATGGCTGGGTTAGAGATAACTTGATACGACTGATTTTGAGAGTTGTACTTTCTAGCCATTTTACCTGTTGCATCACCACCAAAGTAGTAGAGGGATGCATCTGTAGTATCTCCTGGGTTATCACAAACTGCCGAGAAGTTGATTAGGCCCATTGGGTACTCGAATGCAATATCAGGATTTGATGATGGCTCAGTAAGCGTGCTGGCGGTTCGAACTGTGCAACCGGCTCCAACTTCCACTGCGGAATAGTTACCAGTTACGCTATTAACAAAAGATGCTACATTTGCCTGGTTGGTATCGGCTGTGCCATCGTTGTTGGCGTCGCCACCATTCGGACCAGCTGCCTCAACTGTATTGTCAACACCGTCACCATCACCGTCTGTTGTGTTCGAGTAATTGAAGTAAACTTCGGCGACAGCTCCGTTTTCGTAAAACTCAACTTTGATAGTGTGCTGGCCGGCTTCGATATCTTTTTGAGCCGTATGAACCGTACCTGCACCTTGATCTACCCACGCATCAATGATCATTTCATCGTCGATATAGAGGCGGACCCCATCGTCACCCGCCAGAGAGAAGTTATAGGTGCCTGCAGCCAAGTAATCTGTCTTTGTCCAGCGAGCAATAAAGTCTTCGTTTTGCACCATAAAGTTAGGAGAACCCATACCCCAGTTAAAGTTGATATCGTCTGAACTTTGAGTGTAGACAGGCGAACCACCTGGGAAGCTTGGAGATTGACCACCGGGTCCTAAAGGATTATTCCAGAACTCTCCATAGAATTGGCTAGAGGTAGCGTGGGCTTTATTTGAGCCAAAATCTACTCCGAGGCTAAGTACAACAGCTCCTAATGTAAACATTGCTGCGACGAGTACCTTTATTCCCCTTTTCTGCTTGACCAAGCTACAAACCTCGATATTGATATTACTCTAGCTTATTAGAAGCATAAGCGCAATAAATATAATTCCGTTTAGCCCCCCGGGATTGAATCCCAGGGGGCGCTACTTGACTCGCTAAAGTCAAGCCTCAGGCATACTCATCAAAGTACACTTAGTAAGTGAAGCGAATTTGTTCTCTCACGAGTTCGTCTCGGCAGCTGCTAACCACCGACTAGGGAACTGCCCCACTCGAAATGCTTAAGTTCCAAACGCTTCACTTTATTTGGAACAACGTTGCCGGAAGGCCGTCTGCGGACGCAACTCCGCAATTCCTTTAAACCCACATCACCGGGACGTGGCCGCTGCGCAGTCCATTCCGCCTGCATTAACGACGAGCGACGCCGCCTCAACTTTATACTGCCCCCTCATATCTCAAAAATGTTGAAATATGCGTTAAGGTTCGGGTTACACCTAAAATATTTTTTAGTGCCAAGTTTTACGCCCTTGGCCACGGCGCCCTTTGAGGTACTTCGGTCCTATTTACGGGCCTCTTACCATTATATCCTCCGTGGGTTGAAGCGTCGAAGGTCTGTGGGAGCCGGCCGAAGCCGGCTCCCTTGCCATCACGTTGCCGGAATGGCGTCCGACACGGGGGCCTGGGTGAACTTCTTGTGAGCCCGCCGCAGGGCGAGCCGCCAGCGCCGGGTTCCAGGCTGTCGCTCGACCTTGGAGCCACGACCGATCTCCTTGAGCGCCTGCTCGATGGCCTTGATGGCTTCTTCCGAATCGTTGAAGACCCGGGAGAACCGGTACTGCCCGTAGTGGCTGGGCTGTTTCCAACCCGCCTCGGGTGTGTACTTCTCGGCGAGCTGCTGCTCGGAAAGGGAGTCGTTGGGCTCGATGCGGACCCGGATGTAGTTGCCCACAACCCGGAAGCCGACACGGCCGACCTTCGAGCTGGCCAGAACGACGTATCGCCCGGTCGACTCCGTGCCGGCCATGTACCACCTTGTGCCCTTCGCCTTCTCGATCATGTGAGCGAGAAGATCCTTCTTCGGGATCATGCTCATGCTGCCCTCCTCGGGCTGGTTGAGTTACAGCCGCACGCGATCCCGTGGGGGAACAGACATCATGCTGCTGTATGCAGATGGAAGACCCTGGCCCTTCAGGGCAAAGATCCATTCGGCCTGCTCCCTGGTCTCTACCGCTCTGTCACAGTAGCGGTTACGAACCTCGGCAACAGGGTCATCAACGTCGGGTTCAAGCAAGGCGATGAGCCCCGCCAAAACCGTCCCAGTGCGGCCGTGGCCACCTAGGCAGAACACAAGCACCTTCCCGTCGCGTTGGAGCTCGGGAATGATGGTGTCCTTAAGGAACCACTCGTACCCAGCCGATGGCGGCTGGAAGTCGGTGATCAAACCAGGGATCACAAGAGAGGTGTACGGAATCACTTCCTGGTATCCGACATCAAGAGGGACGATCAAGTCGAACCCGCTGAAGAGGCTTGCAACCCGCATGTAATGCGAGCCGCCAGGAAAGATGTTGTGCTTGCCAACCTGTACCGGTCGACTTCCATCGTGAACACATCCGGGCAATTGAGTCACCTCCTTTGCCCATGTTGAGGTTGAGTGCGGCTGGACTTACCAAACGCCCAGCCGCACACCGTCATTGAACAGATTGCGCGTTGATGCGCTGAACTGTTCGGTCGGTCGGATGCAGGAATCACCGGGCAGGTAGTGCAAGATGCCCCTAAGAGACACCAGCAGTTCCCTGACACTTTGAGACTGCTTTTTCCTGTCGAGTTGGTGCCTTAGCTCTGACTCATCGGTCTGTGCACTAACTGCATCGTGCTTATCGAAGAGCCGACCTCCGTTG
>CAYRGI010000026.1:0-7771 GCA_964423965.1 uncultured Candidatus Saccharimonadales bacterium
TCGCAGTGGCGAGATGTATACAATATCGGCGACGCCTTTATAATGCCATCCGTTTCAGAGCCATTCGGACTTACAGCACTCGAGGCAGCGGGCTATGGAAACCTTGTACTTATATCCAAGCAATCTGGGGTAGGTGAAGTCTTAAAAAACGTTCTCAAATTTGATTATTGGGATGTAAACCTCCTAGCAACTCAGATGGCGGCAATATCAACCTACAACGGCCTTTCATCTTCTATGGAGCAAGAATTGAAGCGTGAGTTTAGAGCGTTTAGTTGGGCAAAAGCAGCTACTAAAATGAGGGAGCTTTATAGTAGGCACACTCAAGGAGCTGCGGTATGAGTCGTTCTCTCTGCATTTACCTCCACGTCCACCAGCCATACCGAGTTAGAAACTATGGTGCGTTCGACTCTGGTAACGACGAAAATTATTTTGAAGGTGAGATGGGGCGATGGAATGCGACAAACTACGAAATCCTTAATAAGGTTTCTGAAAAATCTTACATACCGACCAATGAGCTACTTCTTAAACTGCTAAAAAAGCATCCTCAATTCAGCGTAAGCTTATCAATCACAGGAACGATACTTGAACAATTGGAAACTTGGCGCCCCGACGTGCTTAAAAGTTTTCAAGATCTTGTAGCAACGGGACGAGTTGAAATTGTTGCAGAAACTTACCATCACAGTCTGGCATTTTTTAACTCGTTGGAAGAGTTCGAAAAGCAGGTAGATGCTCACACTAAAAAAATCAAAGAGGTATTCAACTATCGTCCGAAGACGTTCAGAAATACAGAACTTGCATACAATAATGCTATAGCTCATTGGGCAGATCAAAAAGGCTACAAGGCAATCCTAGCGGAAGGATGGGATCCTATTCTCGAGTGGAGAAGCCCAAATTACGTTTATAGACCTGCTTACACAAAAAAGATTAAGCTCCTTATGAAGAACTATAAGCTTAGCGATGATATTGCCTTTAGGTTCTCCAATCGTCACTGGAACGAGTGGCCACTAACCGCGGAGAAATTTACGCACTGGGTTAACCAACTCGACAAGCAAGAAGATATCATAAACCTGTTTATGGACTATGAGACTTTCGGAGAGCACCAATGGGGCGATAGCGGAATATTCGCCTTTCTTGAGAAACTGCCCGAAGAGTGGTTGAAAATAAAGGGCAATAGCTTTGTGACGCCATTAACAGCAATAAAGAAATATGACTCAAAAGATTATATTGATGTACCAGATACTGTGACATGGGCTGACACCGAGCGTGATCTGAGCGCTTGGCTAGGCAACCCTATGCAACAACAAGCTTTTACCGAGATATACAAGCTAGAAAACGATGTACTTCGAACAAAAAACGCCAGAATCATTGGTGACTGGCGCCGGCTTCAAACCAGTGATCATTTTTATTACATGTGTACAAAATGGTTCAATGATGGAGACATTCACGCTTACTTTAGTCCGTACGAATCCCCTTATGACGCGTTCATTTTCTACATGAATGCTCTGCGCGATCTTGAAATGAGGGTCGAAAAGACGTTGTCAGAAAAATTAGCAAAGGCTAAATAGTGGCAAGGCCAATTGTATTAAGTAATGGTTCAATGCTAGTTGGTCTAAACCGATTTGGTGAAGTCCACGATTTCTTTTACCCCTATGTTGGGCTAGAAAATCATGACACGGCTCGCGACCTAAGGCACCGAATTGGTGTTTACGTAGACGATAAGCTGGCTTGGATTGACGATAATGACTGGGAAATAACACAGGACTATTTGGCAGATACTCTTATTGGTAAGACTACCGCGATTAATAAGATTATTAATATTAAGCTTGAGTTCACTGACGCAATTGATCACGATCACGACGTCTTAATGAGGCACGTCACTGCAAAAAATCTATCTGAAACTTCGCGACAAATTCAGGTTGTCTTTCACCAGGTGTTCAATATAAGTAACACTTTGAGCGGTGACACTGCTCAATACATTCCTCAAGAACAAGCTATTCTTCATTACAGTGGATTCAGGAATTTTGTAGTTAAGGCTTGTAGCGATAACTTGCAAACATTTGATCAGTTCTCGGTGGGACTTTGTGGCATAGAAGGGAAGTTGGGTACATATGTAGATGCCGAAGACGGAAAATTAGAGGGCAACCCGGTCGAACACGGAAGTGTTGACTCAACTCTTTCTTGTCACCTCAAATTAAATGCAAATGATAGCGGAAATGTCTATTACTGGGTAGCTGCAGGAAATACCAGAGAAGCCGCTCTTCTACAAAGTCAGCTTGCGGGTGGAGAGCGAATACTTGAAAGAATGAACAATACCGCACGGGTCTGGAAAAACTGGCTTGAAAAAGCTGAAACCGTCGCAAAAGACCTACCACCAGATCGCGCTTCAAAGTTTAAAAAAAGCCTACTCCTTATAAAAGCTCACATTGACCGTAGAGGCAGCATCATTGCATCTTCAGATACTGCAATGCTCAACTATGCTCGGGATGCTTATACCTACTGCTGGCCAAGGGATGCAGTAAATGCACTATTACCCCTTGTGAGGCTTGGATATACAAAAGAAGCAATTCAGTTTTTTGAGTTTTGTCGCATTGGATTACAGCATGATGGTTATTTGATGCACAAATACCAACCCGATGGATCTGTAGGGAGTAGCTGGCACCCATACATTCATAACGGAAAGGAAGAATTACCGATTCAAGAAGATGAAACTGCCGCCGTTATATACCTATTTAATGAGTTCTATAAATCAACTAACGATTCCGCCATAGTTAAACGTTTTTTTGGGTCGCTGATTAAGCCCATGGCGGATTTTATGTCGGGCTATATTGATACCGATACTGGCCTGCCCCATGCAAGTTATGACTTATGGGAGGAGAGATTCAGTACATCTACCTATACTGTAGCTATAACACAAGCCGCTCTTGACGCTGCTGCAAATTTAGCAAATATCGCAGAGAGTAATGGTGATGCAGAAAGATGGCGTCTTATTGCCAAAGACATACGTGAAGCGGCGTCAAATCAGCTGTATAATGATGAGTCGAAATTTTTTTTCAAATCTGTTTACAACAACCCAAAAACTGGGCAGGAGTTTGATAAAACCATTGACGGTTCGGCCCTTTTTGGCGCATGGGCATATGGCCTTCTTGATATAAGGGATCAGCAAATTTCCGGTTCCGTTGAGTCACTACTTAAAGCCTTCCATCTCGAAAATGAGTTCACTGGAATGCCGAGGTATATGAATGATGCCTATAATTCTCCATCTCCTGAGTCTTTAGGAAACCCATGGTTTATAACCTCACTCTGGCTCGCAGAATACTATATTGAAATAGGGGAAAATCAAAAAGCCGATAACATTATTAAATGGACTGAAAACCATATGATGCCAAGTGGAGTATTAGCTGAGCAATTCGACCCAACTCACCCCGATAGACCAGTCTCTGTTGCTCCGCTAGTATGGAGTCAAGCTGAGTATGCGATGACCGTGATAAGCATGTACTTCCAAAGTAAAGGGGAGAAACAACAATCTTTGCTCAGGAACCAAGCGGCGGCTAAGTCAAAGGATGGGCAGGTAATTAAAATTCAAGTAGTTAAGTAAAATTGGTACCGCTGGTCGGGCTCGAACCGACACGCTATTGCTAGCACGGGATTTTGAGTCCCGCGTGTCTACCAATTCCACCACAGCGGCATATTCAATATTTAACGTTTTTATGTTATAGTTATATATTCTAACCCTGTTAAGGTTGGATACAGAACTTAAAAAGATTATCATATATTCAGACTTTAAGGAATGGTCCGGGCGCAATGAGCCAATCAAATACAGCAAGATTTAGCATCAACAATTTTGAACCTCGAGATAACAACCCTGAGGCGGCTAACAGTGCGCGAAAAAAGATTGCCGATATACCGGACCAGTACCAAGCAAGCCCAAAAAAAGAGGACTTGGTAGGCGTAGTTGAGCCATCTAGCCCTGCTGCAGAGTCAACGTTACATATTAATGGCGGTAACTCAATCCTGGGAGACTTACCAAAGCCACACCGGTTGAGACATAGATATAGAATACATAAGAATGTTAAGCCTGTGCTTGCAGGAATTGCGCTTTTTGCGCTGCTCTATGTCGGCTTCAAGGCGCCGGTGCTCCTAAGCCAAATGAGTTACTTCTCACAGCAAAATGAGACCCCAGCCCCAGCAGCAAATGTAGCCCAAGTTGGCCCGGAACCGATACTTACAATCCCGAAGATAAATGTTAGTGCGCCTATTGTTTTCGCTACTAGCAATGCTGAAGCCTCAATTCAGAAAGACCTAGAGAGTGGCGTTGTTCACTACGATAATACTGCTCTGCCCGGTCAGCCCGGAAATAGTGTTATATTTGGCCACTCATCTAACGATTGGTGGGAGCCAGGCAACTATAAATTTGTGTTCGTTCTTCTAGATAAACTAGTTGTCGGTGATACATTTACAGTAAATTACAATTCAAAACAATACGTGTATGAAATAACAGAAACCAAAGTGGTTGAGCCAACTGATTTGAGCGTGCTCGCTCAGAGCTCCACGCCAGAAATGACCCTTATTACATGTACGCCTCCAGGTACAAGCTGGAAGAGGCTTGTGGTTAAGGCAAAGCAGATCAGCCCAACCCCGCAAATTGTTACACCGGGAGAGCAAAAAGCTTCAACCTTTGAGAAGCTACCAGGCCAAGATAAGAGCATCCCAGAAAAAATATCAGAGTGGTGGCAAGGAATCGTAAATTAGAGTTTAAGCTTCAATGCTTTTATAAGAGTTGTGCCAGAGGAAGTCTGCGAGGTAGAAAAGAGATAGTCGCCATCCTGAGTGTTTGACGGAGGCAACGCGTCACCTCGTGTGATGACATTCGCATAGTTGCCATCAAACTCCGAAATCATTGATTGACCGTCTCGGTTAAACTGCAAGTGGTAATTATCAAACCATGACACGCCAGTAACTTTATTATTAGGAGCGGTGAATGTGTATAGGCGATTCAACTCCAAATCAAAAGTACCAATGTTCTCAGCCCCGCGAATTACAACAAAGCGCCCATCTCCATTAAAAAGTGGGCTACCGGCATAATTGGAAATTATCTTAGTTGAGGGATTATCGAATGCATCTGAAACCAATATGGCTTGGTTTGCATCATTGGCAGAAACAACTACCTGAGGAACGTTTATGTATGTTGAGTAGTCTATGGAATATGTAGAGCTCGCAGGAAGGGAATCGACTAACTTCTTTTTCTTTCCCGAAGTTTCGAGGACCCATAGTGACTTGTTTGAATCAGTAGTGTCGACATATACAACTCTGTCTCCTGCAAAGTTATAGCCGCCAACAGGGCCAGTCAGTGGCGCCGAAACAGTTTTATCGTTTACGCTAACTCTTCTAAGACCCTCTGGTGTGTTCGAATATAGAACCCGCCAAGTCGAAAGACTGAATCTTAGATCAGTGAAGGTTGCTCCTGTATCCTGGGTAAGATTTATAACCGGATCATTTCCGTTCGATACTATTAAATAACTGACTTTATCTCCGACGGCCTGTCTTAACAATAGCCGCGAGGCATCATCAGACCATTGCAGAATTTCGATCGTTTCTGCTGGCTGGTTCTGTGTAGGCGCGGTGAGCGAATAAACCTTTTTTTGGTTTCTGCTGCCAGTGTCCATAACGTAAATCCCTGGAGCAGATCCTGTGGGCACATTGTAAGCAATTCTTTTTCGGTCTCTACTGGCAACTGCCTGAGTGATGGCAGGATATGTTGTAACCGGTTCAACCTGGAACCTTAATGGCAGCAATATAACATACTGAGCAAGGTTTACTCTCGAAGGGATAACTTCAAGAACCTTATTCCAAGTCCTGTATTCATCCTTGGTCAAAGTAATCTCATAACTTCCTTCTTCAAAAGACCGGCGATAAGGAGTCTTTTCGCTAAGCTGGCGATTTCCTAGCTTAACTGTCGCACCGCTTGGTTTAGATTCAAGGATGAGTAAGCCCCGATGGAGCAATCTACCGTTCTTAAAGTCATAAGAATAGCCACTCCCGTATCCGATAAGTAAAACCGTACCGAAAACTACAAAACAAGTAGCAAAGACATACCCCGAAACAATTAATGCTTTTCGTAATATCTCTTGCCGCCGCTTTTTAGATAAGCGCTTATAATTTTTTATACGCTTCATAACCGAATTAACTATACGGCAGAATGAGCTTTGATTCCAGTCTTTAAATCAGTTAATTGGTGGATAAGAAGCAATGCCCAAGGTATAATATGACAGTTATGTTTGGAACAAAGCTCGCCATAGATTTAGGGACTTCAAACGTT
The DNA here is from genome assembly GCA_964423965.1 of uncultured Candidatus Saccharimonadales bacterium. Lineage (GTDB taxonomy): Bacteria > Patescibacteriota > Saccharimonadia > UBA4664 > SCTI01 > CAZWEJ01. Next base: position 6,317 of record CAYRGI010000026.1, read on the forward strand.
CTCGTATTCGACCCTAAAAGAGGAATCGTAATAAACGAACCAAGTGTTGTAGCAATTAGCACAGCAGACAATAGCGTAATGGCAATTGGGGCAGACGCCAAGGAGATGCTAGGCAGAACCCCGGATACGATTAAGGCATCTCATCCCTTGAAGGATGGGGTGATAGCCGATTTTCGCATCACGCAGGCAATGATTAAACACTACATAGGTAAAGTCCTTGGGGGTTTTCGGCTAACTCGACCAGACATCATGATTAGTGTCCCTGCTGGTGCGACATCGACGGAGAGGAGAGCTGTTGTTGACGCGACCCTTGCGGCAGGCGCTAGGGCAGCTTACATCATTCGAGAGCCTGTAGCTGCAGCACTTGGTGCGGGTGTACCCATCGCCTCTGCCGCCGGGAATATGGTCGTGAACATTGGTGGCGGAACGACCGAAATAGCAATACTGTCTCTAGGAGGTGTTGTTGCTCAGCATTCAATCCGAGTTGGAGGGAATAAAATTGACGCTGCGATTGCAGAAGGGATCAGGCGCAACCATGGTCTAGCAGTTGGCGCGCAGACAGCAGAGCAAATCAAGATCGAACTAGGAAGCGCTTTAACACTCAAAAAAGACAAAGCGATGGAGATTAGAGGACGCGATGTTGTAGCTGGCCTTCCGAAAACTGTCAGTATTTCTTCTAATGAAATAACCAAATCTATGGCCGATGAGCTTGAGAAAATTATCTTAGCCATAAAAGCTGTTCTTGAGCAAACACCTCCAGAACTATCAAGTGACATCATCGATCGAGGCATGATGCTAACGGGGGGCGCCGCCCAGCTCAAAAACCTTGATAAATTACTCACAAATATCACCGGGGTACCTTGCATTACGGCTGATGAGCCGCAACTATGTGTAGCAAAGGGTGCTGGGATCGCTCTCAACAACCTAGATGAATATAAGAGGAGCCTAGCGGGATTAAAATGATCTCTTCCGTAAAACTTACACGCTGGGGGCTCCTGGCAATTGTCGCCATAATGCCCTTTCATGCATTTATTACCATTTGGGCAGGCAGCATCTTTGGGCACCAAATGTTATTCCAAGCATGGAAAGAGCTGTTAATTGCGTTAATATCTCTTTTTGTATTAATAGCAATCTTTAAAGATCCTAAAGTTAGATCTAGATTAAAGAACCCCATCATATATTTGATAGCCACCTACATAGGGCTCTCAGTACTTATAACCTTAATTGCTATACCCTCAATTTTGCCTGCGCTTATCGGATTCAAAACAAACATCGCGATGTTGTTAATGTTCGTCGCCAGCTACTTAGTCACAAATATCCGATTCAAACATATTGCTATTAAGGTGTTCATGATTGCTAGTGCGTTAGTGATTGGATTCGGCTTACTACAAGCCTACATATTACCAAAAGATTTTCTTTCAAATTTTGGATACGGGCCAGATACCCTGGCGCCGT
>CAYRGI010000027.1:0-7586 GCA_964423965.1 uncultured Candidatus Saccharimonadales bacterium
CTTCTAACATCACCGCAACGGTCTTCGGGTTTAATGAAGCCGTCTTCTTCGAAGCAGATGAAGGCACTCAAAAAGCCCCAAGCGTCAATTTCGGACAATAATCAATCATGAAAGTTATCGGCAAACCCCTCGCTCTTTTTGGGCTGGCGTTTGCCGTAGCTTTTTCGTCAAGCAGTGCGTTTGCACTTGAGGTGCCTCCTACGCCAAAGGTTCCGGTGGTTGATCAAACTGGGACCTTGACTCCAGATCAAATAAGCGCATTAGTTGAAAAGATAAACGCTCAAGAAAAGGCAACAGGTAATGAGATTGCGGTTTTAATGGTCAACTCTCTTGAGGGCGAAGCTCTTGAGGACTACTCAATCAAGGTTGCGCGAGAATGGGGCGTTGGTCAGAAAGAGCGCAATAGTGGAGTCCTGCTCTTTATTGCCAAAAATGACCGCAAACTTCGTATTGAAGTTGGCTATGGGCTCGAAGGAGCCTTGCCTGATGTCCGTGCTGGTAGGATAGTGCGCGATCGCATCACTCCCGAGTTTAAAAAAGGAGACTATTACACCGGTATCGACAGCGGTGTTGATGGAATCATCGCGGCTATCAATAACGAGGCAGATCCTAATCTTAATGAAAATGACCAAAGCACTTCTAATTTGAGCTTCGGCGACTTCTTCTGGATTCTGCTTTTCGCACCAGCCTGGCTAAGCTCAATCCTTGCCCGAACTAAGAGCTGGTGGGCAGGTGGAGTTGTGGGCGGCATTATCGGACTAATAATTGGATTCTTCATGGGGCTATATATCGGTTTATTCGTCGCAACGGTTATGATTCCGCTTGGCCTGTTTTTCGATTGGGCAGTTTCTCGAAACTTCCAAACGCGCAAAAGAGCCGGCTTATCGCCTAGCTGGTGGGCAGGGGGAACAACGCTTGGAGGCGGCGGAGGGAGCTCCGGTGGCGGCTTCGGAGGTGGAAGTTTTGGCGGGGGTGGCTCCAGCGGAAGCTGGTAATGGTATAATAATGGCCATGCAATCTTATCCGCTTTCAGATGAAGCTGTTCTGTTAGAGAAGGCGCTCAAAGAAACTAAAACGCACAAGCAAGCCAAAACGGGAGAATTCGTCCACGTTGATGGCGTCGGTGCGAGCCTTTATTTTGCCTACGAGCAGATACGAAATGCCGCCGAATATAGCGAGCAGCATCTATTGATGCGTCGCTCAATCGAACGATTTTTACAGCGAAGTATCAATTTTTCTAGGCTACAACCTTTAGGCAGAGAGCTAGTCATTGATCTCACTCAGTCTCGTTATCTAAAGAATGATTCAATAAGTAAATCCACCGTAAAAACTATAGATGATCAACTTGCTCAGTTTGCTGAGCTGTATAAGCATTCTGTAAAAATCCAACGAAATAAAGAGCTGGCTAGGAAGTGGGTGCTTCAAACTGCCTCTGTACATATCGAGCAGTTGCTGGGTCACACTAGTAACACAAACGCATTTAGTGCATTTGCGTACGCCCATTACTACGAGTCTATTGATCGCGACCGAATTGAAGGTGATATGAGCGAGCAAAAGTACCAAATTGCTCTATACTGCGCCGTTCACCGAGAAATATTGAAATCAGACGAAGCTACGACCCGCGCATATGCACTTTCTAGCCAAGTTCTAGTTGATGGTCCAGAGGATCCAGCTCATTATTTTGTAATCCTCAACCGCTTGTTTGATGAGCTTTACACCGATCGTCTAACCAATAGGCTTGTGCGACTTATCGGTCAGTATGGGGCGCCAATGCGTATTATTCGGGAGCTTGTATTTAAAGATGACGCCGAGCTGCTGCTTAACAATAGGCGGAAGCTATTAAGCGAAGCTCGTGAAACTACTTATCAACAGTACAAACTCGTAAGGGAACGGCTGAACAAGGGTATCATCCGAAGTGTAGCCTTTGTGTTCATAACTAAGATATTGATAGGCCTGATAATCGAAATCCCATATGACCTCATCCGTTATGGTGCGATAGTTTGGGGGCCGCTACTTATCAATCTTTTGTTCCCGCCGCTCTATATGGCGACCCTTGGGTTAAGTATTCGGCAGCCTTCGGCTAAAAATGTTGATCTTATTGAAGATGCCATTGACCGCATTTTGTATAAGAGCGATCGGGCTCGAATGGTGTATCGCCTCCGCCGCCGAGTTGATTCATCAACACTGAACGGAGTATTCAACGTCCTATACGGAATTACCTTCATCGCTTGGATGTCGATTCTTGCATGGATTCTTTATAAGCTCAACTTCAACATTGTCAGTGGAATTATATTCTTCATCTTCCTCTCGACAGTAAGCTTCCTTGGTTTCCGATTAACTCGAACTGCACGAGAGTACGAAATGATAGAGGCAAGGCGAGGCACCCTGGGCTTCTTGGCAGACTTTTTCTACACTCCATTCATTCGAATTGGACACTGGCTATCTGACACTTACTCAAGGCTAAACGTGGTTACACGTGTCCTCGACATACTGATCGAGATGCCGATGAAGTTCGTACTTAGATTTATGCAGCAATGGGTGAGCTTTCTTCGAGATAAACAGGAAGAGCTTTAAGCTAAGCAACCTCAATAATATTAGCAACTCCGGTGGTGTAAAACTTATCACCGTGCGGATTTTTTTCGGCTTTACTCAAAGATATGGGCTCAAGAAGTTGATGTGTGCCTGCGGATTTTGAGCCGGTCTTTAAAAGATCATTGGTAATGTAATCCCTCTCGTAATCAAGATTGGGGTCCATACGATGCACAAGAAAAGGGGGCGCGATTATTAACTTCATTCCTACTTCATGAGTGGCAGCCCCAACCCAGACGCGCGATCCATTTACCTCGTGCCTAGTTCGCCAAATTCTAATGTGGTGTCTCTCGGAGTATTTGTTGCTTTTTGTAGTCTTTTGAAACGATATGTCCTGGAGCCCTATTCCTGTAAATAATGGCATAAATGGGCCCTTTTTATAGGACTTTTTAAAGATGCTAGTTAGAAAACCATAAAAAACATGGAAAGGGGTTGATGGGTGCGCTCCGTGCCAGCCCGCTTTCTCAAATGCCTCTTCGATCTTGTCTTCCGACCCCAAAAAAATGAGGTTAATGGGATCCATCTTCATCCCTAGAAGATTTGTGCAGTAGATAGGGAGGTCGTCGAGAATCTTATGGGATACTTCTAGGTGGCTAGTTTTTCTAAAGTCTCTGGGCTTGTAGAGTTTATCGAGGGTAGTCATGTGCAGGACTGTAGAGACAATTCTTGCACCAGTAACGGCCGCAAAACCCAAAGTAACCTTAACGAGCCAGTTATCGTATATTCGTTTCATAATCGTTAGTATTATGCCCGATTAAGATGAAGGAGTCGAGCGATTGGCCACAAGATACCCTAATTTGTTATGCTTAATATATAAATAAGAGACACAAATGAAGCCAGCTCAAGCCAAGGAATTAAGAAAACGTATTCATGGAGAGGTAACTCAAAACAAAGAGGCCTTAGATTATTTCTCGACAGATGGCAGCGTTTTTCAGATTCAACCGACTGGTGTTGTTTATCCTCGTTCCATAAGCGATGTGCAGCAAACAGTAGCGCTGGCGCAGGAAGTCGCAGACGTAAAGGGGAAGGCGTTTAGCATCGTGGCTCGTGGTATGGGAACGGATCAAGCCGGAGCACCTCTAGGTGATGGAGCGATGGTAGTCTTCCCGGCGCATATGAATAAGATTCTCGGGCTTACAAAAGACACGGTTACCGTTCAGCCTGGGATTATATTTGGGACTCTTCAGAAAGTTCTTAACACACATGGTCGATTCCTTCCGCCTTACCCATCGTCAATCAATTACGCCACTATGGGTGGAGCGGTCGGTAACAACACGTGCGGAGAAAAGACATACAAGTATGGCTCAACAGCTGATTGGGTGAAGAGTTTAAAGGTTGTCTTGGACGATGGCTCGGTAATAGAGACTAAGCGCATTAGCCGCCGTGAGCTCAACCGTAAAAAGGGTTTGATGACGCGAGAGGGGGACATATATCGGGGCATTGACGGTTTGATTCAAGATAATGCCAAGTTGATAAAAGAGATGCAGCCTAAGACTAGCAAAAACTCGGCCGGTTATCGCTTGAGCCAAGTTAAGGGCAAGGATGGCTCTTTTGATCTCACCCAGCTTTTTGTTGGTTCTCAGGGAACGCTAGGAGTTGTAAGTGAGATTACGTTTAAGACTGCTCAGTATGAGCCACGCACCAATCTAGTCGTCGGGTTCTTCGATAATCTCGAGAACGCTGGAGACGCGGTTATGAAGCTGCAAAAGCTCAATCCGAGTGCAATGGAAGTTGTCGATTACTACCTTCTTGATTTCTTGCGCAAAAATCAGCCCGAAACTATTGAAGGTTTGGTCCCGGAAGAACTACCAAAAATAGTAATTCTTTGCGAGTTCGATAATGGGTCCCATTTTAGGCAAAACGTCCTTGGCCGTTCAGCCGAAAAGATAATGAAGAAGCTTGCCGTAAGCGTAAAAAGCACCGTTAACCCTAAAGAGCAGCAGCGTTTGTGGAAGATCCGCCACTCGGCAGCAGCGGTAATTTGGATGAATAATGGTCCCAAAAAGGCCCTGCCAATTATTGAGGATGGATGCGTTCCTGTTGAAAAACTTCCTGAGTTCCTCGACGGCGTTTACAAGATTCTCAAGAAGCACAAGCTCGAAATTGCTGTTTGGGGGCATGCTGGAGATGCAAACTTCCACATGCAGCCATTTATGGACCTCACAAAATCTGCTGACCGTAAGAAAGTATTCAAAGTCATGGATGAGTTTTACGGCATGGTTATCAAGATGGGTGGAACTACCGCTGGAGAGCACAACGACGGCCTTCTTCGCGCTCCATATCTAAGGAAACTCTATGGCGAAGAAATGTACGATCTGTTCAAAGAGGTTAAGAATATTTGTGATCCAAAGGGTATATTTAACCCACGCATCAAGCTTGATGTTAAAAAGTCCGACCTTGAGGCAGTTTTGAGGCATGAGTACTCGATGAAGCATCTGTATGATCATATGCCTATGACCTAACCGTAACAGGTGACGGGCAGGCGAAATCGTGCTACACTTTTGAGGTTAAATTCACGCGGACGTGGTGGAATGGTAGACACGCTAGCTTGAGGGGCTAGTGACCGCAAGGTCGTGGAGGTTCAAGTCCTCTCGTCCGCACCAGCAATTATTGCGCTCTACGGAGCGCTTTTTTATATGCTTCGTACATTTACTAAAGCACCATATTCTGTTATGATTTTCAATTCATGAAATTCAACTTTGTAACAATTGTATATAACCCGAAGAGTGCTGGTAAAACTGGACGCTTGGCTCACGAGCTATATACCGACATTCAAGAAAAGCTGCCTCATGTTGGGGTGGAGGTAGTGCCTACCAAATATGCCGGTCATGCTTCGGATATTGTTGAAATCACGGGGCGAACACGTCGAAACGTAGTGGTTGTTGTGATTGGCGGTGACGGCACATACAACGAAGCTGTAAACGGGGCAATGAGAGTTCCTGTAAAAAGCCGGCCAATAATGCTGCCATTTGCGGGCGGGAATGCAAACGACCACGCTCGTGAGCTCCCGGGTGACGCCGAAATAATGGCTAAACTCTTAGACCCAAATCCACATTCTATAGATATTTTTAAGGTAAGTGTGCACAATCCTGTAGGGGATGATACCGTCAGATATGCACACTCATATGTCGGATTTGGTTCAAGTGGTCGCGTGGCTAGAATGCTTAATGAGTATAGGGTTGGACGTGTCGCTGAAAAGCTATTTGTAGTTGCAGAGCTATTAAGGCCACGACAGTTTGATGTTATTGCTGACGGACGAATGAAGCACTTATTCAGCCTTATATGCTCAAATGTTGGCGTAATGGCTAAGTTTCTCAAGCTGACCGACGATGCTCACTTAAGTGATGGTAAGTTTGAGGTAGTCGAAACGCCTGCAGCAAGCAAGACCAAGCTACTCAAAGAGGTTGCTCAGTCTGCGGCCGGTATTTCGCCGAAGCCGAAAAAGGTACAAAGCTACTCATTCCTCTTGATGTCGAGTGTTCAGGCACAGTTTGATGGTGAACCAATGTGGCTTCCGCGGGGCGCATCGGTTTCGGTTTCGATGGCGAATAAGGCAATAAAGACGCTGGTATAGAAAAACCCGCCAATGAGTATGGCGGGTACGAGCAAGGGGGTGACGGGTTACGAACCGTTCTCATCTTCATGATGCCTTGCACCTGGACCGTCGTTAACGGGTGATGGACCGAGAGGTCTGTCGAATGAACGTGGCAAAATCCTTTGCCCCTGAACGCTCGATATCTCGGGCCATGCGGTTGAGCTGGGGGAAGGCCCACAAACCGCCGGCGATAAAGAACAACAGAATCGCGAGCGAGAGCAGGACGAGGGCTGTGCTGCCGATTGCAAGGGCAATCACAACCATCAGAAGGCTCGTGGTGAGCGGGAATGCGTAGAACGAGGCCCCTGCGAACAGGATGACGTAGCGCACTCGGTGGCCCCAGTATTTGATCGCGAAGCCGACAACCAGTGTCGAGACAGCGTCGATCGTTTCGATGGCCAATTTACGGTACTTCAAGGTTCTCCTTTCACAAAGAACGATTGATAACAAACATTATACAATACGCTTATGTTTTTGTCAAATGATATTATTGAAGCATGAAGTATGCAATGTTCTTAAGAGGCGTCAACGTCGGTGGTATAAAAGTGCCTATGAGCGAGTTGAAATTGTGCCTAGAAAATTTGGGCTTAAATGAAATTAAAACGTATTTGCAAACAGGTAACGTTACTTTTGATTCGCCAGTCGAAAAGGAAGAGCTAAAGCAAAAGATTGAATTAGCTCTTTCGGAAGAGTTTAAATACACGGCGTTCGTTCAAGTCTTTACAGCTGATTTACTAAGTAAAATTGTTGCGGGCTGGCCATTTAAAATTGACGAAAGCAAACACCGGTATGCAATTTTATGCGAAACCCAGGCTGTTATCGACGAATTGATGGGATGTCAAAAAGAGCTAGATGCGTCAATTGAACAAATCGCTGCAGGACCATCGGTTGTTTATTGGTCTGTTCCAAAAGGCAGCACATTAAAGTCTGAGTTTGCAAAAATAATTGCAAAACCAAAGTATAAATCATCAACTACAAACAGAAATATCAATACGTTAGAAAAAATGGTGGCATAACAAAACAGCACCGCCGTGTGCAGTGCTGTTTTTGTGACCGGTAGAAGCTTAATTCCAGCCGAAAGCCTGACTAAGTATCCAGAGCGTAATCGCGACGGATATAAAGAACAGGCCCAGACCAACCGGACTTCCCCAGCTGAACCACGATCCCCAAGAGCGCCAATGTTTAAGGCTGTTCTCGTGGCTGTAGTTAAACTCAGCTTCGTAGTCTTTGGAAGTTTTGCTATTATCTGGCATAACATTCCTTTGTTAATTGATGAGAGCCTGTCGCCCCTCGAGTTCGACGAAGCCTCTAAGAGGCGCAGGCTTACTCATTCTCTTTGTGGTTTTTATGCCGTGCATGTTATTCGCCGAATGAGCAGCGCATGCATTTAAAGGCAACCACG
>CAYRGI010000028.1:0-7470 GCA_964423965.1 uncultured Candidatus Saccharimonadales bacterium
GCTTCATCGAAACGCTTATGTATAAGCTCTTTATAGCGCTTAACTGTCCCCTCCTCTGCCTCAATCCAAGCTTCAATCGAAGTTGATTGAATGCGAATACCACTTTCAGGGCTTCCGTCTTTTATTTCGCCTGCTTTCGCAAGTCCCCTACAAACATCCCACTCATTCTTTGCAATGCCTGAAGTAATATAAACTTTGGGCTTCTGAAGAGATAACTCTGCTGAAATGTTACGAATTTGGCTTACCAAAGCCATTATTCGGTCGAACTTGAGTTCAGATGACGCTACTTTTTCCGCCGTTGGCCATTCCTCGGTAATTAAGTTTTGGCTTTGCCAAGGTAAATACTGCCAAATAGCCTCTGTAACAAAGGGAGCAAATGGGTGTGCCAATTTCAAAATAGTCTCTAGGGAGTGTGCCAATACGCCAGGATTTGAGCTGTATTTACTCGCCTCTATGTACCAGTCTGCGAAATCATCCCAAACCAGGGAATAAAGAACTTCTTGGGCTTCGCTGAATCTGTATGAATCTAAAGCGGCTGTTATCTGCTTATTCTTATAGTTAAGAGTATCAATTATCCAAGCATCTGCGGAAGATTTGATCTCAAATCTGCCATCATAAGCGCTAATATTACCGAGGCTGTATCTGGATACATTCCAGAGCTTATTACTGAAGTTACGATAGGTCTCGACTCGTTTTTCGGAAAATGACTGATTTTGGCCCGCACTTCTGTTGGCAATCAATCCCATACGGAGCGCATCTGCCCCATATTTCTCGTGCAGAGGCGTCGGAGCCAGAGAATTACCCTTCGATTTGCTCATCTTTTGCTTGCCAACTGTTATCAACCCGTGCAGATAGACAGTTTTAAATGGCACCTCATCTGTAAGGTATAACCCAAGCATAATCATTCGAGAAACCCACCAGAAGAGAATGTCTGCACCAGTCTCCATAACTGAGGTAGGATAGAATCGCTTAAAGTCTTCACTATCTGGGTATTTGAGTGTCACTTCAGGCCACTGTCCTGATGAGAACCATGTATCGAAGGTGTCGGGGTCTCTAAAGTAAGGCTTACCGTCTTTCTCAATTTTGTCACCCTTTGCATCGATGTTGATAATGGCGTCACCATCATCCGAAATAAATGCCGGTATAGGTATCCCCCATACAATCTGTCTCGATACATTCCAGTCCCTAAGGTTTTCGTACCACTGGATGAGAACCCCTTTCTTACTTGAGGGGTAGATCTCAATCTGATTCTGTTCGAGAGCTTGAATTGCCCGCTGAGCGAGTGGCTTTACCCGGATGAGCCACTGATCCATAACCAAAGGCTGGATGACATTCCCGCATTTATAGCAATGTCCTACCGAGTGAGTGTAGTCCTCCGTTTTCACGAGAAAACTCCCCTCTTCTAGCTCCTGGAGCACTTTTTTGCGCGCATCTCCGAACGATAAGCCTCTATAACTTTCGGGGGTGTTCTCTGACATCTCCCCCTTCTTGTTGATAACCTCGATCTGGGGCAGATTGTGCCTTTCTGCAATCTCGAAATCAAGAGGATCATGAGCCGGAGTGACCTTAACAGCACCTGTTCCAAACTCTATGTTTACGCCATCATCAGCAACAACTGGGATGCTTCTGCCGGTAATCGGTAAAGTAATCAACTTCCCTATCATCGAAGAGTAACGCTCATCGTCTGGATGAACAGCAACTGCCGTATCGCCCAACATCGTCTCCGGTCGGGTGGTCGCAATAACAATATGATCATTCGACCCCTCGATGGGATAACGAATGTGCCATAGGTGGCCGTTTACTTCTTTATGTTCAACCTCAAGGTCAGAAAAGGCGGTCCCGTGAAATGTGCAATAGTTTACAATCCTTTTTCCGCGGTAAACCAGATCATCGTCCCATAACTTCTCAAAAGTTTCGTGGGCGGTGCGAACAACATGCGGATCAAGTGTAAAGGTATTTCTTGACCAATCTACTGATGCACCAATCCTTCTCTGTTGATCTTCCATTCGGCCCTTATTTGACTGCACAAAGTCCCATATTTGCTGATATAGCTCTTCTCTCGTGTAATCAAAACGAGACTTACCCTCTTTTTCCAGATGGCGCTCGAACATAACCTGGGTCTCGAACCCTGCATGATCTGCGCCAGGCAGAAATAGCGCCGCTTTTCCTTGCATCCTAGCGTATCTGATCATCAGATCTTGAAGGGCAGTCGAGAGTGTATGCCCAATGTGTAGATCAGCATTTGCATTTGGTGGGGGCATCAATATCGTAAAGGTCTCTTTTGACTTGTCCTCAGAAGGCTTGAATGCCCCAGAATCTTCCCATTTCTGGTATATTTCTGGCTCGTATTTATGCGGCTCGTAAGCTTTTTCCATCTCGCTCATAACGATAATTTTAGCACAGGAGAAGCTAATCTTAAGAACTACATAGTTAGAACAGGATCTACTTTGGCGTCTAGTGGAGATGAAGATTTGTTAGTTTTCGCGTGAAAACATCCAACCGCAGCAATCATTGCCGCGTTATCGGTACATAACTCAGGAGCAGGGTAGGGGAGCAATCCCGGAATGGGGCTCATTTTATCTCGCAGAGCGGAGTTTGCTGCGACTCCTCCTCCTATAGCTATTGAAGCAGGTGTATATCGCTCAATTGCGGACTTCACGCGGGAGTAGAGTATATCTACCGCGACCTTCTGAAAGCTTGCAGCCAGATCATTCTTCTGGTCGTTAGTGAGTAGTTGAGGGATCTCGTAAGACGGGGTGCGAAAATCTTTTCCGGCCGCATGTTGAGCTGACCTCAAGACGGCAGTTTTAAGACCGCTAAAACTGAAGTCTAAGCTGTTCTTGCCAAGATTTGGAGTAGGTAGTTGGTATGCATTAGGATCACCATGCTTTGCTGCTGCAGAAACCGATGGGCCGCCAGGGTAGGGGAGGCCAAGAATTTTCGCCACTTTATCAAAAGCTTCTCCTACGGCATCATCATGAGTTCTACCAAGAACCTGGTAATCCCCGTGATCTTTAAACAAAACCAATTGAGTATGCCCTCCAGAGACGGTTAGTGATAGAAGAGGGAACTTGGGCTCAGTACCACTCATGAAGCTCGCATAAGTATGGGCTTCAACATGGTTTACCAAGTAAAGGGGCTTATCCAGCAGCAGCGAAAGAGTCCGAGCGGTAAGATTTCCGATTAAGAGGGATCCAATTAAACCTGGACCATATGCCACCGCGATCCCATCTATCTGATCAATCGATAAATTTGCTTTCTCGAGCGCAGAGTCGATAACTGGCAGAATTACCTCAATATGAGATCTGGCCGCCACCTCTGGCACCACGCCTCCGAATGCAGAATGAAGGTCAATTTGGGATGCTACAACGTTGCTAAGTATCTGTCGCCCATCCTTAACAATGGACCCAGCAGTTTCGTCACAGGTTGATTCAATTCCTAGAATAATCACGCTGACAGTATACAGTAACCCCCGTTGATGGAGTACAATAGTGCTTATGAAAACAACCGAACTGCCCCAGAATTGGGATGAACGTCTGATAAATCTTGATGGTAGTATTCTCCAGAGCAAAGAATGGGCACAGTTCCAAGCTTCATTGAAGAGGAAAGCAGTCTGGGATGAGGGAAAGGGCTGGCAGTGGCTCGCATTTGTTCGCGAGAGCCATGGCCTAAAATATCTGATCTGTAGCTATGGGCCGACGGCTGATTCAAAAAAGGGGTACGAAAGTGCGCTCGAATCGCTTATTAAGGCTGCAAAGGAGTTAAAAGTTGATTTTATCCGAATTGAGCCACGATCTGGGATTGATTCGGATACCCTAGAGCATTTAGGAAGCTTCAAGATCAGAGAGGTCCAGCCGGAGAACACACAGGTTGTAGATTTAAATAAATCTGTTGAGGAGCTTCGACATGAATTATCGTCTGGTCATCGAAATAGTATTAACGGCGTTGAACGCCGTGGAATCTCAATCAACAGAACCTCGGAAAAGTCTGATTTTGAAGAATTTCTAAAGATGTTAAAGGACACAGCTAGAAATTCTCGAGTAAAGTTCTTCCCGCCATCTTATTATCGCGCTGTTTGGAAAACCCTAGGTTCCTCCAACAATGCTGCTTTGTATCTGGCGAAGATTGATCAAAAGCCAATAGCTGCAGCTCTGTTTTATGACTTCGGGAATACGAGATACTACGCACATGCTGGTGCATGGCAGTTACTCAATCGAAAATTAAATGCTTCTGCTCCTCTCGTTTGGCAAGGACTTCTTGATGCCAAAGAAGAGGGCAAGACTCATTTTGATCTGTGGGGAATTGCTCCTGAAGGCGTGCCTAATCATCCTTGGGCGGGCATTACATCATTCAAACAGAGCTTTGGAGGTAATCGTGTTAAATACGTTGGCACCTGGGATATCCCAATAAATAAACCCAAGTACAAGCTTTATAGGATGTATCGAAGGCTAAGGAGAATTAATTAATGCGACCAGCTTCCGAACAAGAAATTGCAAGCTGGGACCAGCTAATTGTATCTAATCCAGATGGTGGTAATACATTGCAAGCCAAGGCCTTTGGGGAGACGAAGGGCAAACATGGCTGGACACCCAGGTACATGATCCTTGATAAGTTTAAGGTTTCAATCTTGGTCCTGGCAAAACACATTCCAGGTGCGGGCGAGTTCTGGTACATCCCTAAAGGGCCAGGTGTAACTGATAAGCAGCAACTTAAAGCCATCCTTCAAACAATTCAAGACCTAGATAAAAAACCGTTCTTGGTTCGAATTGACCCTGAAATTCCGGCTGAAATTCTCAAAGAAAACGAGATATCAGGTTTGGGTTTAAGAAAAGCCGGTCGAGACGTCCAGTACAACGTCTCTACAATCGTTGTAAGCCTCGATAATGACGATGATGCTCTACTCGCCGGATTCAAGCAAAAAACGCGTTACAACGTACGTCTTGCGCTTAAAAGAGGGGTTGAAGTCGAGGCAGTCCCTACTAATGATGAGACAATCGACAAAATGTACGAGCTTACTCAAATTACAACCTCTAGGGCAGGTGTTTACCTTAGAGAAAAATCATATTTTTCAGATTTTTGGACAATTCATTCACATTTAGGTGTCGGACAGATGTTCCAAGCTAAGTTTGAGGGTAAAGTTCTGGCGGGGGCGTATGTTACCTACATTGGGGAAAAAGCCCTCTATAAAGATGGGGGATCGATCAGGGAGCATCAGGAAGTTCAGGCTCCATATGCTCTTCAGTTTGAGATCATGAAGTGGCTTCGAGAAAAGGGAGTCAAAGAGTACGATCTGCACGGAGTCCCACCCAAGCACCAGATCGATAATCCAAATCACCCCCTAGCCGGGCTAGCTCGGTTTAAAACTGGATTCAATCAGGAAATAACCGAGTATATCGGGACTTACGATCTGGTTCTAAATAAAAACGCCTATCGAATCTGGGATAAGATAGGCGAGAGACTGGCAATGGCCTACGAGATTCGTGCTAAGAAGCGTCTTTTTTACTAGAGACTTTAACCTCTTTTAAGTTTTGGTTGCCAAGGTAAACTAACGTAACCATATTGATGGCAATTGCTGGTCCGATGATCTGGATTAGCATTTGAGCGGCGCTTGCTGGTATCAACCCTGTGTTAAGGCCAAAAATCATTGCAACCAGTAATGAACATGTCGAGACAAACAGCCAGAACGTTAGATTTAGAGTTTGTTTATATTGATCGTTGTTTAGGTTTGGAAAAACCCATTGCATTAGCTTCAACTATGCACCCCCTTTTAAATTCTAGTGTCTATTTTAATCTGTTGGACATAATTTTTCAATCCTCTCGAGTTTTCGCGACAATAAGCTAAAATACAGACATGTTTAGAAAATTTGTTAAGTTTTTCATACCCAAAGGCCTTTTTAAAAAGATTGAGCCAATTGGCCACCTGTTTGAGTCGGTAGTTCTGAATATTATTCATGGATTTCCGGCACGTGGAATTAAGGTTATTGGTGTAACCGGGACTGATGGTAAAACTACGACCACAACACTAATCTGGAGCATGCTCAAAGAAAGTGGCATTAAAGCTGGCTACATGACGACGGTTGGTTACGGTAGCCACAAGAAACAGCGCCTCAACCAAGTTCACATGACGACGATGCCCATCGGCCCAATGCTCAAGCGGATTAAAGAGCTGAAAGCCGAAGGAATTGAGTGGCTGGTACTCGAAACTACTAGTCACGCCTTGGCTCAAAACCGTGTGTGGGGGATTAATTACAGCCTAGCGGTTATGACTAACCTTGGGCATGAACATCTCGACTATCATGGAACGTTTGAGCAGTACCGCGAAGCCAAGCTCAAGCTTTTTAGTAAAGCTAATGCTTACCATGCTGGCCTCCAGGCAGGCATAGTTAATGCCGATGATCCATCTGGATATATCTTCGCTAGTGAGGTTCAGAACCCACTTAGCTATGGCGTAGAAAAGGGTGACATTCGAGCGACCGATATTAAGACTACAAGTACGGGCAGTCACTACATAGTACGTCGTGGAGACGAGTCACTACACATCAATGTGAACATCCCCGGAAGCTTCAATGTTTACAATTCACTTGCAGCAGTCTGCGTAGGGATCAAGCTTGATCTAACCAATGAGCAGATAGAGAAGGGGATTGATTCTCTAAAGGCTGTAGAGGGTAGGATGACTAGCATCGAAGAAGGTCAGGACTACTCGGTGATCGTTGATTTTGCACACACACCAGATTCTTTTGAGAAACTATTATCAGATATGAGAAAGCAGACCAAATCACCTCATCGCCTGATAGTAATGTTTGGATCCGCAGGAAGGCGCGACGAAAGTAAGCGGGCAATTCAGGGAGAGATTGCCGGTCGCTACGCCGATATCGTTGTAGTGACCGAAGAGGATGATCGCGATGTTGATGGCAACGAGATTATGCAGCAAATTGCTAGTGGGGCAGAGATATCTGGCAAAAAGCGCGACAAGGATTTGTTCCTTGTACATAATCGAACCGATGCGATAAAGTTTGCTGTCGGTCATGCTGACAAAGGTGATGTAGTGATGTTACTCGGCAAAGGACATGAGAAGACGATTGAGCGTGCTCATGGAGAGGATCCCTGGGATGAGGTCGCTGAAGCCAAGAAGGCTATAAAACATAAGGATTAATTTAAAGCTTACGCTTAGCTTCTAAGTTCGAGAGTGCAGCATTTTACTGCGCCACCAGATTTTCTAAACTCAGTCATGTCTTTGCCGATGGGATTGTAGCTATGCTTTCGAAGCTCATCCATTAAGACTTCTGCTTCAGAGCTCATAACTACGTTTTGTCCGTCGCTTACGGCGTTTAGCCCAAAACCTGCGGCGTCCTTTTCGCTGGCATAAATCTTATTCTTAAACCGCTTTTCGAGCTGATTGCGACTATCTTCATCAAATGCGCCCGGAAAGAACATGACCGTGTCCTGGTCAATTGGGCTCATGGCTGTATC
>CAYRGI010000029.1:0-7380 GCA_964423965.1 uncultured Candidatus Saccharimonadales bacterium
GGACCCATTGACTATATTATTGTCGGTTTTGAGGGTAATAAGTTTGACGGAAGCATTCTGAAGGCTTTAGGCGAAGCGATCGATAGTGGCGTTATTGCACTTGTAGATCTCGCATTTGTCATGCGAGACGAAAATGACAAAGTAACGAAGCTAGAAATCACCGATTTGGGAGATGATTTTGCTGTGAAGTTTGCAGAGAAATATAAGCCATCAGGTGGTTCAGAAGAAGATATTGAAGAAGTTGCTGATCTCATCGAAAAGAACTGTGCAGCAGGATTGCTCGTGGTAGAGCATCTATGGGCAAAGCCCCTCAAAAAGGCGATTATTGATGCCGGTGGTGTTCTTTTGGCCGACGGTCGAATTCACCCAGAAGCAGCAGCAGAGTTAGAAAAGTAAGGAGGAAAATATGCCAGGTTTACTTAGAGGAATGGCCCGAACCGCAGTTGTAGCTGGAACTGCTACAGCGGTGTCAAATAACGTTAGCAGAAGGCAAGCACGAAGATGGTCTGAAGAGGAGGCGCCAGTACAGCAGGCAGCTCCGCAAGCGGCCCCCCAAGAAGACGTCTATGTCGAGCTAGAGAAGCTTGGTCAACTCAAAGACCAGGGCATCTTAACTCAAGAAGAGTTTGATGCTAAGAAAAAGCAGCTCCTAGGGCTTTAATACAGCTCTAAATCAAAAAAATATCCCGCCTATGTGACGGGGTATTTTTTTGTTTCGAGATCGCTATCGGAACTTTTTGATAAGATTTAAAGCTGGGTTTACAAGGTAGGTTACGATAAAGACCAGCACTGAGGCGACGACAATTGACTTTGCCTGATCGTTGAATGGCTTAATGAAGCCGTCAAATATATTTCCTAGAAGAGTCATTGCCTGAGCAGTCTCTGCCACGGATAGAAAGGCTGGCTTTACGAGTGGCCCAACAATCAACGCGATTACACCCGATGCAAATACAATCCCAAGCACAATTCGGAATCTCTTTACGCGTACTGCAGTTAGAGCGCCCTTATATATCCACCAAGCGAACAATGCCAGGGCAGTAAGTAGGCTTATTGGACCAAGCCAGAGGACAGCTATTCCATAATTGTAGAAGTTCGGTATCTTGTCTGTATTTATCAGCACAATTTGATCTGGAATATTGGCTGGATCAATCTTCTCGTCACCATTACGATTTAATACATCGGCGAGTTTAGTAGCCGTTTGTTTTATACCGGTAAGATCTAGTACAACCGGTGGCTTACGAGGGGTTGTTACCAGAAGCTGTGCTTTCTGAATGGCTTTCTCGGTCGATTGCTCAACAAGATCAGTACCCAGCAGACCAGTAACTAGGTTAGTGAGCCTGCCTCCAATTGCGGATTGAATTGCTGGTCGGCCCTCTAAGGCCTTATCTACAATTCCGCTAGCAATTGATTGTCGGCTAGATTCAGAAGTTATCGCGGTTGTAGCGATGTTCGTGAAGTTTTGAGTATTGAAAATTGTGTTATGCAGCCAAAAAGCTGTTTGAGAAATTAGGAGAAGAAATACGGTTACAACTGCAAATGCTCCTATTTTTACAGATGGATGATCTTTCAGAAATTTTTTCATAGTAATTGCGCCTTAATGCCCTAATACTACTCTAATTGCTTGTAAATGCAACGTTTCATTGTATAAACATTTTTCTTATGTTTTTTGGGGTTTTTCCAAGCCATAAAATTATATATACTCATTGAGTATGCCAAACATTCTTACAGTTAAAGACCTAGTTAAGGTTTATGATGACGTGCCGGCAGTAGACGAGATTTCGTTCACTGTAAAACAAGGTGAGATCTTCGGGATTCTCGGTCCAAACGGTGCCGGAAAAACTACAACCCTAGAAATGATAGAAACTCTTCGTCCGATCGATGGCGGTACTATCACCATCGACGGCCTTGATGTTGCAAGTAAGCCTGAGGACGTAAAACGTATTATTGGCGTGCAGCCTCAATCTCCAGCTTTTCAAAACAAGCAAAAAGCCAAAGAAATTATCGAGATGTTTGCAGCTGCCTATGGTGAGAAAGTTAACCCAATAGAGTTCTTGGACGATGTTCAGCTTCGTGAGAAGGCAAACGCTTATGCCGAGGATCTTTCTGGAGGCCAAAGACAAAGATTGAGCATCGCAGCAGCCCTGGTCCACAGCCCTAAAGTTTTCTTCCTTGATGAGCCCACAACCGGAATTGACCCGCAGGCTCGACGTAATCTTTGGGATCTTATTCGCCACGTTCGAGACAAGGGCGTTACTGTAATTATGACTACTCATTACCTAGATGAGGCTGAACTTCTATGCGATCGCGTTGCAATTATGGACCATGGGAAAATTATTGCTCTTGATACTCCAAAGAAGCTAATCAAGCAATTACTAGATAGAGGCTTTAAGAAAGAGGTACGTGTTGAGCAGGCAAACCTGGAAGACGTATTTATCGATCTAACAGGTAGAGGATTGAGAGACTAATTATGAATATTCGCAATAAACTTTGGACAGTATTCATTTTCACTAAGCTCAGCTTCCGTCGCTTCTTCCGAGATAGGCTTTCAATTTTCTTCAGCATAATGTTCCCACTCATTTTCCTGTTCGTTTTCGGGAGTATCAGTAAGGGAAGTGATGATATTTCGTTCAGGGTTGCATTAATCAACCAATCAAATACGCAGTTCTCACAAGAATTTGCGAAGAAACTCAAAGAAGGGGAGACCTTCAAGGTTGATGAGGAAGCGTCAAATTCCAGGGAGGTTGCTGACGAAAAGCTCAGCAGAAGTCAGATAGATGGAATCATCCTTCTTCCAGCAAATTTTGGCGAGGTTGATCAGCAAAAGCGGATCCCAACTGGTCAAGCAGAGCTGATTTACACACAGACGAGTTCAAACACTGGTCAAACATTAACAACGGTATTGGATGGTGTATTTAGGGGGATCAATAACAATCTAACGCAAACGACCCCTCCATTTACAGTTGTTGGAAAGCAACTTAACGAACGTAGTTTAACAGGTTTTGATTACACCTTTGCAGGTCTCCTTGGTTTCTCGATCATTGGTCTGGGAATTTTTGGTCCGGTTAACGTCTTCCCAGAGCTAAAGAAGCAGGGGATTCTGCGACGTCTCCACACAACACCACTAAAGGTGTGGCAGTATTTCCTCGCAAACATGAATAGCCAGGCTCTAATTGGAATGCTCGCTATTGCTGTTCAGTTTGTTGTAGCTATACTGGTGTTCGACCTTAATGTTTATGGCAACATCTTCGAAATTGCCTTATTCTCAATCTTCAGTATTGCAATGATTTTAGGAATTGGACTCTCAATAGGTGGCTGGGCTAAGAACGAGCGCCAAGCGGCGCCACTTAGTAACATCGTTGTATTCCCGATGCTGTTTTTGTCGGGCACATTCTTCCCAAGATTCGCGATGCCAGAGTGGCTTCAGAAACTTTCTGAGTATCTACCATTAACGCCTGTTATTGATGGTCTAAGAATGCTTATTACCGAAGGCAAGCATTTGATTGATCTAGGTCCACAGATTGGGTTAATGACTCTATGGATGATTGTTATCTACTTCATCGCTTTTCGCGTTTTCCGCTGGGAGTAGTATAGTTTAAGCATAAGCTTTTCGCTTTATGCTCAAGAAAATCAGTACGAATCGTAAGAAATTATTAATTACTGCAGGTATCGCTTGTTTAGCGGGTGTTGTGCTTTCTTTTTTGTTGATGACTTTTGCAGCGACTGTCCAAGAAACAGATTTTAATAATGATGGGAAAGTCGACTTTGTAGATCTTTCCACATTGCTGACAAATTACGGTAAAAGCGGCCTGGCTGGGGATGTGAATAAAGACGGCGTGGTAGACATATTTGACTTAAGTGCCACCCTATCTAATTACGGCAAAAGTGTAGGTACTGCGAGCTGCGCCTCAACGACCCCGCATATCCCGGATGGCCCCGATGGAATGGGCGGCTGTTGGCCTGGGCCATCGAATACAGGCCCCAATGCTCCTGAAAGCTCAATGCCCCAGTTTAATAGCTGCAGTATTAACTCTCCAGACGTTGTTATAGATTCTAAAGTTATCAATTGCTCGCCATTAGTCGTTGGCAGTGGTGCGAATGGTTTACTAATAATGAATAGCTATATAAAAGGTGGTGTAGTCCAGAAAAGTAGTTCTGCATCATTTACTATTCAGGATTCACATATAGATAATTCTGTAAACTATCCAGCGTGCGCAGGAAATGCATGCCCTGCCGGTAAATATGCTTGTGGGGACCCAAACAATGCTACTACCGATTGTGGGGTCGGGTATAAGAACTTTAAGATATATCGAACAGAAATTATTAATACAAACCGTGCAGCATATTGCGAGTACAATTGCATAATAGAAAATAATTATTTTCATGGAACGAATTTATGGCCGGATATAACTAATCTTGCTCATGCCTCGTCTGTCCGAAATGAACAAAGCCTTAATTTGCATCATAACTCGCTCAATTGTGATTACCGTGGGCCATTCCCGAATAAAGAAATTGGTTGCTCCGCTGATATGTCGGGTTACCCGGACTTTGCGCCCATCAAAGATGCCACAATTGATTTCAACCTCTTTATGCAAACAAACAATAGCGCTGATTACTGTGCATACGGCGGTTTTAGCAATGGGCATAATTTATCTGGAGACCCTACAAACGCTACGAATATAAAGTTTACTAATAATATTTTTCAAAGAGGCCCAAATGGGAAATGTGGAAATTACGGCCCAATTACAGATTTTGACATTACCAGGGCCAAAAACGTTTGGACAAATAATCGTTATGACAATGGGGCTTTAATAAACCCATAGTGCTTATGCTATAATCCAGATATGGATAAAGTTAAACAATCAAAACTCATTAGGCTCAACTGGGCCGCAGCAATAGTACACTTTATATCTGGTGTGCTCATATTAGTATTAAGTAAAGATTTTACGCTGCCAATTTCGGCATATTACCTAAAATTTGACCCGTTAACGCAAAGTTTGCAGCCAGCAACAGATGTGTTGTTTGACCTCTCGCTGCCTCTTCTAGTCGCTACCTTTTTCTTCCTCTCGGCTCTGGCTCACCTTTCAATCGTTACCGTCTTTAAGAAAAAGTATCTTGAGAACCTGCAAAAGGGTATCAACTCGGCCAGATGGATCGAGTACAGCTTATCAGCATCAATCATGATGGTTGCCATATCGCTGTTGGTCGGAATTTACGACATAGCTAGTTTAATAGCCGTCTTTGGAGCAGTAGCAGTTATGAATTTATGTGGCTTGATTATGGAAGTACATAACCAGACGACTAAGAAAACAAACTGGTTGAGTTATTGGGTCGGATGTCTGGCGGGGATTATACCTTGGATAATGGTTGCTCTTTACCTTTGGGCTGGCGCTAATAATGGCAGTTCCGCACCCGACTTCGTCTACTGGATCTTCGTTTCAATCTTTATCTTCTTCAACTGCTTTGCCTTGAATATGGTCCTTCAGTATAAAAAGTCGGTAAGTGGTCCGACTACATGTACGGCGAAAGAATGTATGTAATCTTGAGCCTAGTAGCTAAGTCAGCACTAGCCTGGCAGGTGTTTGCGGGGACTCTTAGACCTTAGTCGGTTTTGACAAACATAAGCTTCAGACTTATATTATCGGGACAGCTGTAACGATTCTATCTTCTATGGGAAGGGTATTACATGTTGGACAGTTATGCCCTAGAGGCTGCTGTTTACGACCGCATTTTCGGTAGTCTTAAGGACTACGCCGGAGAGGTCAAAAACCTGAGGGAGTACATTGAGCAGTACAAAATCTGTGACGAACCAACTTGGCTCGATGTCGGGTGTGGCACAGGCCTCCACCTCGAGCATTTGTGTCACTACTTCGCTTGCCATGGCGTAGATATCAGCGTCCCAATGCTCAGGCATGCACTAGAGAACTGCAACCCCAAGGTAACCTTTTCTAGGGGGGACATGAGGGATTTCACTCTCGCCAGGCAGTTCGGGGTGGTTACTTGCCTCTTCTCCGCTATCGCGCATTTGCTCGACGTTGAAGACTTGAGGCAGGCAATCGTCAACATGGCAGAGCACGTAGTACCTGGGGGAGTGCTAATTGTTGAGCCGTTTTTCGATCCTCGCGATTGGGAAGACGGACGAGGCCCAATCCTCGAGTACATGGAGCATGCCAAGATCGCCCGTGTTCTCACGACTAGTCGTAATGACGACATCGTGACCATCAAGACCAAGCATTTCGTTAACTGGGCTGAGGGTCAGGGTATGGCCGAGTACTTTGAGGTGCGACACAAGTTGGCGCTGCATCCTCACTTGACGTACATTGATGCGTTCGAAGCTGCCGGTCTTCAAGTAGTGGTTAACTCGCCTGGATTTGACGGCCGAGGGTTGTTCATTTCAGTCAAGCCGGTTTAGCCGGCAAGGCCCCGCTTCGGCGGGGCTTTTCACTTCCTAAAGTTGCTCGATAATTCGGAGACCATATTCGAAAGTCGTTTACTTTTACGAGACTCGCTATAGCTTATATATCTCCATCCAAGAATAGCTCCAAAGATGCCTCCGACTACATCAAGAATAAGGTCATTCATCGTGTCGACAATGGGTGGTTCGGTAAAGTTACCTTGGAGCGCCCCCAAGCTATCAAACATAGGGTTTAGAAATACGTCTGTCAGGTATTCAATAATTTCCCATATCGCACCAATGCCAAGCGTCATTAGGACGATAATTACCATTAAAGGGCCAGTGCTCATCTTGAGGTTACCGGTCTGGTGAAGCGTGTAAGCAATAATAAAGCTAATTAGCCCAACCATCAGTGGGAGGGTAAAGTGAACCAGCTTATCGTAGTATGGGACGAGCCTGTACAAGTTGAGGGTCTCGCCAATAACAAACTGCATCAAAATCATTAAAAAGAAAATGATTTCAATTGTTAAGGGCATCGTTTGTATTTTATTTCGAGTGAATAAGGCAGGTGCCATAAGCGCACCCGTTGCAAGAAATATAAAAATGCCCATTACGAGGTCGCCAGAGACCACCTGGAAAATGCCTGCTAAGATTGCAGCAATTCGCAAAACAACAATCAAAATAATTTCGGGTGTTGTTTCGTACCTTTTGACTACATTTGCCATAACTAGTTCTTACCATATTAAGGTTTAAATTGAAACTTTTATGCTTTGATATTGGTAACTCTTATGGTATGGTAGCTTTTATCGATGGGCATCGGCTCATCTTTTGTACTTTCAAGCACAAGGGGAGAGGCACTGTGGGTTCAGCGACCCAAGAAGCAAAAGGGATGAAGCCGCAGGTCTACAAGGATGACCGACCGGCAGAGTTCTTCACCAAGTTTCACAAGCGGACGCGAGAGAAGAAGCCGAGCTGGCTGTACATGATTG
>CAYRGI010000030.1:0-7324 GCA_964423965.1 uncultured Candidatus Saccharimonadales bacterium
TGAAAGCAGTTCGTGAGTATACTGCTGGCGGAATGGTTTTTCGCCGTACTTCTGCGGACCAGATCGATATTCTCATGATCCAAGACCGTATGGGTCGGTGGACTATCCCTAAAGGCCACGTCGAAGAGGGTGAGAGCCTGGAGGAAACCGCCGTTCGTGAAATTGGTGAAGAAACCGGTTTAACCAACCTCTCTATCAAAGAGAAGCTCGACAAAATACACTTCTTCTACCGAAAAGAGGGCAAGTTAATTTACATGACCACACATGTATTCTTGATCGAGGCGTTGGGTGATACGGACGCTCTTGTACCTGAAGACAGCGAGGGCATCGTCGATGCCAAATGGTTTGCTAAGGACAAGGCTCTAGAGCTGATTGAATATCGGGATACAGAGAGATTGTTCAAAATGGGATTAGGAAAACTAAAAATAGCATGAGTACAGATTCAAAACTCCCAGTATCAGATTTTGAGGAAGAGCTAAATATTAAGTTCAATGACGCGAGCATTCTTGAACGTGCATTTATTCACCGCTCCTACCTCAATGAGCATCCTAAGGCAGGCCTCGAACATAATGAAAGGCTTGAGTTCTTGGGCGACGCAGTATTAGAGCTGGTCGTGACAGATTACCTATATAGTAATTTCCCAAACCCTGAAGGAGATTTAACTAACTGGCGGAGCGCCTTGGTTAAGACTGAATCTCTAAGTGCAGTAGCGAAGAAGCTCGATTTGGATCGATTCCTTAAGCTGAGTAAGGGAGAGTCTAAGGGTAACGAAAGAAGCCGGTCATTAATACATGCTAATGCTGTTGAGGCGATGATTGGAGCTATCTATCTAGATCAAGGTTATGATCAGGCAAAGCAGTTCGTCATGGAAAATATTGTCTCTACTCTGCCTACTATTTTAGAAGAAGGGACATGGGTTGATCCGAAAAGTAAGTTCCAGGAGCTTGCTCAAGAGAAAGAGGGCCATACCCCACATTACAAGGTGATCGAAGAAACTGGCCCTGATCATGACAAAGTTTTCTTGGTTGGTGTTTACGTCGGTGATCGACTATGCGGCAAGGGTCAGGGGTCTAGCAAGCAGGCGGCTCAACAACAGGCTGCAGCGGCAGCGCTCAAAAAATATCAAGCTTAGCTTCAGGTTGACATAAGGGTTGCAAACCTGTAAAATCATTTTCGTTGCTTAAAGAGAAATAATCTAAATATGTTAGTAATTCGCTTGGCCCGTGGTGGCCGAACCAAATACCCGGTATACCGAATAGTTGCGGCCGAATCTTCTCGCGCTGCTACCGGTAAATTTGTCGAGGTTTTGGGCCACTACAATCCTCACACCAAAGAACTTGTCATCAAGAAAGAGGAAACCATCAAGCGATTGAGTCATGGCGCACAACCATCTAACAGCGTAATTAAGCTCCTGCAACAGGAGAAAATTGAGCTTCCATCTTGGGTAAAACTCCAAACCAAGAATCGTAAGCCAAAGAACGAGCCAGAAGAGAAGCCTGAAGAGCAGTCAGCTCCTGCTGAAGAGGCTCCAGTAGAGGAGTCTGCCCCAGAAACAGTCGAAGCCCCAGTTGAAGAAGAGCGAGTAGCGGAAGCCGCAACAGAAAATGCTGAAGAGGTTAAAGAAGTTAAGGAAGAGACTCCTGAAGCACCCGCTGTAGAGACAACCAACGAAGACTCCAAGTAAGTCGCAAACAAAAACATTTTGAGTTATTATTGCATTAAGTACTAATGCGAGGCGATATGGCTGATTTGAGAGAAGATTTCGTAACCTACGTGGTAAAAGCGCTGGTAAGCAATCCAGATGCTGTCGAGCTGAAAAGGGCAGAAGACGATAAAGGCGAGTACCTTGAGCTTACCGTTGATCCATCTGATATGGGGAAGGTCATAGGTAAAGCCGGAGCAACCGCAAAAAGCATCCGCACCTTGCTTAGAGGAGTCGGCGCAAAAGACAATATGTCTCCATTGCCACTTAAAATTGTTGATCCCGAAGGTGGCCCATCACGAGCTCAGCCTCAGCAAGAAGAAGATACCGTTGAAGAGCCGGAAGTTGAGGAAGAAGTTCGCGACGAGCATGCCGAACACTTAGAAAAAACTAAACGCGAAGCCCAAGAGTTAGCAGACCTAGAACTTTAATGAAAATCGACATCATCACCCTCTTCCCCGATATGTTTAAGGGGCCATTCGATATGAGCATGTTATGGAAAGCTCAGGATCGTAAGCTAGTTGAAATAGAGATACATGATCTCCGAGAGTTTGGGATAGGCCCAAGACGAACCGTGGACGACACAACTTACGGTGGCGGTGATGGTATGTTGCTTAAGCCAGAGCCAGTGGTGGGCGCAATTGAGGATTGCAAGAAAAATAATCCAGGCGCCAAGGTTATTATTTTATCGCCACAAGGTAAGCTTTTTAACCAAGGTATGGCGGTTGAGTTATCTGCAGAGAAGGGTCTTATATTAGTTGCCGGTCATTACGAAGGCTTCGACGAGCGAATCATAGATTTTGCTGATATTGAGTTATCGGTCGGTAATTACGTGCTAACCGGTGGAGAGTTGCCAGCCATGACCGTTGTTGATGCAGTTGTTCGTTTGATTCCTGGGGTGCTCGGTGGTGATAAGAGCGCTCATGTTGAATCTTTCTCAGATGGGCTTCTTGAATATCCTCAATATACTCGCCCAGTTGAATTCAGGGGTAAAAACGTACCCGAAGTGCTTCAGAATGGGCACCACGCTGAGATCCAGTCATGGAGAAACGAACAAGCCAAGGCAAAAACTCGCCGTAACCGCCCAGATCTTTTAAACTAGATCAAAAGGGAGAAATATTATGTATAAACTACCTGAGTTGCCGTATGCGTATGATGCACTCGAGCCCCACATCGATGCAAAGACTATGGAGGTTCACCATGGCAAACATCACGCTACATATGTGGATAAGCTGAATGCTGCATTAGAGAGCAGGGAAGATCTTCAGAATAGACCGATTGAAGACCTGATTTCGGATCTTGATTCCGTCCCGGAGGATATTCGAACAGCGGTAAGAAATAACGGAGGTGGTCATTACAATCACTCAATTTTCTGGGAATTGATGTCGCCAGATGGTGGAGGCGAACCAGTAGGTGATTTGGCTGAAGCGATCAACTCAAGCTTCGGTGGCTTTGAAGAGTTTAAATCAAAATTCAAAGAAGCCGCCATTGCGCGCTTTGGTAGTGGCTGGGCTTGGCTGGTGAAAGATGGTGATCAGCTAAAAATAGAATCTAGTGCGAACCAAGATTCACCAGCCATGGACGGTAAGAAAATTGTATTGGGGCTTGATGTTTGGGAGCATGCATATTATCTAAAGCACCAGAATAAGCGTCCAGATTATATTGATGCCTGGTGGAATGTAGTTAACTGGGACGCAGCATCTAAGAGGTTTGATTCTTAGAATTCACAGCGTTTGGATTTGCAGACTGAGAAAGTGCTAGGGCTGCAATTGCCAGTCCAATATCAATAAATACAATGTTCAGGTAGACCCCTGCAATAAGCAGGTTAACTGATATCCCGACCATTAATGCTGCGACGAGAAGACCTCCCCAGCGAGCACTAAACCACATAACGACACCAATTGCGAATTCAATTACTCCGAGAGCGTAAAGAAATACTACCGGATCTATATGAAGTGTATTGGGCACGACATAAGCGAGATAATTTGGCCAATATGTGACCAAATTAAAGAACTTATCCGTACCGTCAATCATGAGTACGACGCTCAAGTAATACTGGAAAATTTTACCAAGGTTGAGTCGATTAAGAAATTTCTGCATGTAGCTATTTTGACTCCATTAAGCCAAAACATAAAGCAATAGAGGAATAACATGGCCTTGTAACTTTGCACAAATACTTATATTTCTAAACCAATACAATAACGATTATGTCGGAAAATAGGCTAAGAAAAGTCATCTCTGCTTTTAATACGGTTGTGTACCCCCTAACAATCGCCTCTTTTGGGTTTATTTTTTATAAATCATTTGTCGGGGATTATAGTCTGATTGTATCCGTTGCGGTCGCTGCTAATTTGCTTGCTCTAATAGTTTATGGGGCCTTTGCTAAAAGGGAGTATAGAGTGGTATCGTTGCTGGCTTCAGTAGGAGTTCTCGCTACCCTTAGTTGGGTGCTTTATTTGCTGTCAATGAGACAGTTGTTAGTTTTAGTCCTTTTATTGCCGTATTTATTTTGGTCAATATACTCAATCGTTAGCCATTTTCGATCCATTCGAACGCACCCTCATCCAGCTTGAAAAACCGCCCCCCATCTGTTATTGTGGCTAAGTTAATTTATTGGGGCGTGGCCAAGTGGTAAGGCGCTTGATTCTGGCTCAAGAGACCGTAGGTTCGAATCCTACCGCCCCAGCCAAGCAATAATTACAAATAAGCGAGCCCCCGGAGGGACCCGCAGGTACTGCAGGTGTCACGGGGGCTTGTTCGATCAGCCGAGGGGTTTGCCGATGATCATCGCCTCACCAGAGGCCATGACAGCCCTCATCTCCTCGTGGCAGAGAGCTGTGACCGCCGAGTTCATCATCTCAGAGAACATCTGGTCGAAGTTCCATTGAACGCCTGAGAAGGAGCTGATGAGACGGATTGGTCCAGTGCCGCTGACAGCGGACCCACCCCACTTGGTCATCCCAGGGACGAAGAGGTGGGGATAGCCCTGCTGAACTAGGTGGCTCGGCATTCCGGTCAGGAACGAGTTGAAGGCTTTCGCACGGGCGATTTGCATGTACTTCTTGATGTCCGGATCCTCCGGGTCTCCGATGCAATGCTCCCAGAGCACGAGATCGAAGAACTCCGGCTGAATCTCACCGTCGGGTGTGATCGCGTGGATGTATTTGGGCTCGTAGGGGATTCCGGGATGAAGCACGGTCATGTTGCCGGCCATCTTGTTTGCAATACCGCTACCGGCAGCGGACTCAATGGCAGGGTACACGATGTGGGTGAAAGCCTTTGCGCAGATTACGCCGTTAAGGCCAGTGAAGTTGGTCACGTGGACTTCCTGTGTAGTTGAAAGGGGCACTCAAATCATGAGATTTACTATAATACAACAAAATGCTTAGTATTACAATACTTGCTATCGTGCATCTTTAGCATCGCACTTATGCTAATCTATGGATATGTCGCGTAAAATAATTTGGCTAGGAGCCGGTATTGGCGGAACCATTGGAGGCCTAATCCCGATGATCTGGGGAGCAGATATGCTTTCGTTCTCATCTATATTGCTGAGCACGGTAGGCGGATTGGCAGGTATTTGGCTGGCGTTTAAGATCAGCTCACAATATTAGAAATTATGTTATAATATAAACATAGGAGCGCCAAGCGGCGTCATTTTTTTATGCAAGATCCAAAAAACATTCGAAATATAGCAATTATTGCCCACGTTGATCACGGGAAGACAACTCTTGTCGATGCTCTTCTGAAGCAGTCCAAAACCTTTCGTGAGAATCAGGCGGAAATGGCTCAATCACTAATTATGGACCGTGGAGATCAGGAGCGTGAGCGTGGGATCACAATTACCGCTAAAGTTACCGCAGTTCGACATGATGATCACCGTATTAATATTATTGATACACCTGGACACGCAGATTTTAGTGGCGAGGTTGAGCGTACTCTCGGTATGGCCGATGGCTGTCTTCTTGTTATTGACGCGCAAGAAGGGCCAATGCCGCAGACGAAGTTTGTCCTGGCTCAGGCGCTCGGACATGGGCTAAAAACTATTGTTGTTATCAACAAGATTGATAAGCAGGGCAGCAGAATTGAGCAAGTTGAAGAAGAGATAGCAGATCTTTTCTTGGAGCTAGCAATTCATGAAGACCAACTACATTATCCGGTCTATTACGCGATCGCTCGAGAAGGAAAGGCTTGGGATTCAGTTCCAGAAGACTCAAGCAATAATTCGGACCTTTCGGTTATTTTTGATGCAATCGTTAAAGAAATACCGGCACCAGATGTCGAGCTTGATAAGCCGTTCCAAATGTTAGTCAGTGCCCTAGAGTATGACTCATACAAAGGCATCTATGCTGTTGGTCGGATTTCACGAGGGAGAATTAAGAGCGGCGAGCAGGTTGCGGTTGTCAAAAAAGATAAGTCTATTGTTAAAAGCAAAGTAGACGAGATCTACATGAATCTCGGGACTGGCAAGCATACCGTTCCCGAAGGTGTTGCCGGAGACATCGTTGAGCTTACGGGCATGGGGAAGGTTCAAATTGGAGAAACAATTGGTGATGCCGAAAATCCAGAGGCTCTGCCTGTTCTCGAAGTTGAAGAGCCAACTCTGCAGATATACATTGGTCCGAATACTAGTCCTTTCAAAGGAACAGAGGGTAAATTCTTTACTGGAAATCAAATTGGCGACAGATTGAACCGGGAGCTCGACACAAATATTGGTCTGCGCGTTGAAAGCTCAGGGCTAGGTTATCTTGTTAGCGGTCGTGGTGAGCTTCACCTGAGTGTTCTTATTGAAACATTGCGCCGAGAAGGCTTTGAGCTCGAAATTGGTCGCCCTCAAGTTGTAACAAAAGAAGTTGATGGAAAGATCCAGGAGCCAGTTGAAGAGCTGATCATTGAAGTTGGCCAAGATTTTGTGGGTGTGGTCCAAAATGAGCTTGGTGTTAGAAGGGCCGTAGTTAAGGATCAATTTATTATGCCTAGTGGCGACACTAAGCTAGTTTACGAGCTTCCAACAAGGGTACTTATTGGACTTCGAAACCTGCTTTTGTTCAAAACTAAGGGCACGGTAATTATGAATTCGTTGCTTGTCGGTTATCAGCCAATGGGGTCTCCACTAAGACAGTTGCGAAATGGTGCACTGATTGCTCACGAAACGGGCACTACTACACCATTTGCCCTGCAGAATGCTCAAGAGAGAGGAGACACTTTTGTGGACCAAGGGGTCAAGGTTTATGCTGGTCAGATCGTTGGCCTCAATTCGCGTAGCGATGATCTTGAGGTAAACGTTTGCAAAGAGAAGCACCTAACGAATATGCGCTCCAGCTCAAGTGATGGGGTCGTTAAGCTCACCCCGTCTGTTAGCATGACCATAGAAGAGTGTCTTGATTTTATAGAGAGCGATGAGCTAGTTGAGGTTACTCCAAAAAGCCTGCGGCTTAGAAAGCGTGAGCTAGAGGCGAGCAAGCGAAAAAAGCGCCACAAACAAACCGCCTAATGTCCTTGGGCTAAACTTCTTTGCTCCCTAGCGCTATAATAAAAGAAGTAATATAACGGAGATGAATATGCGAGGACCCATTGACTATATTATTGTCGGTTTTGAGGGTAATAAGTTTGACGGAAGCA
>CAYRGI010000031.1:0-7316 GCA_964423965.1 uncultured Candidatus Saccharimonadales bacterium
AATAGATGCCCATACTCATGAATAAAGGTGACACATGCATTTTTCCTGGTTTCCCTGTACAGCGTATTAAAAAAAACCCTACAATTACCTCGAGTGAAAGCCCCTAAAGTACCACCATATTTACTCCAGTCATATCCCATGCCCTGCATTCCATACCATTCTTCATAACCGTAAGCCAAATACAAAGAAATTACGTGGGCTATTTCTGCCGACCCATAGTACCCATAAGAGATCTGCACATCTTTTGGCTGGCAAGGAACCCCATTTAAAACACTATTAGAACTACCTATGCCAAGTTGACTTGAATAATACTTCTCAGCAGCGTCTCTAAATAGCGCCTCTGTTCTTGGCGTATATTTCCACCTTAATGTTTCGGGGTATTCTTGACCAGAATTATCAATTGAGCCATCTGGGCCCCCTCCTCCTCCGGCATTCGAATTTCCGGTAAACGCAAAGACCCCTAAAACAAGTAGTGACATAAGGGCAATTAATCTAAAGTAAGTCATCAATAAAAAGATAACATAACTTTTTTACGAGGATATTATTGCTTTTTTATACATTTTATGCTATAGTATATAAGTTCAGTCCCCACTACGTGGAGGTGAAGGTACCCATGATCCGCATTCTTGTAAGCCTCTGCGTGATCACTTCGCTGTTGGCATCGTCAACAGCATGTGGTTCGAAGAGGGACACCACCCCGCCGCCCGAAAAGGCGCTGGCAACCTCTCTGTGCCAGTCCGAATACCAGCTGCAGGAGAAGCTGAGGAAGTTCCGTAAGAACTCTTCAGGAAGAAACCTCGTTGCTGTCGGACGAGCACGTGGCAAGGTCTTCGTCTCCCGGCGAGAGCTCGGCACCCTAGTTGGAGCCAACAACATTCCAGGAGAGAAGCTCAAGTGGTGTGGCAAGATCAGCCGCAACTACCTGGCAACTAGCAACCAGCGTGTGACTCGAGCCGCCGGAAGCCTCTGCAGAGAGGTGCGTACCCAGCGCTTCGCAAAGCGTCACGACTTGATTGTCACCGACAGCCTGGTCGAACCCCTGAAGCTCGAGTACAGCTGGCATGCCGAGTGGTACAACGAGGATTCAATGAGGGCTAGCTCTCGCAAGAATCTTCCCAGGGAGGCAAGAAGCCTCATGCAGGTGCTCCGCTCCTGCTAAACCAGGCCCCATCCGCTATTACAGGGATGGGGCTTCTCCGT
This sequence comes from uncultured Candidatus Saccharimonadales bacterium, assembly GCA_964423965.1. Classification (GTDB taxonomy): domain Bacteria; phylum Patescibacteriota; class Saccharimonadia; order UBA4664; family SCTI01; genus CAZWEJ01. The sequence continues at coordinate 1,201 of CAYRGI010000031.1, forward strand.
TTCTATATTTTTTTCCAAGTTGGTCCAGGGCATATCGACTTTGCAAGCCTGCGCTTAATGTTTCTTGTCTCGAGATCAGCCCTTTTAATTTTCGAAAGTCCCTCATAGGATGCATACATAGGGCTGTTCGGACTCCTAGAGTGAACATACCCTAATAGGTGGCCGTATTCATGTATCATTGTTATACATGCATTTGTTCTGGATTCTCGATTAAGACGTGTATTTATTCTTATTGTGCAGTAGCGTTTTCTCATCTCATCAAATAGCTTAGGTGCAGGAATATCGGGGCCATTAACTTGCAACCATTTAGTTTTAGTCGCTCCAAATAAATCTGCAGCAGCAAGTGCGTTTTCTTCTCCTTCTTTCTGGAAGTCGAAGTATGAAAATTTTACTTCAGCAGGATTACAGTCGACATCTTTCAAATTAGGGTCGTTCTGCCAGAAAACGTATATTGCTGCCCTATAAAAGGACTCTGACCTATACGAGTACTCCCATCTACTTCCACTCGCCTCCGATGTACTGACATTTAGTGCTCCAACAATCATTGCGAAGACAATAAACGGTATCATAACTTTGGTTGATAGCTCTTTGGTTTTGAGATTTCGAATCATTTTATTTGTGCATCAGCCTCTTATCCTGAGTGCTGAACAGACGCTCCTGCTTAGTACATTCATATTACGCCGATTGTACAGGACACGATTTTTTTCACCGGTGTAGTCTGCGTAACCGTCATACATGGGGCTTTTGATATCTTTGTTATGATCCCTGCCTATCATATGGCCATATTCGTGAATAAAAGTTACGCAAGCATTTGATCGAGTGTTTCTGGCATCAAAAGTGACTAGACAATAAAATTGGGGGTCAATTTTGGATTCATAGGCGGACCATTTCATGGTATGGGCCCACGCCCCCGAATGATTGTCAGAATACCTAATGCGAACATCCTGAGGCTTACATGTTACCCCATTATCATCAAATACCCCTTGCTTGTTGTAGTAAACGTAAGCTGCGGCCCTGAAAAGGGATTCAGTCCTTTCAGAAAATCTCCATGAGTTTCTTTCGCGAGCCTCAGATGTCCGAATGTTAAATACTCCAATAATCATCGCGAAGACGAGAAATGGGACTAAGACTTTGGTTGAAAGTTCTTTGGTTTTTAGGTTACGAATCACGAGTCGATTTATCTTCCTCGAATTTCCAGGGCATTGCAAACAGATTTTGCAATTACATTCTTATTTCTGCGGTCTTGGAGAGCTTGGAACTTACTATCAGGATACAAATCATACCGACCGAACATTGGGCTTTGTAGGTTGTTATTATGCTCTCGCCCTAGAAGATGCCCATACTCATGTATGAATGTTACGCAAGCGTTAGCCCTCGGTTCTGCCCAATAATTTGTATTCCAGAATACTCTGCAATATTTTTTTGAGCCTTCAGGGAAAGTGTCCTTATACGCGCCATAAATATATGCCCAGGCTATCCAATTCTTTTCTGTGGTCCCGTAATCAATCACAACATCCTGAGGCATGCAATCAACTCTCCCTAAGACGCCTTGTTTGTTGTAGTAGATATATGCTGCTGCCTTGAAGAGATTTTCATCTCTATTATAAAACTTCCAGTAATAATCCTGCCCAGGCGCACCTCTCTGGACAGCATTAACTTGAGGTATAAATATTGCAGCTGTTGCCAACAATACAAGTACCCCTGCAACTGAAATTAAAAACCTTTTCATATTCATAGGCTAGCATAAACCATAAGCACGATAGAAATTTCATTATCTTAATATGCTACAATTACTCCCTATGAAGATCGGTATCGTTGGCCTGCCAAACGTAGGCAAATCAACTCTTTTTAATGCACTTACCCGCAACAATGTACTCGCGGCAAACTACCCTTTTGCCACAATTGAGCCAAATGTAGGTATTGTTCCTGTGCCTGATGAGCGGCTCGAAAAGCTCGCGGCGCTATATGGTGCTAAAAAGATTCTTCCTTCAACGGTTACCTTTGTTGATATTGCCGGGCTTGTTAGAGGTGCGAGTGAAGGACAAGGTCTAGGCAACCAATTTTTGGCTAATATCCGAGAAGCCAATGCCATATGCCAGGTTGTACGCGTTTTTAAGGACGAGAATGTAACACATGTTGATGGCAAAATCAGCCCCGAAGACGATATAGCGACCATCAATACGGAGCTGATATTGGCTGACATTCAAACTATTGATAAGCGATTGGCGAAAATTGCAAAAGATTCTAGCCAAAAGGCGCTCGCCTCTTCGCTAAAGAAGGCCCGCGAGATTCTAGACGAAGGCAAAACTTTGTTTGCCGCCAAATTCAATAATGAAGACCTTGGCGATATGCAGCTACTGACATCAAAACCATTCATTTATGTTTTCAACGTTGATGAATCAGAGCTTTCGAATGATGAAATGAAGAAATCTCTTCTCGCGTCCGTCGCCCCCGCACAGGCAGTGGTGTTGTGCGCTAAAGTTGAGGCCGAATTAAGCTCACTGGAGCCAAATGAGGCGCGAGAATTACTTAAGGAACTTGGGCAAAATGAGTCTGGTCTGGATTCATTGGTGCGAATTGGACAGGAAATTCTAGGGTTACAGTCGTATTTAACTGCTGGCCCCAAAGAAGTTCGAGCGTGGACAATCAAAAAAGGAGCAACTGCACCCGAGGCGGCTGGAGCAATTCACACAGACTTTGAAAAAGGGTTCATTCGCGCTGAGGTGGTCAGTTATGAAGATCTTGTTGATGCTGGGTCATTAACTGCTGCACGAGCGGCAGGTAAAGCGCGGCTGGAGGGCAAAGACTACATTATGCAGCCAGACGATGTAGTTGAGTTCCGTTTTAACGTCTAAGCTATCGACTTGAGTAAATAGAAGCGCTCTCTGTTCCCTTGCGCTCCAGTAACTTCTGAATCTTTTTTTCCGACAATTTCGAAATGCCCATCTATTTTTGCTTCAAAATCTGAGAGAATTTTATTTCTCAACTTGTCGTCCTTTATTACACCTTTATGCTTATCGGCGGTTGGTTTATCGGTTTCGAATTGAGGTTTGGCCATCGCAACGATTTGGCCATTATTTGTAATAAGCTTTGCTACCGAATCCAAAACCTTTGTTAACGAAATAAAAGATACATCAATAACTGCGATATTGGGGGCTGGATCGAGTAGATGACTATCGATATCCCGAATATCGGTTTGCTCTATCACGACGACTCGATCATCATTACGCAATTTATATGCCAGTTGATTTGTGCCGACATCAACTGCGTAAACCTTTCTTGCCCCATGTTGAAGAGCATAATCTGTAAAGCCTCCTGTTGAAGAGCCGACATCAAGTACAATTGCATCCTCAAAATTGACCCCAAGTTGTTCCGCAACTGATGCTAGCTTATCCCCTCCCCGTGAAACATAGCGACGGCGGTCAGCGATCTCTAGCTCAATGTCTGCTTCTACAGTCTGCCCTGGCTTTGTCAGTTTGGTTGTTTTATGACTAACTTCTCCGGCCATTATCATTGCTTGAGCCATTGATCGAGATTCGGCTATGCCGCGCTCAATCAAAATGGCGTCTAAACGCTTTTTGTCAGCTATTTTTTACGCTCCAGATACGCACCGCTTCGCGTATCAACTTTTATTACATCACCAGTGTTTATAAACAAAGGAACCATTACTTCTAGACCAGTCTCTAGCTTGGCAGGCTTGAGTGCGGTAGTTGCTGTATCGCCTTTCGCTCCTGGCTCGGTTTGAACAACCTCAAGAAAGACATTATTACCTATGTCGAGAGCAATTGGGTTGCCCTCATATAACATTACAATCGCTTTGGCTCCCTCTTTTATGTAGCCACCAAGATCACCAACCTGGTCGGCGCCGATTGTCGTCTGCTCATATGTATCTTGGTTCATAAAATGGAAGCCGGTATCGTCGGAGTAAAGGAACTGCATGTTCTCCCTCGCCAAATCTGCTGCTGGAAGTTTATCCGAAGAACGGAACGACTTGTCGAAAACCGAGCCGCTCTTAAGATTTTTTAGCTTGGTTCGCATAACGGCGCCACCACGCCCCATTGCAATATGGGATGACTCAAGAACTTGATGCGGAGCGCCATCAAGCTCAATCACAACCCCCTTCTTAAGATCGGTATGCCCGTATACCACGTTAATTCCTTATCGAACTAAGTATGGAAGCAGGGCCAAGTGTCGTGCGCGCTTGAGCGCAACTGCAACACGGCGCTGATGCTTCATGCAAGTTCCGGTTCGCTTACGGGTTTCAATTTTGCCGTAACTGTTGAGATATCGTTGAAGAAGTTTAACATCTTTGTAGTCTACTTCGTCGACCTTCTCAGCGCAGAAACGACATACTTTTTTACTATAAAAGTTAGCCATATTTCTCCTTAAAATGGTATCTCGTCTAGGTTGACTGGCTCATCATCTTTGAGGTCATCAACTACGACGTCTTTTTTCTTAGATTTTGATTCGGTTGGAGCAGTCTGCTGCTCTGGCATAAAGTCGGAAGGTCCATCAGTTGGTCGATCGAGGAAGTTTATATCGCTTGCAACAATTTCTGTTCGCGAACGCTTAACCCCATCTTTTTCCCAGCTCTGAGTTTGCAATCTACCCACTACCATAACCTTGCGGCCTTTGCTAAGGTACTGGTTGGCAAGCTCACCGAGCTTCCCCCATGCAACGATTTCGTGATAATCAACCGCCTCTTTACGATCACCGCTGCCATCAACCCAACTGCGATTTGTTGCAACAGCAAAAGATGCTACCGCTTGCCCGCTTGGGGTGGTTCTTAGTTCGGGATCTCGAGTAAGATTTCCCATTACTATTGCTTGATTGAAGCTCTTTGCCATAATGCTACTCCTTCTCGGTCGCTGCCGCGGCCTTTTTTACATCTTCTTCTTTATCGTTCTTATCAGCTTTGTCGTTGCTAACCGCAGGGGTTTCAACACGCTTAACCAACAGGAATCGAATGACTTCTTCTGTAATGAGTAGCGAGGACTCTAACTGTCGAACTGACTCTGGTTTGAGATCAACTTCGAAATAAACATAGATACCAAACTGATTCTTCTTGACTGGATATGCTAGTCGCTTCTTCCCCCAGTTATCACGCTTTGTGATCTTTCCATCAACATTTGTAATCAGCTTCTCTATCTTGCTGATTGGAGTGTCGACATCTATTTCTAAATCGGGATGCAAAAGCACCACCAATTCGTACTGTTTCATACGTTCTCCTTTCTATGGAACTGGCTTAATGCCGTGCCGCTCAATTTCTTGAGGAGCAAAAAGGTTAATACCTCGCTAAACTTTACCAAGTTTTATCTGTTAAGTCAAGGTTGAGAGGTCTCTCAACCGACTGCTCAAACTATACATTCGCTCAATTAAGTGATTGTTAAATATGCCCGTTGTTCTATTGCGCAAGGTGTTGAATAATATGGCCATGTACGCGCTTGCTAGTCAGCTCAAGAATTTGCCTGTAATGAGCATTCAAACAGGCCAAGCCATAGCTCATATTGAAGAGCCTCTGATCAATATGGCCAACCTTGAGGCGATGGCCCTAAAATGCAACCTGGGCAGGAGGAGCAAGCCAAGTTCAGGAGTAATTCTACTCCGCGATGTTCGCCAGTTTTCTGGCGACTGTATCATTGTAGATTCGTTTGGTGATATCGAAGACCCTTCCGAGATTGTGAGGCTTAAAGATGTTGTTGAAGCTGGCTTTAATCCTATGGGTAGAAATGTTGTAAATGATAGCGGGGATAAACTTGGAAAAGTTGAGGACTACACTATTAACCTTAAAACTTATATGATTCAGAAATTATACGTTCATCAATCATTAGTAAAAAGCCTTATGTATAACAGCCTCGTTGTTGATAGGACCCAGGTGATTGATGTCACGCCAAAGACATTAACGGTTAAAGATGCGCGAGTAAAGAAGGGATTGCTGGAGAAAAAAACCATTCCCGCAAAAGGCATTTCTCAAGCATAAGAACCTTGCCAAAGGTCATTGGGGCGAGTAAAATTCGTAACATAATAAGGTGGTTTCGTGGTCACAGCACTATTGTTTATCGCGGCGTTTGGCCTAGCCTATCGTATCGTCGCTACCAACAACTAAGATTTTTGTT
>CAYRGI010000032.1:0-1801 GCA_964423965.1 uncultured Candidatus Saccharimonadales bacterium
GACAGTTTCGATGAGGGGGCCTGGTGGGCGCACATACAACACGATTTACGAAGGTGTTATCCCAAATATGGAACGACGCTATCATGAAACAGACTCCGAGTTTGTGCGCAAAGAGATAAGCAAATTTATGGCCGAGCACGAATGCCCAGTGTGCAAGGGGAAGAGGCTCAAGCCGGAAATTCTTGCCGTTACAATTGCCGACCAGTCGATTGTTGATGTGACTACTCTGTCAATTGAAAATGCGGTAGATTTCTTCAACTCGCTCAAATTGAGTGAGCGTGACGAGCCGGTTGCTCGTCAGATCCTTAAAGAAATTCGTTCACGTCTATTATTTCTCAATGATGTCGGCCTTTCATACCTGACTCTAGATCGAAGCGCAAACACACTGGCTGGTGGTGAGGCGCAGAGAATCCGTTTGGCAACTCAAATTGGGTCGAGCCTGATGGGGGTGCTTTATATACTAGACGAGCCATCGATTGGTTTGCACCAGAGAGATAACGATCGCTTGATTGCAACTTTGGAGCGGCTGCGAGATTTGGGTAACACCGTTATCGTGGTTGAGCATGATGAGGACACGATGCGGGCAGCGGACTGGTTAATCGATATTGGTCCAAAAGCTGGTGAGCATGGCGGTGAGGTTGTCGCGGCAGGAACTCCCGAAGAAGTCACAGCACACCCACATAGTCTTACAGGGGAGTATCTTGCAGGACGCAGAGAAATTGAGACACCAAAAACAAGGCGTCGAGGAAGTGGCAAGTCTCTCGTTATCCGTGGGGCCAAAGAGCATAACCTGAAGGATATTGATGTAGAGATTCCGTTAGGAAAGTTCGTTACGGTTACTGGCGTTTCCGGCTCGGGCAAGTCCAGCTTGATTAACGACATTCTGGCAAAGAAGCTGGCACAAGTATTCCATCGTGCAGGTGATCTCCCAGGAAAGCACGAAGACATTGAGGGAATGAAAAATCTAGATAAGGTGATCAGTGTGGATCAATCACCTATTGGGCGAACGCCTCGTTCAAATCCGGCTACCTATACGGGCGTTTTTGGTGATATCAGGGATCTATTTGCTCAAACTCCCGAAGCCAAAATACGTGGTTATCAGGCAGGGCGCTTTAGCTTTAACGTTAAAGGTGGCCGCTGTGAGGCGTGTAAGGGTGACGGAATTATTAAGATTGAAATGCACTTTTTACCTGATGTGTACGTTACTTGCGACGAGTGTAAGGGACGACGCTACAACCGAGAGGCTCTTGAGATTCATTATAAAGGCAAGAATATTTCTGAAGTGCTAGATATGACGGTTGAGGAGGCGCTCAAGTTTTTTGAAAACATACCCCGCATTCAGCGAAAGATCGAAACCCTCAACAATGTTGGACTTGGCTATGTAAGACTTGGTCAGCCTGCAACAACTCTTTCTGGTGGAGAGGCTCAAAGGATCAAGTTAGCGACAGAACTTGCTCGCCGTAGCACAGGAAAGACTTTGTATATTCTTGACGAGCCTACTACGGGTCTTCATTTTGAAGATGTAAAGAAGTTACTAGAAGTTTTGAACGCATTGGTTGAAAGCGGCAACACGGTTTTGGTGATTGAGCACAATCTTGACATTATTAAGTCGGCCGACTGGATAATTGATATGGGTCCAGAAGGGGGTCAGGGAGGTGGGACCGTGCTGGCCGAAGGGGCCCCTGAGAAGATCGCGCTAACGGATCATTCTCACACTGGAAAATATCTGAAGAAAATACTCGGGATGACCGAGCAAATAAAAACAAAGGTATAAAAAAAGGGCCCGCCGGAGCGGGCCCCT
>CAYRGI010000032.1:1901-7133 GCA_964423965.1 uncultured Candidatus Saccharimonadales bacterium
ACCGCCTTTCGGGGGTCCATGGCAACTGCGTACTCAGATTCCGCGGCATCTCCAGCAGAGTAAATCGGGACCAGCCCGGAAGCCCCCACAATGACGTAGGGAGTATCCAGGTAATACTGATGGAACTCATCGATAAAGCGCTTGAATGCCGCTTCATGAAACGAGAGCCCAGTTTCATTATCAGTCATCGGGCCCTCCTAGGACCATTGTTGAAAGGTGCGAAGATAGTATATTTATACCAAGAAACGCTTAAAAGTCAATAAAATTAATGATAAAATAATCATAATGAAATCAGAATTACTTCAAGAAAAACTCAAAACTTTGCCAAAAGAGCCCGGCGTTTATTTTCACAAAGACGCCAACGGGAAGATTATTTATATTGGTAAGGCGGCTAACTTAAAAAATCGAGTAGGGTCGTATTTCCAGCAAAGCCGCCATCGAGACTTCAAAACAAAAATTCTAGTTGGTGAAATTGCGATGACCGATTGGGTTACGGTTGATTCTGAGGTGGAGGCACTTTTCTTAGAGTCGGAGTTCATTAAGCGTTATAAGCCAAAGTACAACATCGATCTTCGCGATGATAAGCACTTTCTTTACATAAAAATACCCATGAAGGACGATTGGCCCGTAATTAGTTTTGTGCGACGCCCTCTTGATGATAATGCAGAATATTTTGGGCCTTATACCTCAAGCGATGCAGTCAGAAAAGCCTTAAGGCATTTACGCAAAGTATTCCCTTATGTGACTCATCCGGTTGATCCTATGCCAAAGAGAGCCTGCCTTCAATACCACCTCGGCCTTTGTCCTGGCCCTGAAGTGGGCGCTGTTAGTTCGGCCGAATATAAGCGTAGTTTGCGCCGACTAATGATGTACTTCCGCGGCGAAAAAACAAAGTTGATGACCCAGCTCGAAAAAGAGATGAATCGTGCTTCAAAACAGAAAAATTATGAGCTTGCTGCCAAGAGGCGTGATCAGCTTAGGAACCTTCAGGCGCTTGGGAAGCAGATGATTTTCGGCGACAAGGAAACCTTTGACTTGTCCATGGACCAGGCTCTTGTCAGGTTGGCGGATCGGCTCAAAATGAAGGGATTGCCAAGGAGAATAGAGGCATACGACATTTCGCACCTGCAGGGAACCGATAATGTTGCGAGCATGGTGGTTTTTCAGGATGGGGTGCCGCACAAGGAAGAGTACAGGCGCTTTAAAATGAACCTTAAGGGCAACGATGATTTTGCTCATATGCGTGAGGTAATCCGCCGAAGATTTAGTGGGAAGAACTGGGAGAAATGGCCGAAGCCCGACTTGCTCCTAATTGATGGCGGTAAAGGTCAGTTAAGCGCTGCACTTGGCGTGATGTCGGAGCTAGGCATCGAAATACCTACAATTGGCCTAGCGAAGAGGGAAGAGGAGATAATTCGGCAAACTAACGGGACTTACGAGACTATCCGTCTACCTCATTCCTCGCACGTACTTAAGCTTCTGCAGCGCGTCCGTGACGAAGCACATCGGTTTGCTGTGACATACCATGGGCTACTTCGCTCTAAGAGACAGGTGGACTCGTTACTCGACTCTGTTCCAGGAGTTGGCCCAGCGACCAGAAAAAAGCTGATTAAAAGTTTTGGCAGTGTTTCTGGCGTAAAACAAGCTTCGGTTGAAGAGATTTCGCAGGTTATTGGCACGTCAAAAGCAAAGATTATTGCTGAGCATCTCAAATAGAATATGATAAAATACTTATGTTTTACGGGAAAATAGATGTCTAAACTGGTTTATGTAATTGATGATGATACTGCATTAAGGACTGCATACGCCGCTGCCCTGCATTCGCTTGGTCATGAGGTCGAAACTGGCAGCGATGGGCTTGAGGCTCAAGCTTTGGTGGCAAAAAAAGCCCCTGATTTGATTTTGCTCGATATGCTTATGCCCAATATGGATGGGCTTACCTTTCTTGGGGAGCTAAGAAAAGACCCTACAAATTCTCCCGTTAAAGTCGTAATCGTTAGCAACTTTGAGACTATGCCAGAAATTTCCGATTTACAAGTAAGCAAATACCTTTCAAAGGTTTCTCATACGCCTGAGGCAGTTGCTTCGACAGTTGATTCAATCCTTAAGTCCAGCTGATAATATAGCTATATGATTAGACAGTTTCTAATGAGGTGGTTTATCAACTTCGTCGGGCTATGGGTGGCTGCCTGGCTACTTTCGGGGATTAATTACGACAACATCTACGTTCTTGTCTGGGCGTCACTGATTTTTTCGGTTGTTAATGCGCTCATTAGGCCTATCGCTATTGTACTTTCACTCCCAGCAATAGTTTTGACTTTAGGGCTGTTCACATTTGTAGTAAATGCTCTGATGTTGTATCTTGTTACAGTACTTTATGATCCGTTCCAGGTAGCCTCGTTCTGGCAGGCAATCCTAGCAGTACTAGTGGTATGGATTATCAACTATTTGTTTACTTCATTAATAGAAGGAGCCCGCCGTGAGGGCACTATTTAACTACATCACCATTATTTCAGCAGTGCTGTTGATCACAAGTATTCTGTTGCAACAGAGGAGCGCCAGCTTAGGCGCGGGTTTTGGTGGAGAAACTCATTTTTATAGAAGCAAACGCGGCGCCGAGTTAGTCCTCTACTATGTCTCAATCGGAACCGGGGTAATTTTTGTACTCTCGGTCATATTGAGCATTCTTTCCAAGTAAAGATAAGGTCTTATGCTGACTTACATAAAATTTAAGTGGCACAGAATATTCAAGCGTTGGCTGAGGATGCCAGGTAGATGGTGGCGCCACTCTAAGGCCTACTTCTATCACAACGTTGTCGTTAAGTGGCGGCAACTTGCTCTCGTCAGGCGATTTTTATTAGTCTGGTGGGGGATTGTACTTATTTGTTTGGTCGGAACTGTATGGCAGGTTCGTCAACTTGGAGTTATGTCGGCAGTACTACAGCCTCTCCCTGGGGGAAATTATGTTGAGGGAGTCGCTGGAGCAATCAAGAACATCAACCCCATTATGCCAGAAAACGCGGCTAGCTCTGATGCAACTAAACTTATATTTAGCGGGTTAACCCGGTTTAACACTGATGGAAAGCTGGTCCCTGACTTAGCTGAATCCTGGACCGTAAGTCCCGACGGAAAAACATATACTTTTAAGCTGAAGAAAGATGTAAAGTGGCATGATGATGTGCCCTTTACTGCTCAAGATGTCGCCTTTACACTCACCGCTATCCAGAACCCAGACTCAAGGTCGCCCCTATCCTCTAGTTGGCAGGGTGTTTCGGTCGATGTGGTTGATGAGCATACGGTCAACTTCAAATTAGCAAAACCCTATACGCCCTTTATTAATGCGACAACGGTTGGATTGTTGCCACGGCATCTTCTAGAGGGGATAGACCCTCGGACAATGAGAGTGGCGGAGTTCAATCAGAAACCTGTTGGCACGGGACCATATAAGTTCAAGAGTCTAGATATGCAGAATGGTGAGTTTGTTGTTACTGCAAACGAAGAGTTTTATCGTGGCGATCCACTAATTGACGAAATTACCTTGCGTTCTTACGACAACCTGCAGGAGGCCGAACAGGCATTAAAGAGACGACAGGTTATGGGAGTGGGCAAGGTGCAGCTGGATAATGTTGATGAAGTTGCAGGTATGGGTAACGTTAAGATGCACGAGGCTGGACTCCCAGATCAAGTTGCTGTTTTCTTTAATACAACAAAGGGGCTTGCGACCGATAAGTCTGTGAGGATGGCGCTTGCTCTGGCAACAGATCGTCAGGCAATTGTTGAAGATCAGTTGAAAGGCTATGCCAGTGTTCTTAGTGACCCCATAGTCGCAAGCGGCCTTGATCTTACCGGCGGTACAAAGCAAGCGGCTTATAACATCGTCGCCGCAAAACAAACCTTAGATTCTGCAGGCTGGAAAGTAGGCGGAGACGGGATTCGCGTGAAAGATGGAAATCGTATGAGCCTTGAACTTGTTACTCAATCGCAAACAATATACAGCCAAGTTGCTAAGGAAATTGCCGACCAGTGGAAGCAAGTTGGAGTCGAAGTAAAAGTTAAAGAGGTGGATGCAACCGAGCTACAGCAAAGCTATATTCGCCCTCGCAACTATACCGCTCTTCTTTATGGGGTTAACGTTGGAGCCGATCCAGATGTATACGCTTACTGGCATTCGTCCCAGGGCAAAGATCCTGGCCTAAACCTCTCGGTCTACAAATCATCAACTGCTGATTTAGCCCTTGAATCGGGCCGAACTGTACGAGACAGCAAGACCCGTTCTGCAAAATATAAAGCCTTCAACCAGGCTTGGGTAAACGACACTCCTGCAGTAATGCTGTATACGCCATCTTATGTTTATGGCGTTAATCGAAATGTGTATGGTATTCACATAAAGCGGTTGATTACACCGTCTGACCGTTTTGATGGTGTAGAGAAATGGTCGGTTCGTGTTAAGCCAGTCCATATCAACCAGTAATCTGGTAAAAGCAGGCATTTTGAGCTAATATATCGTGGTTGAACCACGGGCGAGTGGTGAAATGGTAGACACGCTAGTTTCAGGTACTAGTGACCGCAAGGTCGTGGAGGTTCAAGTCCTCTCTCGCCCACCAGTTATTATCCTGATGTTATTTGCGCTTATGCTTGTAGTTTGCTACGATTCTGCCATAAATAGACATAGAGAGGGAATTTTATGAAGAAATGGATGCCTTGGGCGATAATTGGAGGAGTAGTACTGCTTCTGCTGATTATCGTAGGCGCAAATTACAATATTCTGGTGTCAAAAAGAGAACAAGTTAAAAACCAGTTTTCTAACCTGGAAGCACAGTATCAAAGGCGTTCCGACTTGGTGCCAAACCTTGTTAGCACCGTGAAGGGTTCGGCAAACTTCGAGCAAGAGACGCTAACGCAGGTTACCGAGGCACGAGCCAAAGCAACTAGTGTGCAAGTTGATGCCTCTAAGTTGTCCCCAGAACAAATTCGTCAGTTCCAATCAGCACAAGGTGAGCTTAGTTCAGCGCTTAGCAGGTTGCTTGCGGTTGCCGAAAACTACCCTCAACTCGGTACAACTGCTGCCTTCCGAGATCTCCAGGTACAGCTTGAAGGCACTGAGAATCGAATAACCGTTGCTCGCCGAGATTACAATGAAGCAACAAACACCTATAACGTTGCTATCAAAACTTTCCCTTCTAACATCACCGCAACGGTCTTCGGGTTTAATGAAGCCGTCTTCTTCGAAGC
>CAYRGI010000033.1:0-7120 GCA_964423965.1 uncultured Candidatus Saccharimonadales bacterium
GGGGCGCAGCTAACGGGCGCATTTTCGACCACTCAAATAAAGCAGATTGGCTTGAATATGGCAATAAACCCAAAGCCTACAATTCTGGAGAAGCCTATTAGCAGTCAGACGATTGTCACCTTAAGGAATAAGAAGGTGAATCTATGAGTTTAAAGATACTAAAGTCATCGAACGGTTTTTCTATTCCACTTGTGATCGGGTTGATTATGATGTTCGGGGCAATGGGTGTTGCAATTGCTACAGTTACCGTGATGAATTTAAAATTCGCGTCGCACCAACAAAAATCCGAAACAGCTCTTCAGGTTGCAGAAGCTGGTGTAAACTACTACCTTTGGCATTTGTCCCACGATAGCTCTGATTATAGGGACGGCAATTCAACGCCAACAAATCCCCCATATGGGCCTTATACTCACGTTTTTAAGGATACGAGCGGTAGAAAAATTGGCACTTATACTCTTACTATTACTCCTCCATCGGCAGGTTCCACTATTACAACTATCCAATCTGTCGGGAAGGTTGATGGGATTAAGGGGACAAGAACTGTTCTAGCTCAGATAGGACAACCCTCATTCTCCAATTACATTTTTCTTTCTAATACGCAGATGAGATTTTCCTCTGATTCCACAACTACAGGTCCGGTTCATTCAAATGTGGGCATTGAGTTCAACGGGACTAATAACGGTCCTGTAACAGCGGGGCAAGCTACTTACAATGACGGCTCAGGCAACCATGCGGGCGTATGGGGTACTGGTGGCCCAAAGAGCCAATGGCAGTTCCCGGTTCCAACAGTAAACTTTAATCAGGTAACTGCAAATTTCAATGATTTAAGAACTAGGTCTCAGAATGGCGGTGTTTACCTCAATAACTCCGGTGGTATAGGTTTCAATATTAGATTTAGATACGATAACTCCGGTTCGTTCGATCTTTATCGTGTAAATAGCGAGGGAACAAACGGAATTAATACTACCTTCATTAGAAATCAAGCCGCCCCCTCGAACGGAATCGTCTTTTCGACAGAAAATGTTTGGGTCAGCGGCGGATCCGGTGGTGGCGCAGGTTATAAAGGCCGAATAACAGTGGCCGCTGCAAGGTTACCGGATAATCCAAGTCAGAGAAGAAACATTAACATTACGGATAGCTTAAAATATGCATCTAAAGATGGATCCAATGTAATAGGTTTAATTGCCCAAAACGACGTTTTTGTCCCGAGATATGCCCCAAATACTATGACAGTTGAGGCAGCTTTACTCGCGCAGTTTGGAAGCGTAGGTTACGACACGAACAATGGACCTCTTAAAACTCAATTCACTTTATACGGCTCAATTGCACAGTATCAAAACGATTATGGGTTCAAAGTAATCGGGTGTGGGAGCTATTGTAGAGGCTTCCCAATAACCCAATACAATTTCGATGAACACCTAATCTACGCACCTCCCCCACTGTTCCCAACAACCGGTAATTACACAATCTTGAATTGGAGAGAACAATTATATTCCCCTTAATGATCGATTTAATAAGTGGGCTTTGCTATACTAAACTGGTAATGCTTAGAGGTGGGTGTGCGTATACCGCTAATCTATAAAGAGACACCACAATTTGGTTTCGACATCGGGACGCATACTGTAAAAATTGTGCAGCTCAAGAAGTCAGGTAATAAAACTGCACTTCAGGGCTACGGCTATGCCTACTTCCCTCGTGAGGCTGTGGTTGAGGGAATCGTAGTCGACCCAGACGAGCTTGCTGCCGCCATTAAACCGATGCTTCAAAAGCTAAGTTACGGCAAGCTGACCTCGCGCCGAGCAATGGTTGGCCTTCCCGCTTCCAAGCTATTCACCCGGACGCTCCAACTACCCCATATGAACGATGCTGATCTTGGCCAAGCTGTTCATTACGAAGTTGAACAATATGTCCCGGTGCCAATTAGCGACCTTTATGTTGACTACGAAATCATTAACCATACTCCCGGTCCAGAAGGTCAGATTGATGTCCTGATGATGGCCGCGCCTAGAGCAATTATCGATTCCTACATAAAGCTTTTCGATAAACTTGGCCTCGAAATAGGCGCAATTGAGGGCAGTATGACCGCAGTTGTCCGTGCACTTCTCCACTCCGGTGATGCCGGAGGAAGCACCTTGGTTATGGATGTTGGCTCTATAACATCAGACCTTACCATCTACGATAAATTCATACCGTTAACCGGAACTGTCCCAATTGGCGGAGAAACCTATACAGACACTCTAGTTAAAGCACTAGGCATTAAGTCCGATCAGGCTAATGAAATCAAAATTAAGTTCGGGATCGCCCAAAGTGGGTTTCACGATAATGTTGAGGAAGCATTAAGACCACAGCTTGAGGCGGTTGCAAAGGAAGCCAAGCGAGTTGTTAAATTCTATCAGGACCGCGGTGAAGGCCGTCAGGTTAAGGCAATGGTAATTTCCGGTGGTACTGCCAGCATGCCAGGACTAGCTGAATACTTTACCAGGGAAGTCGGGCTCCCACTTACAGTTGCTGACCCGTGGAGAAATATAGACCTTAAAGATAGTCAGCAAAGCGATAATCACGAGGCACCTATGTATGCCACAGCAATAGGGCTCGCATTGAGGGGTCTGCTATGATCAATCTTCTCCCTCCAGATATTAAGCAAGAAATTATTTACTCTAAAAGAAACGCCGTACTTTTGCATTACACCGTTCTTGTTGGAGCAGTAATGGTAATACTAGCAGGAACCTTGATGGCTGCTCGGCTTTACTTGAATAGCCAAATCGACACCGTTTCGCTGGAGATTCAAGAAAAAGAGGCGCAAATTGCCAAGAATAAAGAGCTTGAGGCAACGGCCAAGACACTTAATGCTCGAATCGTCTCCATCCAGAAAATCCAGAAGGATCAAGCTAAATTCTCCGTGCTGCTGGACGACCTTGCCAAAAATATACCTCAAGGTACAGCAATTACTTCTCTTACATTGACCGGCAACGATAAGGCACCAGTACAAATAAAGGTTAAAGCGGTTGATTACAAGACGGCCACAAGTGTGAGAGAGGGGATTTCTAAGTCGGCTCGCATCAGCGCTGCAGATATTGAGAGCATTCAGGGACCAGAAGCTCAGAACAGTGACGGAACTTATACTGTGACGGTATCGTTCGCATTTAACCAAGGGCAGGCAAAATGAGACCAAAGCGCTTCTTCTTTATACTCTGCGGGATGTTAGCTGCGATGGTATTGTTAGGCGGTGCCGGATACTATTACGCAAGTCAGCAGCTTAATGAAGGTACAAAGCAACTTAGCCAACGCTTAGCTGACCTCGAGCTTAATAACCAAAAGTTAGCCGATCTTGAAGACCTTCAAAGGCAATATGAGCGGCTTGAGGAGACTAAAACAGTCATCTTTAATGCTCTTCCAACCGAGAAGAAGCAAGCCATGATTGCCTTACAGCTTCGAAGTATTGCTGCAAACAGTGGCATGCAGCTTAACTCCTTAACCTTCCCTGCCTCGGCCGCCCCTGGGCCAACAAGCCAGACCGTTCCTGCAGGCGATGTCTTGGCAATCCCAGTAACTTTCCAGCTAAGAGGAAACTATGGTCAGCTTCAACAGTTCTTGATGCAACAAGAGAAGTTAGACCGCTACACCTCAATAACCTCACTTGCCATTAATGGTAGCGGCAATGTCCTTACTTTTGATATAACATTAAACGCATTTGTAAAGCCATGAAACCAGAGAAGAAATCCAACCTAAATATGAACATTAGCTTAAGCAGCCTTGATCCTAAACTCCTATTGCCTGCGCTTAAAAGGATCAGCGGGCCAGCGGTAACACTAGTAATTATTCTGCTTGTTGGTTATACCGCATACCAAGTCAGTCGAATCACTTCAGTTCAAGCAGATGTCGCTTACATGGAAGCAAATAAGAAAAATCATAAAACCCCTAGTCTCAAGATTAATCAAGAAACGATGAAACAGCTGAAAAGCCTCGCCCCAGCTGGAGACACTAACGTTCCGGTCGTAACCGGCAAAGACGATCCATTCCGCCTTTAAACCCCAGCAGCTGTATCCTTGCCGACCATCCCAAATTTTTTATGATAATCCATTATACGTTCCGCAAGCTCACGTGGCTGCCTTGCATATTTAAATAGCATATTCTTTTCGTCACCAGCGGTTTCGGCTACAACATCGCCAAAATCCATAACCGTCGCAAAAAAGCCTTGTTGCTTAGCAGTAGCTTCTTGCAAACGATGTAGGCCAAATTGATCAATCTGTCTGCTAAAAAGTGTATTCTGAGTTACCAAGTATGCACATTCTTCTGTAATGATTAGGCGATTCTGGCGGTATATCCAATAAGAAACATAAATAAAGATGACCGAAAGCAGTATCAATGCAGATAGAACCATAAAGGCAGCTCCAGTAGATTTAATTTGATCTGAATAGAAACCTAGAAAGTAAAATCCAACCAACGACAAAATTGAAATAAATACCCATGCGGACATAGCAGGAAGCACACTTACCCAATGCCGATATATGACCTCGACAATTTTTTCGTCTTCAGCTATTAAATCTTTAATCTCAGCCACGAGTTTTTCCTTTTACAAAGCTATTATACTCCATATGGTTCAATTTCTTTTTGTATGGAATCCCGAATATCGGTTAACCTCTCAAGCTTTTTATTAAGCAAGGTAGGGGAGTAGTAGACTTGTTTCTGTCCCCCTCGCCTATTTATCGCCGACTTTTTGACTTTAACCGTGCATCTTTCTAAGTTGGCTTCAAATTCTCGTTTGTGAGGATGCCTTACCAACTTCCCAGCGACCTTAACTTCAATCGTCCACCTCTCTCCTTTAGGCTCAACCAAAAAATGATAGATAATTATCGTAAAATCATTATTCGAAACAAACGAAATTGCTGATGCCCCATTTTCGACCACCAAACCAGGGGACTGGCGTAGGGGAGGGGGATCAACTTTTTTTTGAAAGAGTAGGGGATCGGGGAGTGAGCTCCCCTGCCCTTCTACTTCGTACTCTCCCTGTCCCCTTTTTGAAACTGTGAGATCAGCATTTAAGAATAAGTGAATGCCATAACACTCAACCCACGACCCTTTTACTACAGCTTTCGTCATAGTAACGTCGATTGAGCAGATTGAGGCGGCTCAACCCCAAGATGCAGGTAGGCTTTGCGCGTCGCCTTACGCCCGCGGGAAGTTCTCTCGAGCAAACCAAGTTGTAAAAGGAATGGTTCGTATACATCCTCAATTGTCGACTGCTCCTCCGAGCAGATTGCTGCAAGCGTCTGCAAACCAACGGGCCCGCCACTATAGTTTTCGATAATTGCTTTGAGGAGCCGGCGGTCGCTCGCATCAAGTCCTAACGAATCAATTTCTAGCATCCCAAGCGCCTCATCAGCCACATCCTTAGTGATGACGCCGCCATAACGGACCTGCGCAAAGTCGCGAACGCGCTTTAGTAGCCTGTTCGCAATTCGCGGGGTTAACCGAGATCGCTTCGCAATTTCTTCGGCAGCTCCTTTCTCGAGTTTTACTCCAAGAATTCGCGCCGAACGCTGCAAAATTTTTACCATCTCTTCTAACGTGTAGTACTCGAGGCGATGCACCATTCCAAATCGGTCTCGAAATGGCGCGCCCAGTGCACCGGCTCGAGTTGTTGCACCAATAATGGTGAACTTGGGCAGATCTAGGCGCATCGACTTGGCGGAAGGGCCCTTGCCCAGCATGATGTCGATGGCGTAGTCCTCCATCGCCGGATACAAAACCTCTTCGACAGTTTTTGGTAGCCGATGGATTTCATCAACAAATAGAATATCACCGTCCTGCAGGTTAGTGAGTATTGATGCCAAATCCCCTGCCCTCTCAATCGCTGGACCAGATGTAACACGTAAATTAGTCTTCATCTCGGATGCGATAACTCCAGCCATGGTAGTTTTGCCAAGCCCTGGAGGGCCATAAAGAAGAATGTGATCGACTGTATCGCCCCGCCCCTGAGCTGCTTCAATCGCTAGTTGAAGAGTATCTTTGATAAGCTGCTGGCCAATATAGGAGTCGAAGTTTTTAGGGCGTAGAGTCTCTTCCAGCTGGAGCTCAACTGGATCATCAGTGTGTTCGGCGGTAACAGAAACGCGCTCAATCATAAGGTTATTTTAACACTTCAAGAGATCAAAGACGAACAAATAGCGAAAGCGTTATGGCTAAATGTTCTTGAGGGCCGCTTTTACTCGCTCGTTATCCTCTATGATATCCGATGGAACAGCCGAAAGTGCTTGGGCGGCTTGTGCTGGCGTATAGCCCAGCCCGATAAGCGCTTGGTAGGCCGCGTCCCCACTACTAACAGGCGCACCTGTTAGTGCAGCTTCTCCAGTCGCCTCAATCTTACCCTTAAGCTCAACCATGATGCGTTCTGCCGTCTTTTTCCCTACTCCAGAAACGCCTTTGAATAATTCCACATCACCAGCGAAGATTGCCTGCTGCAGTCGGTTGAGGGCGGCCGCGCTCATCACCTGCATGGCAACCTTTGGCCCCACTCCATTTACGCTTAATAGTTGTGTAAAGAGCTGTTTTGCCGCAGTACTCGAAAATCCATAAAGCACATGTGTGTCTTCTCGAATATGCTCATATATATAGAACTTTGTCTCCTCCCCTATCTTGGCAGAACCCCAATCGGAGACAGGAACGATTACTTCATAACCAATCCCACCGAGCTCAATAATAACTGTATCTCCAATTTTTTCGGAAACTTTTCCATATATTGTTGCAATCATGATTTTGCCCCGACTAGCTGATTTGCATGTGTAATCGCAATGGCAAGACCGTCGGCGGCATCATCAGGCTTAGGTATTCCATCAAGCCCTAGGATCATCTTTACCATTTCTTGAATCTGCTTCTTATCCGCTTTCCCATAGCCAGTGACCGCCTGTTTTACCTGTAATGGCGTGTACTCACCCAACTTTAAACCCGCCTCACCTGCCGCGAGCAAGACGACTCCTCTTGCCTGCCCAACTGTAATAGCCGTGGTCACGTTTGTTGCAAAATAAAGTAACTCGACCGCCATGCAATCCGGTTTATGGTGCTCAATAAGCTCTTGAAGACCAGAATATATTTCGCTTAAACGATTCGGCATTTCCATATC
>CAYRGI010000034.1:0-5263 GCA_964423965.1 uncultured Candidatus Saccharimonadales bacterium
GTCAGGTCGACCTTGACCCCCACAAAGACGTCCAGGCAGTCCTCTTGAAGCACAACCCGAGAAACATCCGCCCGCATGGGTATGTCCTCATCGTTATCGAAGCGCACCCCTTCGGAGACCGCCTCCGGAATATCCAAGAGCGCCTCGAAGCGATCAAGAAGGAGTTCGACCTCCTCGGTACTTCTGTCAGCATCCGCTTTCGCGAAGTCCCAGAGACCCACTGGGTTTAAACTTGCCCCTAAACTTAAGGAAGCCCCTGCAGTTTGGGGGCTTTTCTTTTCGTTATATACTTTAATTAGATAACTTAGGTATAGAATGGGAAACGAAATACTACAACCAGAACAAAATGGAGAAAGCTCTGTTGACTATAGCGCCATGCTAAAAGAAGCGCAGCAGGGAGAGAAACCGGACCTAAGCAGTGGGAACAAAGCAAAAGAAGCCCTCGCTAAAGCACTAGTGGCTGCAGAGTTAAAAGGCCAGAGCGTTATGCCAAGTGCTGTTAGCGAAATGGTAAAAGAAGGCGTAGAGCCTATGGGGAAGGTTGATAAATCTCAAGACCCTATCGATGCTGCGGCAAGAGAAGCTTTTAAGCACGAGAATGCCAACACTCGAAAACTTTAGCATTCTATTGAAAAACTAATGTACTAATGGTATTGTAGCGTCTAATTCCTGATTTTATGGTCAGGTGGCCCTCCAAAGGGTAACGCGGGTATCTGCGCTCCAGATACACTCAGACAAGGGAGTAACCCATGTCAGAAGATGGTGTGATCGCCATCGTCCGTGGCCCCGGGAAGTTCAATTTCTCGGTAGGCTTCTTCAACCGCTTCGAAGAGCCTGGAGCGGATCGTAACCCGAAAGCTCAGCTAAAGGTTCGGTTCACCACCAACTTGCGCACATCGCGCGATTCGCGCCGTGCAGGCGCTTTGGTGGCGGACGTGGCCATCCACAAGCTCGAGTGGGTCGATGAGGGCGAAACGCTCGCTTTCACCGGAATCTGCTCCCCCGGGTTGCCGCTTAATCGCCTCGTCGAAGGCGAGTACAGCCTGAAGACCGGCAAGGGCTTCATCAAGTCAGCTTAGCGCTGCCGACAGTTTCCGGTCTGTCGATAATAAAAACCGGCGCAGTCAACGAATAATAGTCGTTCTGATGAGCTCTAAAGAGCGAAACTGCGTAAAGCATAGACATTTTATTCTTTTTATGTTATAAAAGTTTTGACCTTTTGTAGTTCTTTCAAGGGAGCGGAGATGCAGTCAGCAGTCATCACCCGAAGCCGGGTGTTTCAGTTCCTGGTGCCTATCGCATGGGTTGCGAGCACCTTCTTCTTCTTGACCACCCTCATCGACTGGGCGGTCACCCTCAACAGCGAGAATCGCGACTTCATCGTTGCACTCGTTCTCTGTGCACCAATCATCCTCGCAGGCGTCATGATCGTGGTGCTCTCCCTTAAGGAGTGCTATCTCACAACGATCTTCATCGGCATCTGCACCCTGGTGTACATCATCGAAATGCTGCTCACTGTGGCCACGAAGTTCCCCCACTAGAGACAGCAGGCAACCAAAAAGGCCCCGGCTTGTCCGGGGTCTTCAACTTTGTTTATATAATTGCGGCCCCAATAAAGGGGCTTTGAGCTATCTTGGCTCGCGTGGCTTGGCAACGCTAACGTTGACGGCGCGTCCGCTGATCTCTTTTCCGTTAAGACCATCGATGGCGGCTTGTGCCTCCTCTTCCGATGACATCTCTACGAATCCGAATCCTTTGGAGCGACCTGTTTCGCGGTCCGAAATCACGTTTGCTGACTCGACGGTACCAAAAGCGGCAAAAGCCTCTTTTAGGTCATCTGAGGTTGCGTTGTAGGATAAGCTTCCTACGAAAAGTTTCTGTGACATTTAGAATCCTTAGTTTTTACTTGCGCAGTTCGACCTAGATTACGATCGATGAACTACACACGTTAGGCACCAAGGAATCTATACACTGCTACTCGCAGTATAGCAGAAAATTGACCGTTATCTATATCTGTTAGACAATTCAAGCATAAGGGTTAAACTTTCAGATTGTTTGATTATCGTAAGAATAAAAAAATTCCTATTATTATTCTAGCGTTCATAGCATTCGCCTTGGGCGCAATAATGATCTTTTCCAGCAGAGCTGCCATTAGCCCAGATCTAAACAACGACGGTAAGGTTGACGCCTCAGACCTGTCGATGCTTCTTACGAACTATGGTATGCCCGGCCCTGGAGACATAAATACTAGCGGTATAGTAGATATTTTCGATCTAAGTATTCTTCTTAGCAATTACGGTAAAACAACACCCAGTAGCCCTTCGGGCGTATCAGTGCCAACTGAGAAAACTATCAATAGCGGCGGGTATAATTGGGAGCAAGTCTTTACGGATGATTTCAATACAGATGTTCCGCTTGGATCATTTCCTTCTGCTGTATCCAGCAAATGGTCAGCCTATCCAGATGGGACAAGAGACACTTTTTGCAATGGGGTCTTTTACCCAAGTAAAGTTAACGCCGTTTCCGGCGGAGTACTCAACCACAACCTACATGACGAAACGGTTACTTACACAATATGGCCAGGGCAAGAGAAACCCGCATGCCCCACAGCGGGCACATTCACCAAACAGATTCGGCTCGGATCAGCATTGGTTCCAAAAATTGGAGGTGGAAGCGGAGATCAACTTTACGGCCGATACGCCGTTAGATTCAAAACAGATGCTCTCCCAAACTATTATACGGCTTGGCTACTTTGGCCCGAAAGCGAAGTATGGCCAAGGGACGGCGAAATAGATTGGCCGGAAGGGGCTCTAAACGGAACCATGAGCGGCTTTATTCACTGGATGAATGGAACCAGTGGCTCCGATCAACAAGCTTGTTCTTCTTCCACAAAGTTCTTCGATCCAAGCTCTACAAACAATTGGCATACCGTAGTAACAGAATGGGCCCCACAAAGTGTGAAATTTTATGTTGACGATCAATTAATATGTACTGCTTCGGGGAGTCGAGTTCCATCGACTCCAATGCACTATGTTTTGCAGACAGAAACTGGAGATACAGCTACCAACAACTGGGTAGATGGCAACCTTCAAGTCGACTGGATTGCAATATACAAGAAGTTATAGCAAGCTATTCACAAACTTCATGTTTTATGGTATAGTAGCTCAGAACTTTCGTTAGCCCTTCACCCTTCCCGGAGGAATTGTGACTTACACGCCTCACTGGCCCCTCAGGGCACTGATGTCGGTTTCCTTCACGGTGACGATCTGCCTGCTGTACCACAAGGCCCTCGTCTCTGTATCGGAAATGCTCGATGCATTTGGGAGCATCAACGACCGCGAGGCCATCATGCTAATCGCGACCCTCATCGCGACATGCATGGTTTTCGCCTGCGCGATCTGTATCTCCTACATGTTCGACATGCACCTCACGGCGATCATCATTCTCGCGCTGGCGATCTGGATCGCAACCCCCATCATCTCAAACTTCTACCTCGACACCAGTCCGTTGAGTTAGAAGCTCAAAAGGCCCCGGCTTGTCCGGGGTCTTCTTCTATTTAATGAGTCTTACACCAAAACTAGCTGGAACAGCGATTAACAATCCTACAAATAACACTGTTTGAATAGTGAAAAACAGTGATAATACTGCAAGTAAACCTCCGAAGAAAGCCCAAGCTAATGAATGAGCCAGTTCCATCCCCACAACATATTCCACTCTTGGCTCCCTATCTGAGTTTTTGTAATAACGAGTAATGAAAGGTGTATGGATCAAAGAATATGTAACCCCTGAAAGAAGATTAGTGCTAAAAATTGCAGGAGCTGTTTCTGCTATTAGCCTTAATGTGCCCGTAACCGCCCCAAGAACAGAGCCTTCTTTGATGTACCCCAACTCGCCCTTTTTCTTCTCTCTCTTACCCACATACAAAGTCACGCCGATTGATGCCAATGTAATTACAGAACTTAATAGACCAACTCCAACGTAATTTGAGACAAATAAGAACGTAACGAGGGGCCAAACCAGCATTTGAGTTAGCGACATTAAGCTATACGAGAACCCAGCCGAATAATCCCATATAGCTTCTTTTATTTTGACTTTACTGTAATCAAGTTTGTAGCCTGCAAACTCATTTGGGCCGAAAATAAGGGGCAGAGCCGAAATAAGCATCAACGCGCCCCCAAAAAGATAAACGTATTGAAGCCCATAATTATCGGCAACGGCACCCCCGATAGCTGGGCCTATTGCTCCGGCAATCAATAAAAGCGAGCTTAAAATACCGATCTGAGTACCAGGCGATCTCCTATTTCTATCTCGAGCAAAACTAGCATGAAAAGCCGGCCAATAAAGACCTTTACCGCTACCTTTAAAAAAAGCGATTAGCCAAATTGGCCACCCATAAACCGTTAATGTGGCGAGCAGCATATAGGCGATGATGTCTGACAAGTCGGAAAGGGCAATTACTCGGTTAGGCCCAATAAATCGAATCAAATAAGCGCTAACGAAGTGCTGGAAACCTGCAAAAACTCCAACTAGACCAAAGTAGCCGAATATTTGCCACAAAGGATAGTTAAGCTGATACAAATATATTGGTACGAATATAGTTATTAACGCTCCTGCAATCGTACCTAAAGAAACATTCCAACCCAGTTTCCTGACTTCAATGTTTTTTGTTAAATGGAATTGAGAAAGAGTTGAATGTTTATGCACCGCCCGCTACTTAACACCTAACCTTGTATTTATTTTTTCGACCACGTCTCGTGGAGTAAGGTCCGCCTTAACAACGTACTCAAGCCCCATATCATTGGCTATTTTGCGATCCACAGGGTTGGCTGAGTTTGTCAGAATTATTATCTTCTTTGCAAGATCCGGCACTCCATCCGAAACAAGGGCCTTAACAACATCAAATCCGGTAAGTTCTGGCATATTGATATCAAGCATTATAAGATCGGGTGCGTTGTTTTTGATGAAATCATAAGCATCACGACCATTATTAGCCTTATCAACCTTGTAACCTGCACTCGTGAGCTTAGTCTCGTACATCCGTGAGATAAACGGATCGTCCTCGGCAAGCAAAATTGTATGGCCATTGGATGGCTTTGAATTGGGGTTAGTCGGACTGTCTTGGGGGTCACTTACTCTCGGCATGACTTCCTCCCTGCTTACTGTTCAATGGCAATCGAAATCCAAAGGTACTACCCTTACCTTCTTCGCTTTCAAAGATAATTGTACCATTTTGATCCTCGATGACTCTTCTTGCCAGATAGAG
>CAYRGI010000034.1:5363-6868 GCA_964423965.1 uncultured Candidatus Saccharimonadales bacterium
ATGTTTTTTGTATTGGCATGAGCTTGAAGGTTCTGAACCTCTTCTCGAACTATAAACTCGATATCGGCCGTCTCTTTATCAATCAAAAACTTCCCAGCCTGCATACGAGAGACGTTAAGCAAGTCGTTGATTAGATTGACCATTCTAGTTGAACCCGAAAATGCATACTCTAGATACTCTCGCTGGCTGCTATTAAGGGGGCCGGCATCGCCATCTTCTAACATTGAGATGTAACCCTTAATAGAGGTGAGCGGGGTGCGCAATTGATGCGACGCCATAGAGATAAACTCGTCCTTCTGATGATCAAGTTCTTTGAGGCGGCGATTAGCAACCCTCAGTCGGTTGGTGTCTTTAATGCTTTTTGCGTAAAGTAGCGTATCGTCGACGGCGATTCCAACAGACGTAGTTAAACGCTCCATAAGATCCATGTCAAAGAAGCTTAAATCAATTTTTGGCTCTGCCAGGCCTAGAACCATTGCGCCAAGAACCTGATCTCTAGCATAAAGTGGACAGACATACAGGCTTTTGATACCAAGCTTCTGCTGATACTCATCGGCATCTTCCGGATGAAGATGAGGCTGCATAATCTCGTATAAATGATCAGAGGATGAAATAAAGAGATCCCGAGTCGCCCTAGCAATTACACTCGCCGCATTTCTCTGGGAAATCGAGCTTTCGAGAATCATTTTCTGTAAGTCTTTGGCCGCCTCCGAGTTACTAGAAATTTCGGCCGCGTGAGGCTCAAGGGATTGCTTAACAGTGTTGCGAACATATATTGCTGCCAGATTGTATCCCCCATCAGAAACCAAACTTTTTGCTATCTGCTTAATGACGGCTTCCGGGTCGGCGATTGAAGTCAAAACGATCTTATCTATACTTCGCAGCAAAAACAGGGCCCGATTTGTTGCCTCTAGCTCTTCGTTCTTTTTGATGAGCTCGAGAGAGATTCTTTTTAGCTCTGCCTGTCTGTCGACGGATGGCATTTTAAATACCCGTACTGGCCGGCTCTTTTGGCTTTATTTCTTGAGGGTTAACTAAATTTTTTGCCGGCATAGCGAACCCGAATGTACTCCCCTTACCTTCAACTGTTTCGAATATTATCTTTCCACCCTGATCTTCAACAACGCGCTTAGCCAAATACAGACCTAGGCCGGTACCATCAGGCCTAACAGTTTGAGCATTGTCAGCTCTAAAGAACTTGCTAAAGAGCTTCTTTTGAGCATCTTTCGGCACACCAATGCCTGTGTCCTTAACACGAAGCTCAAGGTTGTCACCCACCTTTTCCAGACTAACTGTTACACTTCCTTCTTTGGTGTAATAGATGGCGTTATCGATAAAGTTCATAATCACCTGACGAGTCTTATTTTCATCAAGCTCAATTAGCCCTAGCGATTTAACCGGTTTCTTGTAAATAAGCTCCAGGTTCTTCGCCTTAGCATGGCTCTGCAGCTGAAATACTTCCTGATCAACAACCTCTGCAAGATCTATCGCAGTTTTTTCGATCA
>CAYRGI010000035.1:0-1749 GCA_964423965.1 uncultured Candidatus Saccharimonadales bacterium
CTAGATTCGAAAAGAAAATTCTCGATATTGAACCTTATTCACATAAAGAGCAAATGCTTCTTCCATTAGAAATCTATAAATTAAAACCAGATCTCGTCCACTTTACCTCTCAAAATGTACCTTTGTTCTATATGGGCAAACAACTTACAACTATTCACGACCTAATCCTGTTTGAGCATAGCACCAGCCGTGGAAGCGACGTAATTTATAACATCAAGCAACTTTTATTCAAAGCTGTAGTCCTTTCGGCTGTTCGTAAGTCTATTTTTATTCTGACCGATACGAAATATATTAGAGATCAAATCATTGAAAAATACGGTCGTCCCAAAAAAAACGTCATCACAACCTACCTAGGTATGCCATCAAAGAATATAAGTTCAAAAAATGATGACGATGAAGGTAAATACATCCTCTGCGTGGGAAGTTATTTTCCTCATAAGAATCTAAAGCGTCTTGTTAAGTCCTTCAAGAAGTTAAATGAACAAGGTAGCAATTATAAATTGATTTTTGTTGGGAAAATGGACCACTTTTCTGAGTTACTCTATAAGAAAGTTGTGCGTCTTGGACTCGAAGAAAATGTTGAGTTCAAGGGCTTCGTTTCTGATGATGAACTTGCCACACTTTACCAAAACGCATCCCTCTACGTCTTCCCGTCCCTTTCCGAGGGTTTCGGCCTCCCCGGGCTTGAGGCTATGAGCTACGGCACCCCTGTCGCATCATCAAACGCCACCTGCCTCCCCGAAGTCTACGGGGATGCCGCAGTGTACTTCGACCCAACCAGCGTTGATGATATGGCTCGCGTCATTTCCGAGACACTCAATGACAAAGAGCTGCTTGCCAAACTGCGAAAGGCAGGCCCAGAGCATGCTAAAAAATTCTCATGGGAAAAGATGGCTCGCGAGACGCTAGAGGTTTATGAAAAAGCCCTCAAGCGCTAAACCCTGCCCACCAAGAATAATTAGTGCGAGGTTAGCATAAACCAACCCCGCACCGTTCACAGCAAAACTACTTCCTACCGGGCCACTCCGAATTCGCCGGAGCCCAGCCAAGGTACTGACCAAAGCTCCTATTTGCATCCGTCAGGAACACCTTCGGCCCGGTTGAAATAAACCGACCATCGCCCAGACTCAACATCACATGGCCTGACCAGCTATTCAAAAAGAATGCCAGTCCGCCCGCTGGAACATTTCTATCTCCAACCCGCGCAAGACCGCGCGCCAAAAGATCCTGCCAGTGAATATAGGCGGTTGCATAACCACTGTTCGCCATCCCGTAGGCATTTGCAACAAACCGATCACACCAGTTATTCCACCTCTTGCCATCAGCCTGGTGAGTCTTACCAACCTGCTGCCAGGCCCAATCAATCGCGCGCTTCTCCTTCACCCCAACCGCAACCGACTGAATACACTTGGGAATACCCGGCGAATAGTCATTGAAAACCGGGGTTGAAACATAGAAGTCGCTAACCCAACTACCATCACTAAGTCGGTTCCAAATACTTGATCCCCTGACATTTGTTCCGCGTTGCTGGCAAGCCACATCAATGCTTGTGCCACCATAGATCCAGCCAAGCCGGCGGTAGCTGACTCCCGGACCACTCCGCTTTGCCACACGCGGCGTACCAACGATCTTATACCCACTCACGGCCGTCCTCGCCGACACGACATTGACGCTTGCAGCCTTTGCGCCTTCAACCAACTCGATACGTGGCAGCTTAACGCCAGCCGTATGAAGCAGTGAAATAATCAC
>CAYRGI010000035.1:1849-6665 GCA_964423965.1 uncultured Candidatus Saccharimonadales bacterium
GGCAAGATAACCTCGTGACCGCTTTCAACCACTCGCTCGGCAATCTGCTCAGCCTTAGCGCCCAAACGCTCCATGCGCGCCTCACGGTAACCACCAACATCAATATGAACGTAAACTCGATCTGTTGTTGCTCGTCGCATCATCATATTGACGATGTGCTGCAACGACTGTAGTGTCTCGCCCCGATGACCAATCAAACGCCCGCTAAGATCAGACTCAACCGATAGCTTGATAGTATCCCCCTCGGAATGAGCTTCTACAGTTGTATTAACACCAAAGAATGTCAGGAGATCCTCAAGATATTTTTTTGCTTGATCGACGAGTTCTTGACTCATGGTTCCTCCCTATTTCTTCTTAGTTTTCTTCTTTGGGCCGCCTTTTGATTTTGTTGATCGAACAGTTTTGGACCCGCCAGATCCAAGTGCGTGCGTATCAAGTTTTTTGCTTTTTGATGAAATTACGTCGGCGGCCTCTTCCAACTCTTCTGCATCCTGCCTGAGCACCAAGTGCTGTTGAAGTGCCGCAATGAGGCTTGTGACCATCCAGAATAGAGCCAGCGCGGATGGAAGGGTAAGGCCAATTACAAATGTAATAACCGGGAAAATATATATCATTCCCGACATCATCTTGGCGACATCGGCTTCCATACCCTGACCGGCTGGCTTGTTCTTTGGCTGCATCATCTTTGCCTGGTAGAACTGTGCCAGTGCTGCACCAAGCGCCAAAAATACATTCGGTTGAGTAAGGTTCACGATGCCAAACAATGTTGGGCTAAACGATGATGGATTAACGATCGCCTGTTGAACGGCGGGAATATTTTCTACAAAAGGATAGGCTAGCTCTTTGATCTGCTCTGGATGAACACTATCGCGAAAAGCAATATACAGGGCAAAGAAAATCGGTAACTGAACTAAGAGGGGGATAATCGGCGCAAATGGGCTGGTTCCCTTCTCCTTATAAAGTTCCATAAGGGCCTGCGTCTCTTTTTGGCGATCACCCTTGGCTTCAGCACGAACCCGCGCAACCTCTGGAGCCAGTTTCTGCATAGCTCGTTGAGAGTGCAGCTGCCTTTTAACAAGTGGCCACAACAGAATACGAACCAGAACTGTTAGCAAAATAACTGCTACACCAAAATCATGACCCGGGAGCAACCCGTAGAACAGGAAAAGTATATTAAAAAGTGGTTCAACAAATATTGTCGTAAACATTATTTCTTACCGTGAATTAAACCGGCACGCTCAACTGCCATCAAGACGCTCGACTTTAATTGAGCCGGGGTCAGGTGACTTACATCCTCGCGTACCGTTACTACTATATCGTATCCCGGCTTAACTGTCTTCCATTCCGCCTCGAGAATACCGCTAACTCTGCGCCTTAAAGTGTTTCTCGTAACTGCCTTTTTCGAGATCTTTTTACTTACAACTACTACAACCCTGCTGTTGGGCATTCCATTTGAGGTGGTTTTTACCGAGACTTCTTTGGTCGACCCCCATTGCCCGCGCTTAAAAACCCGCGAAATGTCGCGGGATTTCTTTAGGCGAAACTTGGTCGCTAGCATAGCTCTTTAAATAGCGACGCGCTTGCGCCCCTTATCTCGTCGGCGCTTTAGCACAGCCTGACCAGCACGAGAACTCATTCGCTTTAAAAAGCCGTGTACTCGCTGTCGGCGCTTTTTCTTTGGTTGATACGTTCGCTTTGACATACTCGTAGTAGCATAGCCGAAAATCCTTCAAGAGTCAATCTGGTGGGTTTGAACAAAAAATATGTTTTTCCCCGACAATTAGGTATTTATCCACTGTTTTGTATCTTATGGTGTTGCACCTGTGGACAAAAATGGTTATAAAAATGTAGTTGTGGACAACCCACATTCGCGGTTATGATTAATACAAAAGTAGTGGTAAATAACGGTGGAGGTTTATGAACTCGCGAGAGTTGTGGCAAGCTGTCCTTGGTGAGGTTGAAGTAACATCCAGCCCGGCAGTGTTCAAAACTTGGTTTAAACCGACCTCGGTTCTATCTCAAGAGGATGGACGTATTGTGATTGCGGTACCAAGCACCTTTATTCGCGATGGCCTCAAAAAGAGATACCACGACAATATTAAAGAAATTATTGGCCGAATAAGCCCAAACATCAAAGAGATTGAGTACAAGATCTCGACCGATACTCGATTTTCAAATGTGCCTACACAGGAAACGCTAGTTTCTTTAGGAGCTCCAACAATTCAAGCTGCAAAGCAAACCCCAGCATATGCCAGCAACCAGCTTAATACTCCAAAAACTACACTTAACACCAAATACACGCTCGATTCTTTTGTTGTAGGGCCAAGTAACGACCTGGCCTTTGCCGCCTGCCAGGCAGTTGCCGCCGCACCAGGCGTTAAATACAACCCCCTCTTTATATATGGTGGAGTCGGGCTTGGTAAAACTCACTTGATGCAAGCTGTCGGCAACGCTATTCAAGCCAAAGATCCATCAAAGCAAGTTGCCTACATAACTAGTGAGCAGTTTACTCGTGAATTCCTTGATAGCATCCAGGCCGGTAAAAAAGGAAAGCAGTTTGCCGAAAAGTATCGAAATCTTGATGTGTTGATTGTTGACGACATCCAGTTCCTCGGTAATAAAGAGCGAACTCAGGAAGAATTCTTCCACACCTTCAACGCACTCCACCAAGCCAACAAGCAGGTTATTATGTCGAGCGATAAGCCGCCAAAGGCAATTCCAAATCTAGAGGATCGCCTGCGTTCACGATTTGAGTGGGGTATGGTTGCCGACATTCAAAAGCCAGACCTCGAGACCCGAGCGGCAATTATTCAACAAAAGGCCAACAGCCGCGGAGTTAACCTTTCGATGGAAGTGGTTGAGTATCTAGCACGTCAGTATCAAAACAATATTCGCGAGCTTGAGGGTGCGCTCACGAGTATTCTTGGTCAGTCGGAGCTTAAAGCAAAGGAGCCATCGCTGGCATTTATAACCAGTCTTCTGGGTGCTAGTGCTCCTTCAAACAGGCGCAAGCTACCTACACCAAAGCTTATTATCGATAAGACATCGGCTTATTTTGATCTTCAGCCGTCAGATATTATTGGTCCGCGCCGAGATAAGGATATTGTTGTCCCAAGACAGATCGTCATGTATTTGATGCGTAATGAACTTAATCTGAGCTACCCAAAGATTGCTCAACATATTGGAGGGCGTGATCATACAACTGCAATGCACTCTGTGCAGAAAATTGAGAAACTAATAGAGGTGGATGAGGAGATTCGCTACGAAGTGAATCAAGTCAAAGAGCGGATAAGTCTGTGAACAGCCTGTTAATAAGCTGGGGGCGGTATGTTAAAAACATAACCGCTTTTTATTTTGTTTCCACATGGGTCCAAAAACTACATAACAATTTTGAACAGGATATCCAAAGTTTGCACACATATTGTGCACAAGATGATACAATTTTTACCCAGGCCAAATTGGCAGTTTATTGGCTTAATGAAGCGTTAATTAAAATTTGTACCCAGTTTCCCCAACGACTATTACTACTGCAACTGAATAAAAAAATTATAAAGTATAATATTTAATACTGTGAGGATGTGGAAACAATGAAACTAAGTTCAACTCAGGAAAATCTTTCAAAAGCTCTTAATACAGTAGGTAGGATTGTAAGTACCAGAGCAAGTCTCCCTGTTCTTAGTCATGTCTTACTAAGCGCTGATAGTAATCGATTACGAATTGCTGCAACTAACTTAGAAATAGGTATTAATTATTGGATTGGCTGCAAGGTTGAGCAGGACGGTGCCGTTACTGCCCCCGCTCGCCTATTGAGTGAGTTTGTTACAAACTTACCAAGTGGAAATTTGAGCATTCAAGCAAGCGAATCAAATCTAACCATTACCGCCAAGCACTATGAATCACATATAAATGGAATTACAGCCGAAGAGTTCCCTATGATCCCAGAGGTTAAGTCGGATCCAGTTATTACATTGCCTGCTGATGTGCTTCGTGAGGCTATTGCTCAAGTTGTGGTTGCAGCAGCACTCGATGAAACTCGCCCAGTTCTAGCTGGCGTCTATATGTATATAGAAGAAGGCAACTTGGTTTTGGTTGCTACAGATAGTTTTAGGTTAGCAGAGCGATTTATTAAGCTTCCAAAGGGCAACGGAACGGAGCTAAATGCGATTGTCCCAGCTAGGACTATGCAAGAACTTGTTCGCATTCTTGGCGACAGCGAAGGTGATGTAAAGATTTATCTGGCCGAAAATCAGGTTATGTTCCAGATGGATGACATTGAGCTGGTTTCTAGACTGATCGAGGGTCAGTTCCCTAATTATCGCCCAATTATTCCAGCTAGTGACGATACAGTTGCTACTTTATCAACTGCCGAGTTTACTCGCATTACAAAGATGGCTAACCTCTTTGCTCGAGAGAATGGCGGAAGCGTTAGAATTGAGGTCCAAGCCGAGGGCGAGATAAGAATTATGTCCTCCGCTTCTCAAGTGGGTGACAATACTTCTAGCGCGGAATGTGATGTCGCAGGTGATGATAGTAATGTGTCGCTAAATGCGAGGTTTTTAACGGATGCTCTAGCGGTAATTAAAACCAAGCAGGTATCTTTTGGAACGAGTGGTAAAAGTAACGCCTGTGTTATTAGGCCCGAGGGTGAAAAAGCCGACGACTATCTTCATATCATCATGCCATTAAGGAGTTAAGCTCCTCGGAGTTGGCCGGATATGATTAGCCGGATTGCCTTAACTAATTTTCGTTCGTATAGGGATCAGGTATTTGATTTGGATCCCAATATTACTGTTGTTGTGGGGCCTAATGCTACTGG
>CAYRGI010000036.1:0-6386 GCA_964423965.1 uncultured Candidatus Saccharimonadales bacterium
GCCCCGATATCTCTGCCGAAACCAGATTGCTTAAGAAGATCGTTAATCCTGTCATCAATTGTCTTTTGGTTTTGAGACTGAACTTTTAATGCCTCATTTAGCGACTCGAGCTCAACATTTGCTTCTTTTAGGGCCTCCATTGCAAGTATTCTGTCGGAAATGTCTTGCTGAATACCTACGAAATTTATAAGTTCGCCGTTGCTGTCATAAACTGGCGAGATTGTTAGCTCGTTCCAGAACATTGTTCCGTCTTTTCGATAATTCCTTAGTTCAACTCGAATGTGCTTATTATTGGCAATCGCCTTCCGAAGTGCCTCTATAGCTTCCTGTTTGTTGTCATCGGCCTGCAAAAAGCTGCAGCTTTTACCAATAATTTCGTCTTTATGGTAACCGGTTAGCACCTCAAAAGCGGGGTTTACATCAATAATAGGGTTATGGGGCTTAGTGGCATCAGTGATAACAACACCTTGGCTGGAGTACTCAATTGCCCTTCCCCTACTGACTAGCATTTGATCGCGATCGGATGCTGTAGCCTGACTTTTATTACCCATGCTTAGAAGATCTCAAAAAAATTGACTGTATGCAAACTATAGGGAGTATAATTAAAGCATAAGGAGAATCATCATGGCAAAAAAATATAGTAGCGGTGGCGGAACAGGCGACGCCTTTTACGGACTTGGACTTATCGGAGCACTGGTGTTCTATATCCAGCAAGCTGATAGCTTTTGGACAGGTATCCTTGGAATCCTAAAAGCGCTAGTTTGGCCAGCCTTCTTTGTCTACGACATCTTAGGTTTTATAACGCGCTAACTTTCTTTTCGCACTCAATTTTAAGTCGGCAAAGTCCTGTGTCTATTGCCTTAACGAGCATGCCCTTGCTTGTCTTTTTAAGTAACCTCGGAATAAACCCAGACCAAGATTCGGCAGTCGTAACAATTGTTGAATTACCACTTTTCTCTAGCTTCCAGACATGAATTGCGTAAATGCCCATCATCCTACCCTCCCAGGATATTTCTTTGTATTCATTAACTTTAAGCAACTTTGAAGTTATCGATCCCGGACCCGCCTTCCATCTAATAATTGACCCCTCTTTGAATTCTGCTGATATCTCCGCACTCTTGATATCAGAATTCCATAATGGCCAATGACTTACATCAGTCATTACGTTCCATACAATACTGATAGGAGCATTAATTTCTATGCTACTTTGGTGCTTTACTGGAGCTCCTTTTTCCAGTTCAATCATTGCTTCCACGCTATTATCAGAAGTTCATTAAAAATTACTACTGCTCCAAAAATCAATCCAAACTCTTTGTACCCTGCAGTATATAACAACACGACTGTAGTCGTAAAAAGTATCATCTCTACGACAAGTCGAAATGGCTGATCCAAAACATTACCTGATTTAGGTGCAATCCAAATACCCCATATCGTTGCCGCGATACTAGGCAGAATTAATGCCATAGACCACTTTGCGAATGCGTTTGAAGATAAGTTGTAACCGGAAATCGCTAATGCGAATAGCATGGTGAGCTCAAGTAAAAAGCGTAACCCTAAATTTGATGCCTTTAAAATTTCCACTTTCCCAATTTTACTGCCAAACTCTTACATAATCCACTTGCATATTGGATGGCGTAACAATTGGTGGGGATAATTGGCTTGAAAGACCGAAATTAATAATTAGGTACATTGGCGCGCTTGTCACCCCTTGAGTAATCTGCCCAACTTGTTGACCGTCATAATAATAAGTAATAGAACCTGGCTGCCATTTGGCGCTGAATGTGTGCCAGCCTGCGGTAGCGGTTGTGGAGGCACACCCTCCCGGTGCCCCACCATCGTAATGGAAGTGATAACACATCTCACCACCCAGCACTTCAACAACATCAATCTCTCCCGTTGTTGGCCAATTCTCGCCATTAGTCCAGAAAGCAGGCCAGTTTTGACCCCTGCCCGTGCCAGGGGGTATCCATACGCGCGCCTCCATAACTCCATACGTAAAATTATATTTTCCGTAACTATTAATTATCCCTGATGCATAATTATAGGTTTTATTGTTGGTTGCCCTGCACGATCTGGTTTGAGCAGCAATATTAACCACCCCGCCACCTACCGAAACGTTAGAGGGATCATAACAGCTCTCTTCGTAAGTATCATTAACGGGCTTAGTTATGCCTGTATTGCCACCAAACCAACTCGGCACCCACTTCGACGTATCTAGAGTTGTTCCATTAAAATCATCGGAAAACTTAAGGGTCCAGTTGCCCGAAACACCAGCGGGCATCGGGGAAGTTGGTGAATATGTTTTTCCATAATTGCTAAGCAGGATACTTAAATCAAAAATATCAACTTTCGTATCGGCATTAAGATCTGCTGACGTATTATTTTGCCCATATTGAGTTAGCAGTATAGAAAGATCTGTGTAGTCTACGACATTATTCGAATCGATATCCCCTTTAAGATTCGGGTTTGCCGCAGAACTGGTTCTTGTTACGTAAACACCAATTAACGCTGAGCATATGGCAACAAAAACAATTGCCGATAGAAGAAACTTCTTTGATTTGACTCTCTTAATCAAATGGTTATTTGCCGGAGATACGTCTGGCACGTTTGTACTCCCGCCTCAGTGCACTGTTTTTGATGATCAGATTAGCAAACGAAGCGATAACGCCGATCCCAGAAAGTATGTAGATCATTATAAAAATCTTTGCTTCGTTAGATTCTGGCGTAATATCCCCATAGCCAACTGTTGTGAGGGTAACTGTACAAAAATAAAAGGAGTCGACCCAGGACAAATTTTGCTCAAAATGAAAGTAAGTTGCACCAGTTGTAAGAATGGCGATAGCTATTAAGCCTGTTACAAATAGTTGTCTTCTAGTTTCTAGCCAATCTCTTCTAATTTCATCAATAGAGTTACTCATAAGCATTATTGTATCAAAAATGGCCACCAAAGTTTTGATGGCCATTAATTGCTATTAAAGTTTGACTAGCTTAGTCGATCTAGTTCTTGCTGATGCTTAACCATCTTTGAGGTAATGTAAGTAATCAGCGAGTTGATTGAGAGTGCCAACAGCATGTATACAACGATTGCAAACAGTGCTGATGCGCTAAAGTAGCCGGTCTCACCAACCTGTCGCAACTGGAAGATACCTCGGAATGGCTGCAAGAATTCTGCCGCCACTTTGTAAACGAAGTCGGTGAATGGAACGCTTTGGTTGGCGCCAAATAGGAGCAATATAAATCCTAATGAGAGAAACACTACCGCTAATACCATGTAGGCATAGACCAGGTATGTTAATACTTTTGCAGTTTTAAGAAATAATGACTTAGAGTCACTGTTTTTTTGAGTTGCCATGTTTTTCTCCAATATTTTTCAATTTAAGTATACCAGAAAATAAGCACAACTATAATTCAAGCAATTTAGGAGCGGAGTATTTTCTCCATCGCCTTCCCTCTGGCCAGCTCGTCAACAAGCTTATCCAAGTAGCGAATTTCCTGCATCAACGGCTCTTTAATTTCTTCAACTCTTACGCCACATATTACCCCGGTAATCTTCTTCCGATTAGGATGGAGCTTAGGAGCATCTTTAAATAAGGTCTCGAAATCAACATCGTGATCAATTTGTTGCTTTAAACCTGCATCCGTATAGCCAGTTAGCCAGCTAATTACTTCGTCAACATCAGCCTTAGTTCTGCCTTTTTTCTCAACCTTCTTGATGTACAGCGGATAGACAGTCGAGAAACTCATTTTGTATATACGATGATTGGTCACAACTATATTTTTAAGGCTCTTAGAATAGAAACCGCAATAAC
Source organism: uncultured Candidatus Saccharimonadales bacterium (assembly GCA_964423965.1). Lineage (GTDB taxonomy): Bacteria > Patescibacteriota > Saccharimonadia > UBA4664 > SCTI01 > CAZWEJ01. The sequence continues at coordinate 3,810 of CAYRGI010000036.1, forward strand.
TGATACCGTACCGCTCAAGAACGCTCCCCATGCCAAGTCGACGATGGTAACAATGTATGGCCAATTTTTAATAGTTGCCTGGTTTGTTAAATCATAGGTCGCATAGGAAACTAATCCAAGCAGTGCGCCCATTAGAGCAACTTTGACTAAGCCAGTTGAATTCTGCCAGCCAGGATAGACGACGAAAACTGTAATCCCAACCACGAATATTACGTAAAAAGCTGCGGCTGCAAACCAGTTGGGCTTGTCAGCCATAAGGAAACCGATATGCTCCTTGTAAAACTTTGGAGCTACAAGTCCAAGCCACAGAGCATCAATAACCGTCATCGCAACAAATGAGGATATAAAAGCGTAAATGTAGTTCATCATAATGAAATTATATCAAAAGCTTCATCTAGTTGAGCAAAGATCCATAATGAGTTTTCTTCAAAACGGTTATGCTAAAATGAGGCTAATATGGAAAACCAAGAGCCCCAGATAAACCCTGATTCTCAACCTACAGTCCAGCAGCCCCCATTTCCTCCTCTCCAAGATCCCAAACCCCCCAAAAAGAAATCACCCCTGGAGTATGCACTAATAGTAATCATAGTTATGGTTCTTGCCGGAATCTGCTTTATCCTATTCTTCGTTCTACAGGTTTTTGTGTCTGTAAATCAAACGGGAACAGACTGCACTAACCGAAGGGAGGAGCTTTTTAAAGGCGCGGATAAAACTATTTCTGAATTCAATTCAATTGACTTACTTCCGGGCTCTACATCAACCCCAGCAAAAGCTGACCAACAAAGTGGCGATTGCCTTGATAGCAACCCAACTATTTATGCCGAAAGAAAATTCACTACATCTGCCGAGGCGGGGACCTCTTTTGACTCAATAAAGACAGTCTTAGCTTCTAAGGGATACAAGCTACAAGTTGACGACAGTTACGACGATCTTAACCCCTGTTCTTTTGAAGAGAATGGCTACATATTTAAAAAGGGTGATCAAGAAATTGAAATCATGCTCGTCTGCTCTTCTTATGGCGCTAAAGGAGAAGAGTGGAGAAAGGTGCCATTAACCGGAGCGAGTGCATTTTTGACGGTGACAAAATATCAAGAATAGAAATTTGAAATTGAGCCCATCTACATAATTTTTTTACTGATGGCTTAATTCGAAAAATAATCTTGCTGAATAGACACCGCTAAAACGTACTTATCTTTCTTTGTAATCTGCCCAAAAACTTGTGGTATATTCTGGAATTCTTTTTTGTCGTGGATTACATCCAGTGTCCCAAATGCAACATTCTGAGTGAAATCAAGACCAGATAGATCTGTTGAATCTCTTTCTGCATATTCTACAAATAGTGCATTATCTTCTTTCTTGTAGCCGCTGTATGGGGTAGGCAGACCCGAAACCAATGTACTGTCATGATAGTTATTAGGATTATCCCTTACCTTATTGTAATACTCGTCAATTATTTCTTTGATTGGGTGCTTGCCTGTATATGCCGGCTTCCACCCGTCATTAATTATCTTATTTTCGAACCCAATTATTTCAGATGGAAAGTCACCGTTGAAGCCATAGTATTTAGTTATTCGAACAGTACATCGATAGGTATAATTGTCTTTGACTTTATAATTATATTGCCCTTTATCACATCGATCGTGAACTGAAGTGGCAAAGTAATCAAAGCTGGTTATTTTCTGAATATTCGCAAAAGAAGAATTAATTGACTCTTTTGCATGCGACCTTTTATTGTTTAAACTTGCACTCTGAGGATTTGGAGCTGGAGTAAACTCATTAATTACCCCCTTGATGCCACCTGAAAAACTTATATATACGTAAGCAAAAAGTGATAACGGTATTAAGATCGCCAGAATAACCACTGTCCCAATAATAATTTTTATGTTTAGTTTCTTTTTGTTGTATTCAGGAGACTCACCGGGCTGTATGGGCGCTTGAGGATTCATTCGAACCACTAATTACAATACTAAGCATAAGTATTAATCTTTGAAGATATAATTGCAATGGAGGGCCATCTGGGACTCGAACCCAGGACACGCTGCTTAAGAGGCAGCTGCTCTAACCAACTGAGCTAATGGCCCAAATCAATGGCGCGCTCGGAGAGATTCGAACTCCCGACCCCTTGGTCCGAAGCCAAGTGCTCTATCCGCTGAGCTACGAGCGCCCGATTTGATCGGATCGACTATCTGTCAACCGACAAATCATAGCAGTTTTCTGCTATTTTGGCTAGTACTTCACTCCTGTATAGCAGTCACACGGCTTCTCTTTGAGTAGCCTCCGCTGCTCTTCAATCGAATCAACGAATTCAAGCTGAAAATCAGCACCGGTTGCAAGCTCAACATCAAGCGGCGTGTTGTGATTATACCCGCGGCGCCTCATCTCTGCCACTAACTCATCATGACGCTTAAATAGTGCCTTTTGCTTGCCGTACCAACGCAGTGTCTCAGGGTGTTTAGAGTACCCCTGCTTGTTCTTCGTAATTATGTTCCACAAACCATGGAGCTCACGGTGTTCACCTAGAAGGTGCTTTCGACAGAGCTCCTGTGGAGGGACGTCCCATACTCTCATATGGTTATT
>CAYRGI010000037.1:0-6074 GCA_964423965.1 uncultured Candidatus Saccharimonadales bacterium
AAAGCTTACCCCGCCTGGTCGGCCAGCAATATCGGCTGGATGTTGGACTGCGTAGATTCCTATCGGGATCAGAGTAATTATGAGAGTAGCTGCACTTACCGCAAGACTCTTCCACCACTTCCCTATCCAGCCCCTTCGAAAAACAAGTATGTAGAGAGCAATAGCGACGAGTGCTACCGGCAGCATCCTGTAAGCAATGTAGGTATAAAAACCGAGACCGAGGCTTACACCAGCAAGCGCAAACCATAATTTCTTGTTTGTCTGGAACGCCTTTGTGTAAAGCCAGAGGGTTAGTGGCACGATTAACATAATCATTCCTGCGCGGAAGCCGTCTCGTGAGATTATTACTGCCCAAGGGGTAACCGCCATCAAAAGAGCAGCAATGAGTCCAGCTCGCCTGCCAAACCAGCTTGAAGCCCATAAGTATACTGCTCCAACTGCTAGGGTCCCCAACAATGCCGGGGCAGCCCTCAAGCCTAATATCGTATTATCAAATATCAAGACACCAATTGATTGTAGGTAAAAGAATAGCGCTTCGCGGCCCCCATTTGTGCTGTAGAAAGGCCTAAAGTCATGCTGTTCAAGAATTTTAAATACATCCAGCCCATTGGCGGCCTCATCGGGATGCAGACCTGGAGGAAGAGAGTCGAGCTGGTAGAAACGCATAAATGCCGCCAGCAGCATTATAAATGCAACGCTTAACTTTAATCTGTGCTTATATAGCCAAGTTTTCATTATTCTTTAAACGCCCACAGTTTATACAGAAGAAAATTCCATGTCATGCTTGCAACTGTGGCTAATCCAAAAGCTACTGTTTTTATTGTGAATGCTTCTGATAGCACCGATGGCACTAAAGTAGTCAGACCAACCGTCTCAAGTATTTGATATGCCAATTTGCCAAAGAACTGAAATTCACTCGAAAAGAACTGCACCAACCCAAGCTGAATGACGTACACAGCTACTAGAGTAGAGATAAGAAACCTAGCAAATTGTTGGCCTGGGTGCTTGGTGTTGCCCTTGTTGAACACCCAGGTTCGGTTGAAGTAAAAGCTGTTGATCATAGCTACCGTACCAGAGACAAGCTTTGCAACCCAAACTCTATCTAGTGGGATCGAGAAAATCCTAGTTAGACCAATAAAGATTACGTAGTCAATAACAGTGTTCATCACTCCGACGGACGCAAATCTTGCTACCTGCCCCGCTGTTGAGGGTTTTGTTTTTGCCAACTTTCTTTCTCGTTACGTTGTTTTAAGCATAACCGGTTAGATTCCGGGTGTAAAGCCTACATCATCTGAGCGTGTGCTCGATCAACATCTCTAAACAAGGTGTACTCTGGGTGGAAGAATAGATCAACTACACCTGTTGGACCGTTTCTATGCTTTTGGACAAGTACTTGCGCAATACCAGGTTGTTCTGATTCATCCCGTTTATAGTAGTCTTCACGATAAATGAACATAACCACGTCTGCATCCTGCTCAATCGATCCTGACTCACGGAGGTCAGACAGCTGAGGAACAGGTGGGGTTCTTGACTCTACGCTACGGGAGAGTTGGCTCAATGCTAATACTGGAACATTCAGTTCGCGAGCGAGTCCTTTGAGACCACGTGATATTTCTGAGACTTCTTGAACGCGATTATCCGATCCGCCGGTTTTGCGACTGCTAATAAGCTGCAGGTAGTCGATAACAATAAGTCCAAGGTCGTGCTCGCTCTGAAGCCGGCGTGCCTTTGTTCGCATTTCCATGATGTTGGTAGTTGCTGAGTCATCAATAAATATTGGGGCTTCGTTAAGGGCCGCCATCGCGTCAGTCAGCTTTGGAAAGTCGTCGTCTTCCAGTCGAGCATTTCTTAGCTTCCAGGCATCAATCCCCGACTCGGCAGCAAGCAACCGGTCAATAAGCTGTTCTTTGCCCATCTCTAGAGAGAATACTCCAACGGGGATGCCTTCCTTGACAGCTACATGATGAGCAATATTTAGAGCAAGTGTGGTTTTACCCATACTAGGACGGGCGGCCAAGATAATAAGGTCAGATTTCTGCAATCCGGCAAGAACTCCATCGAGTGCCTTAAACCCTGTTGGTACGCCTCGAAGACTGTTTTTATCGCGATGAAGCTCGTCCAACCTATCAAAGGATTCAGCCAAAACCGAGCTGATAGGGATGAAGTTTTGTTTGAGGTGCTTTTGAGAAACCCCGAAAAGTGTCTGTTCTGCCTGATCAAGCAGCCCGTCCAAGGGTGAGCCCTCATCATGACCAAGGCTTGCGATCTCACTGGCTGCCCCGATTAGTCGACGGAGAGTAGCTTTATGAGCAACGATGTTCGCGTAATGAGCAACGTGTGCGGCAGTCGGTACCTGCTCTACCAATTCTGTAAGATAAACCGCACCGCCAACTCGATCGATCTCTTTCTTTTCTTCTAGCTTATTAGAAAGCGTTAAGAGGTCGATAGGTTGCCTGGCCTCATAGAGTTCAATCATCGAATTAAAAATTATTCCATTTCGATCCATGTAAAAATCATCTGGGTTAACTATGTCTGCAACTTTAATCAATGCTTCTTTATCGACAAGGATTCCGCCTAGTAGCCCCGCTTCGGCTTCGAGGTTGTGGGGAGGAAGGTTGGCAGGATCAATCTTTACCGCTGGTCTTGATGACTTTGAGCTTTTTGGTTTATCAGTCATGGATAACCTCGCCACCAAGGATTTCTAGTGCAGAGCTCATAAGTTCGGCAGACGGGTCAACCTTAGGCGTGGCCTGGCTCGGTTTCGACTCAAGCTGGACTAAAACCCTGTACTTTCGGCCATAGACTCGCGCCAACGTTTGCTCAATCAACTGCATATTTTTTGCTTCTTTGATACGATCTCGATGGAATATGAATCGGCAACCCATGATAACCTCGTCGCCCTCAAAATGCACTGAAACAGATGACCTAAGCAAGGCATATAGAGGATTATTCTTTTGTTTTATTTGAGTTAGCGTTTTAATCCAGAGATCGCCCGATGGCTGTCCAGTAGGCTGAGGAGCAACTGGGCTTGTAGATTTTTCAGGATTTTTTTCTTGAGCTGGCTTTGGTTTAACTGCTACTGGGGCAAGACTTGTAACGGTCTTCTTGAATGTGACAGCTTCAACCCCACCGGTTGATAACTTAACCAGTGCGGCTTCAAGTGCAAGCTCTGGCCAGCTGGTTTTGAGTACGGGTATTAAGGTCTCGATTGCGACTACCGATCTTTGAATTTTGCGCGAATCTTCTTCTCTTTCGGCAAATTCTCTAATTTTGAACCTCCAAGAATCAATCAACTGTCTTGTCAGCTGCCCTGGTTGCACCCCAGTCCGCCATGCTTCGTCAAGATTTTTTAGCAACCCGGGAGTATCCATATTCTCAACCGATGAGATAATTGCTTGAAGAATTTTTGGATCACCGTGACCAAGCAGATCCCGAACTACACTTGCATCAAGAGGAGACGCACCACTATTGGCCGCCTGATCCAAAAGACTTATTGCGTCCCTAAAACCTCCTCTGCTGCTGATAGCAATTATCTCAACTGCATCATCCGTAATTTGAATATTTTCTTTTTTGGCGATTTCTTTGATGTGGCTCTGGATCGACGCGGGATCAATGGGCTTGAAGCTGAAACGCTGGGTTCTAGAAACAATGGTTTCTGGAAGCTTATGAAATTCGGTGGTCGCCATAATGAACATTGCGTGCGAAGGTGGCTCCTCAAGTGTTTTTAGCAACGCATTGAAAGCCTCTGTAGTTAGCATGTGGACTTCGTCTATGATGTAGACTTTGTAACGACCAATTGAAGGAGCACTCGTTATTTTTTCTCGAAGAGCACGGGCGTCATCAATACCTCGGTTACTGGCGGCATCAATCTCAATAAGATCTAAATGACTGCCGATTTCAATTTTGCAGTTATCACATTTTCCGCATGGGCGCTTAGCGGGATCAGTCTCGGTACAGTTTGCTGCTCGAGCGAGTAATCTTGCAACAGAAGTTTTACCAGTCCCACGAGGGCCCGTAAACAGGTAGGCGTGGCTCAACCTATCATTTTTAATAGCGGATTTAAGCGTATCCACTACGTGCGGTTGGCCTATAACCGTATCAAAACTTTGACTACGGTATTTGCGGTACAGCGCCAGATCTGACACTAGGTAACCCCCACAAGCATTACTATTACCTTATAGTATACGCCGATTGAAATAAGTGCGCTAGCTTGAGTTTTAAGCTAGAACGGCCTCAATTGCAGCCCAGTCAGCATCACCCTCATCTGGGATAACAATCGTGACTTGATCACCTGGTTGTGCCTTGTAATACGTAACCGAGGCAAAAAGAACACGATAATCATGGCCGGAAGCCTCAACATAATACTGACCGTCTTTTAGATTAAGGGTACCAATAATCTTGCGTCGATGAATTGGGGAAATTTGCTTATAAAGAAACGCCCCATCATCACCTATCGTCAGCTTTAGGCCATCTCCTTGAACGAGTTTTGACTTAGAAGCATAGTTGGCCGGGACTGGGTACAATTTCCCGTCCGGTCCAACCATATTCTGTCCATCAAACTGTCCCTCAATAATTTTGCCACTCAAAGGAGCAGACTGTGTAGGCGCGACCATATCGTCATCACCAACGAGGCTGGCAAGGAGTTCTTTTGCACCTGCAAGATTTGTTTCTGCTTGCTCGATAAGCTTTTTGAGCGTTTTGAGTTGTTTATCTGCAATATCGGCCATAGGTCGAATTCCTTGTGTTTTGGTTTATCAGATTACCCTTATTCAAACACGTTGTGGGTAATACGTCAAAGTTTGATTACTGGAGCTCAACAGTAGCGCCGGCGGCCTCAAGTGCTGCCTTTGCTTCATCGGCTTCAGCCTTTGGAACGTTTTCTTTAATTGGCTTAGGTGCACCATCAACGATTGCCTTACTTTCGGCAAGACCCTGACCGGTAAGCTCACGAACCGCCTTGATAACGTTGATCTTCTGATCGCCTGCTGCTGCAAGAACAACGGTGTATGCGCTTTTCTCTTCTGCGCCTGCTTCATCACCGCCTCCAGCAGCTGGTGCTGCTGCTACTGCCATTGGGGCTGCAGCTGATACGCCATAGTGGTCCTCAAGAACCTTAACTAACTCGCTAAGCTCTAGAACACTAAGCTTATCAATCTGTTCTACCAAGTCTTTAAACTTAGCAGGGACTTCTTTCTTTTCTTCTACTGCAGTGTTTGTCTCTTCTGCCATGATTTACTCCTTATTCTTTTGATTCTTTAATTGCGTTGAGGACGGTTACAATGCCTCGGACATTGGCGCCCATAACTCCTACCAAGCCACTTAGAGGTGCTGCAATGGTACCAACAACCTGAGCAAGAAGCTGATCACGAGTTGGCAATGTTGCTAGTGCTTTAACCTCAGCTGGTGTCAATACCTTACCGTCACCTGTTACAGCCCCGACGATCTCTAGAGCATCGTGCTGTTTAGCGTACTGGAATACAACTCTTGCAGGCGCTACCTCATCCTCGGTTGAAATGGCTAGGGCCATTGGTCCAACAAAGGTTGAAGGGTCAATATCTGCCAGGTTTTCGGTGTTCTTTGCTGCGATACGAAGCAGCGTGTTTTTGGTAACGTTGTAGGTAATTCCCTCTGCACGTAGATTCGCTCGCAGCTCATTAATCTCGGGCACAGTTAAGCCACGATAGTCGGTCATGACCATCAGCTTTAGCTGGCTAAGTTGATCTTGTAGCTGAGCAACGTTCTCTTCTTTACGCTGTCGGGTAATTGCCATGTGGCGTCCTCCAAAAACAAAAAATTCGGCGATTAACCGAAGGGATAGACTTTGCGAATGATCGCTTATGTCTTACCTCGGGAGCGAATTAAGCTTTTGGCTGCTCCGGTCTTCAGTAATCTTTACCGATATTACCGGTTTTGGCTCGATCTGTCAACAGATAGAATGTTGTGCCGCTTATGCTTGCTAGTAGACCAACCTTGTGTCAAAAATATGGTGTCTTGCACCTTCAAACCTTGGAGCACCAAAATGAGCGTTGCAGTTCTCGAGCAGGAAGAGCGCGCCATTCTGGTTGCGCTAAGAA
>CAYRGI010000038.1:0-5477 GCA_964423965.1 uncultured Candidatus Saccharimonadales bacterium
AAATGTTTGCCTGAGACTGCTGTCCCTCGGAAGAATTTATTGGATAAATACCAATTGCAGTGCCATCTGTAGCGCCCGTCAATGCCGCTGACGGTCCGGTTAGTAAATAATCATCATGTGTAGAGGGTGAAGAAGATTTGAACGTTGGGGTTGAGGTCAGGTTACTGCTTATTACAAACCCGCTTGATGAGCCACCATTATAAGAAATTCCACCTGTAATTACATTATTTGTAATAGTTTCATTTGAGCTTTGATTCCCATTCCATAAACCAATAATTGCTGTACCAATAATCGTATTATGATCAAACGTATCCCCTACACCAGAAACTTCCAGAGCTTGATGCCCCTCGGGTCCCTTCACAAAGACATTGTTAATAACTTCCATTGGGCTTCCATTATGATCATATACAACTAGGCCAGTTGAATTTCCATAAACATAATTCCCTGCTATACGGGTGTTTTGAGCATCGTAAAGCTGGATTGCATCAACGTGTGGGCCCTGATTGTTGGGCTGAGACTCAGCGCACCGACCCTCAATAAGACCATAGAACGTGTTATTGATAATGTTTACACCCGATGCCGCAGCAGTAAGCTGGATGCCATCCGTACAATTCGCTCCACTAACTAAGCCTCCCTGAGTGTTATTGAATAGATTGTTTTTGATAATAATCCCACTATTTGCCCTGTTGACCGTTTTATTGGTATTTCGACCATTAACAGTAAGCCTGCCCTCGTTTCCACATCCACCTTGACCAATTTCTGTGAAGTCACTCCCTTCAATGTTGATATTTAAGTTTGTCGCGTTTGTAGGCTGATTAATGCACAGCCCCTTTTTAAATGAACTATTCTTAATGGTTATATTAGTCGCAGGACTGGAGCCAGTACCTAGCTGTCCTCCACCAGCAAACGTAATCCCATCAAAGGTTAAATTGTTTGATGTTTGAACATCTACCACGCTTGTTACCGAAATTTGCGATTTAGCCACTCCAGGTGCAGCTGCAATTGTTGTCATATTTGATTTATTTATTGTGCTTGCTGAGTAAGTGTAAGTGCCGGCGTTCAGGCAAATTGTGCTTCCCGCAGAAGCGCTACTAAGCGCCTGAGAAATACTTGCCCCCGAGTTTAACGTTGTGGTGCAGGTTGGCGCCGCCATGCTTCGATAAATTAGATAGATGCCAAAGAGTATGAATAGCGCAAGAAACGCCAATAAGTTGCGCTTTTTTATTCCTTTAGTCTTGATTAAAGATGTTGCAGTGGGCATTGGTAAAGTATTTAAACATTACCATTATAGACCTTAAGATCAGATTAGTTAAACTGAGGTTTGTTTGGGAAGTCTCCGCTCGACTTGTAGTTTGTATAAAATGTATCGGTTTTAACAACTTGTCCGTTAACCACGACGTCTCGGTAGAACACCGTTCTCGATGGCTGCTTAGGATCCGGTCCACCACTTACGAACTGAGGGCCACGAATTACTCCCTCTTTTTCTTTGGTCCCGTAAAACTGAAACTTCAAGGTTGTTCCTTGCATGATCGTTTGTATATATATGAAGTGAGATGTATCGTTCTTAAACTTAAAGTCGACCTGGGGATAATAGATTGTGGCATCAACGCCTGGTACACCATACGGTGCGGTATAGTAACTAACTGCAAACGAGTGATTTACGCGCTCTAAAATTGGTAGCCCCGCATTAAGCGCCGCACGGAAAGCCGTACTCGAAACCTGACACAAGCCCCCGCCATACTGCAGCTCCTGGCGATTACCAAGAATCACCTTAGCTGGCGCATACCCTGTTTGAGGACCAACATCGCCAAGGATCTTACCGAACGAGAAAACCTCGCCCGGCTTCAAAATGACACCGTTATACTTGGCTTGTCCCGTTCGAACATTCTGCATTCTCTCTGGCGGCGAACCTGGGAAGTAGCTAACACCCTCGCTAATCATCTCTTTGATGCCGAGCTCAGCCAAAGCATCTTCTCGTATTGCTGCCTTAGTCACCTTGGTCGGGATCACTACTTTGCGATCGCCATTTGGGTTAACCACTACTTCAACAATCTTTTTTGAAGCCGCGGCAGTATCAACCTGCAAGCCATCTTGGCTGGCGCGAGCAATTCCTAGCGAACCGTTGTTCATCGTCAGCTGTGCATCAACCGGCTCGCGATTAATGCCCTGCGCCAACTGTTGAGCATATGCCTCAACCTTGGCCTTATTGAGTTCAAGCTCAACAGCACTTTGGGAAGGAGCGGGATAAAATGACTCGAGCGGAATTAGCGGCAGATCGGTCTTGCTGCCAAGAACCACCACATCCACCCAGCTAAGAATCTGGGCCTGATCAATAGTCTTGGTGAAGCTACCCGCCGTTACAGCAACTGGACTCGAGACGTACTCATCTACTTGATGCTTGGTAATTTCAAGCGCCGACTCTTTAATGGTCGGCTCGAGATTGTAAACCGGTGCATCAATACTCCCGCCTTTTTCGGCAGCAATCTGCTTTTTGATCGCCTGGACAAGTAGCCCTCGATCAAGCCGCTCACCGGGCTGCGACTTCTCTACTGTTACCCTGTTATCGGCAAAGCTAAGAGATGCATTTGCGACCGGTTTATTGAGCTCTGTGTCCACGGTTTGAATGTAAGGTGTCAGCTTTGAATCATCAACTTCGAGCATAGTTACCGTTGTTGGACGCCAAAAGAGTGCGCGAATTCGCATATAAAGATTCTCGCTGAGTCGACCCGTTCGCCCATAACGAAAAGCCTCTTCGTAAGCAGAGTTCGGATAGGTAACCCCGAGATCTTTTACTGGAATGCGGATTGTCGTATTGTTGTATTGAACGGCAACCTCGTAATTGGCATCCTTGGCCGACTGCTCAAGCTTCTGTTGAGCCTGTTTTGGGGTAAGGCCGCCAACATAAACGCCGTTAAGGCTGACTCCTGGGTATATTTTCCCGGAGTTGATGATCGAGAATACGCCGATAATCAATACCGCTGCAGCAAACGCCGCAACCAGCACGTATGTAATTCTTTGAGACGATAATTGCTTTAGCTTGGACATAGGTATTTTTAGTATACCTAATTTAAGCTATTTTTTGGGATTTCTTGCTTGAATTCGCTTCGCAGCCTCTCCAACAAGTTGAGATTTCTCCTTCGCGCAAACCAAAAGCCCATTTGGGCTATCAACAACGACAACACCACTAAGCCCAATCACAACGACGGGTTTATCTGAGCCATGGACCATAACGTCTTCACTATCGATCAGTTCAACGTCACCTTTTAACGTGTTTGAGTTTTCGTCTTTTAATATCTTGTGGAGGTCAAAGAATGAGCCAATGTCTGCCCACTCGAATGTTCCCGCCACAACGTCCAAGTTGTCGGCTTTCTCAAGCAGCTCATACTCGATCGCGATCGAAGGAAAACTCAAGTATGTTTCGGCCAGTTTTTCTTCGTTACCAACAGCATTCTCTAGTTGCTTGTATCTTTCCTCAAACTCGGGAGCATATTTATGCATAGTATTTAAGAAAACGGATTCGGATCCAGCGAATAGGCCCATATTCCAGATGTAGTTGCCGGATTCAACAAACTGTTTGGCCACCTCTAATTCTGGCTTTTCTTTGAATCGGATCGCTTTATGGACCTCAACTCCCTGTTCTTCCGAAAGCTTTTCACCAACCTCAATATAGCCGAATCCTGTTGCTGGATAGCTCGGGCGAATCCCGATCAATGTTATCTCTCCGCGCTCAACCGAATTCTTAGCCGCTATCTTGAGCGTGTTTCCGAAGGAAACGTTGTCCTTTATGTGAGAGTCAGCATGGATGAAAACAATTGGCACCTTATCTCCGTGAGCTTTCTTGATTGTTGCAAGTGCCAAGGCGATACAGTAAGCTGTGCCTCTTCTTCCAGGCTCAACTATAACGTGTTCTTCTGGTAGCTCAGGAAGCTGTTCTTTAACTTCATCCGAATGAGAGCTTTCGGTGATTATATAAACCGACTCCGCAATTTCGGAAGCTCTGTCGAAAGTGTTTTGCAATAGCGACTTCTCGCCTGTCAGTTTTAGTAAATGCTTAGGATGATTGGATTGTGAAAGCGGCCACAAGCGAGTGCCTGAGCCGCCGGCAATAATTGTAATGATCATTTCTTGATTATACACAACCATTACTGATATAATTTTGGTAATCTCAGGGGCGAAAACAGATTGGCCAAAAATATGTTCAAAAACAAAAAAGTCCTTATTAGCGCACTGGTTTTGGCGCTCGCCTTTGCTGGTGTGGGTTTTTATCTATATACGACCGACAAGAATAAAGAAGCGGCTCAGCAAACTGATCAGCAGAAGCTGCAAGAAGAAGAGAAGCAAGCTGGTGCTCGCGACCCCAAGACCGAGTCCGAAGCATATCAAAGGCAACAGAATAGTGACGCTTCGGGCAGCTCTGGGAATAGCTTGTCGATATCAACTGTTACTGCTAACCCGACCATTACTCAGTTGGGGCAAAGTGGCAACACCATTTATGTAAATGCCATTGTTGACGGTCAGAAAAGCGGTACCTGTACACTCGAGGCAACAAAAGCTGGATCTGCAACCGTTACACGAACTGCCAATCTCGGTCTGGTTACTTCTTACTACGCTTGCCAAGGTTTCAATGTTGAGAGATCGGCCTTTGGGTCTGCAGGAAACTGGAATGTTGTCGTTAAGTTTAGTAACGGGTCAACATCCGGAACATCGGAATCAAGGATTTTGACGATTCAATAGTATGAAGATTTCATTAATCAAGAAAATTCTCCCCTCTGCACTGCTACTTGTTGGTGTATTTGTGTTTGGAGCTGGAAATGCTAATGCTCAGTTTAATCCGGGAAGGATTATTGACGATGGGGTGTTCACAAATAAAAGTGCCATGTCCGTTAACGATATACAAAATTTTTTGAATTCTAAGGTACCTAATTGCGAAACAAACCACGCTCCTGGATCCGGCTCACAGGGCGAACAACCGCCATGGACGTGTCTCAAGAACTATTCAGAAAACGGCAAGTCAGCCGCTCAGATAATTTGGGAGCATTCTCAAAACTACAATTTAAATCCACAGGTAATATTAGTGACCCTCCAAAAAGAAAATGGCCTAATAACTGATACTTGGCCCTATAACTGGCAATATAGAACGGCTATGGGGATGGGCTGCCCAGATGGTGCCGCTTGTGACTCTCAGTATTTTGGGTTCAATAACCAGGTGGGGCAAGGTGCACGTCACCTCAGAAACTTTTATGATCAAAATCCAAACTGGTATATACCTTATAGGCCTGGCGTGAGTTTTATAAAGTGGCATCCCAACTCTGCATGCGGTGGCACAAACGTAAATATTGAGAACCGAGCAACAGCTTCTTTATATTCTTACACGCCGTACCAGCCCAATTCTGCAGCACTTAGCAATATGTACGGTACGGGAGATGGGTGTAGCTCATACGGCAATAGAAACTTCTGGAGAGATTTCTCAAACTGGT
>CAYRGI010000038.1:5487-5790 GCA_964423965.1 uncultured Candidatus Saccharimonadales bacterium
GTATCACAATCAAGATCTAAAAATCTAAGTTCATTGCCTTCCGGCGAAAAAGCGACATGGTCTTTAACAGTTAGAAATGTTGGTACAGTTACATGGAGTAATAGTGGGGCAAACCCAATTAGGCTCGGGACTAACCAGCCTCGTGATAGAGCAAGCCCTTTCGCTACCTCTTCTTGGATAGCGCCACACCGTGCAGCAACGCTAAATGAAGCAGCTGTTGCCCCCGGCGAAACTGGAACATTTACTTTCCAAGTTCAGGCACCTAGCAACACTGGATACAGAGTTGAATACTTTAACCTAGTT
>CAYRGI010000039.1:0-4947 GCA_964423965.1 uncultured Candidatus Saccharimonadales bacterium
GGGTGTTCGTAAGCATTGGACAGAAGTTGAGAAATTGGTGAAAGAGGCAGATAAGACTATTTGACCGCTTCCCACAACTGCTTTAACCCTCGTCGACTAAACGCTTTTTCCGGTCGTGATCGCATCCCCTCAGGTGGAACATACAACCTCAGCGCCTTTGGCATAATCTCAACATTTACCGGCGAGCTAAACTCTTCACATTCACCATCAACACCAACCACAACTTTTTTGCCTTTGCCTGCAATCTCAATCTTTTTCGTCTCCCATTGAGAGAATTCTTCGAGCGAACTAGTCTGCTCAATTTGATTAATTGTTGCGTTACGCAATACATTCGCAATCAGCTCGTTACTTACTTTGGACAGAACATTAATCTGTAGAACACCTTCGTCTAATCGCGGTCGCTGACCAAGTTCCATCAAATTGATCGTGTTATACCGATTAACGCCAATCAAAACCATAATCGCTTTACTAAATTTATGACCATTGTTGTTGATATTAAGGGCATAAGGTTTTTTAGTGCCGGAAAGAATTTCCCTCAAAACTCTACGCGTAACAGTAATTTTTTTGTTGCGATAGTCTTCGTTATTCACGATGTCGGCGTAGACTCCAAATGAAGCATTGTTCATAAAAATACGGTCGTTGATTTTACTAACATCAATACGCCGCTCAACGCCATAATAAGATGACAAGGCATCGTTGATTTGCTTTGGAAGCATTCCAATATCGCGGGCGAAGTGGCATCTTGTTCCGCCTGGGAGTACTACCATTGGGAGGTTATTTTCGATTGCTACTTTAGCGACAGTCCCGATGCTACCATCTCCGCCCGAAATACCAAGAACGTCGGCGCCTTCATCAACCGCTTTTCGGGCTAGATCCTCAACACTTTCTCCCTTTTTCATTATCAAAACTTTTATGCCCATTTTTTCGGCGGCGTGTGGAGTCTTTGCTTTGATGGCTCGTCCGTTGCCAGATTTAGGGTTTAGAATCAGATAAGGTTTCTTAAATTTTATTTCCTTTGAGGCTATGTGCTTAAGGCGCTTTTCTTGCCAGTACTGCTTACGAAGAAGCGAGAACACCACCGAGTAGAGGGCGCTTAGAATGGCGGCAACTAATAAATATCGAAGATTATTCTCTTCACTGACGAAAACAATTATTTCTATCGCTAGAGTTATTAAACTTGCAGCAAGGAGCATTGTGCCTCGACGAAACTGTTTCCCTTGGCCAGTGAACGTAAGCCAGCCGGTGTATACTATGGCTATCGAGGTGGTAGCCAAAAACGCGAAGAAAAGTATGTTGGTGAGGGCGAGTCTAATAATTGCCAGCGTCGACAATAAGTAAAGGATGATCGCCAGCAGAGATATCAAACGCCATCGTAGTTTGTAATTCATAAAACCTCTATAAACAATTTATCACTAAATGAAAAAAATTATTCGCGCCAACAAGCTTTATCCTAACTACATTGCAGATTCGGTTTTGCAAATTAAGATCGATGAGCTGGTTGCACTTGGGATTACGCATCTTGTTTTTGATGTTGATGAAACGCTTTTGCAAAAGGGTGGTAATGAGTTGCCGCATAAGTATATTGAGCATGTTCATCAGATGAGGGAGCGGGGAATAAAAATTCTAATAGGTAGCAATAGTTCAAGGGATTTGAGTAAGCTAGCAGGGGAGATTGGTGCAGTAGTTATAAAGCCATCAACTTTCCACTTTAAGCCGTTGAAGCGATTTTACTCGAAGATTGTAAAAGGAGCTGGTGTGCATCCGGATAATATAGCAATGGTCGGTGATAGAGTTTTGAATGATGTTTGGGCGGCTAATGAGGCAGGGCTGACTACAATATTAGTTAAGCCCTATAAACGAAAGCCGGGTCCCTTTCTAGGCGCTTATCTGAGGATGGCCAAGAATCGGCGCTAAATATTTTGACACATGTATAGTTTTTATGGTATAAATACATATCTTTCGCGGCAATAAGGTCGCGATGTTCTTTTTTAGGAGGCATTTGATGCAGCAGGTCCGCTTTGTTGGCATTTCGGCGTTCTGCGCCGGAATGGGGCTCCTTGCCCTGATCATGGCCCACTTCCTCAGCGCCATCATGGAGATCGCCTTCCCGGGGAGCGATACGGTGAACTCGAACCAGATCACCCTCGATCCCGGGTGGGTCAACGTCATGCAATACGGGGTGTTCGCGCTCTTCTGTGTCGCTCTCGTCTGCGCTGTCCGTGTGAAGTCCTATGGGCTGATCGCTACGCTGGGCGTGGTGAGCTTCTTCGCCTCCGCGCTCTTCGAGGAGCTGTTGACCAAGGACCTCGCCGCGGCACTCTTGGTGCTTGCCGGTCTGTGCGTCCTCTTCGCCGTCTGGTTGGCCCTCACTGATGGGTGGAGGTTCACCGGGTTCAGGGTGCCCACTGACGCCAGTGGATTGAGCCAGCCGGAATCTCGTGTTGGTTCGCACGACGGAGGGATGCAGAACTAGTTTCATCTTCTGACCTCGCTGGCCCTTTGCTTTTAAGTAGCATTGGGCCGGCGGGGTCTTTTTAATCTACAGTTAATCAGTGGAGAATATAAAAGTGTAATGTCGAGGCCAGTACAGTTCACTATTTTGAGTGTTGTATTGGTCTTAGGGATTATAGCTGGGCGTTTCGGCTACGTAGTCGAATCACATCTCATCGCTATATTGTTTATTGCCTCGATCCTCTCAGCACGGCTTTTTAACCGATTAACATTCTGGCTGCTTGTTTGCAGTATTTTCTGTTTTGGGGTGTGGCGCGGCTTAGATACTGACTTCAACCGGAGTTACGCAGCTCAATTTATTGACCAAAAAATTCAAGTTTCTGGAACCGTTTCGGACGACCCTGGAATGGACAAGTATGGTAATTACGCCTTTGAGCTTACTGAAGCTAAAGTGAATGATGTCCCGTTGGGCTACCCGGTTCGAATCAAGAGCCTGTCTACCGGTTTGCGGCGTGGATATCAGGTATCTGCAGAAGGCAAATTAAGACCTGCTAAAGGCATCGTTCCATTGCAGATAAGTTACGCAAAAGTTGAAATAATTAGTGCTCACCAGAATGGTTTAGAGAAGTTGAGGCAAAAGTTTATGGCATCCGTTCGCAGCAACGTCCCACCAGCGCTGAGTGGCTTTGGCATAGGCCTACTTGTCGGTGCAAAATCTCTAATCCCGGGTGACCTGCAAGATGACATGTCGGCCGTAGGTTTAAGTCATGTTGTCGCGGCATCTGGCTACAACTTGACCATCCTTGTGATCGCCATGCGCCGTTTACTAGCTGGAGTCTCAATCTTCGGTGCGACAGCGGCCGCCAGCTGGCTAATAGGAGCTTTTATCGTCATTTCTGGGTTTAGTGCGGCAATTTTCCGAGCCTCAATGGTGAGCTCAATATCTTTGCTAACCAGCTTTTACGGGTACAAAGTCAGCCCAATAACACTCATCAGCATTCCGGCAATCATCACATTAGCGTGGAACCCTGATTTTTTATTTCGTGATCTCGGCTGGCAACTTTCATTTACGGCATTTTTTGGGGTATTAATTCTAGCTCCACTGTTTGAGGCAAGGTGGATAAAACGTCCTTCAATGCTTAAATCGTTGCTCATTGAATCAACTTGCGCACATTTAATGACATTGCCATTAATAATGTGGCGGTTCGAAAACTTATCAATTATTGCGCCGATTACAAACATTTTTGTACTGCCATTTATACCGCTAGCGATGCTTTTGACTTTTATCACAGGATTGGCAGGAATAATGTTGCCTCCAAGCATTTCATCATTGGTAGGTCTCCCCACCATCGGACTACTTGGATACTGCATCGGTGTTGCTCAATGGTTTGCGGATCTTCCATACGCTCAAGTTAAACAGGGGCTTACCGGCATAATGGTCGCGATATTTTATTCGACTACCTTGGTTGTAACATGGGTGATGTACCGACGGACGAAACATCTGGAGCTTCGTGAAAGCCTGCTTGCAGGGGTGCATGTTAGTTCGCCTTTTGATCGCAGCCCCAGATAGGTGATATAATATCAAACAATATGTCGGGTCACTCAAAATGGCACTCAATCAAACATCAAAAAGCAGCCGCTGATGCAAAGCGGGGGGCGGCTTTTACTAAACTTGCCAACGCAATCGCAATTGCGGCGAAGCAAGGCGGAGCAGATGCCGAAACAAACTTTGCTTTACGAATTGCAATTCAAAAGGCCAAGTCTTCCAATATGCCATCTGCAAATATCGATCGAGCCATTAAAAGGGGAACGGGGCAACTCGGTGGAACTCAAATTGAGGAAGTTGTCTACGAAGGTTATGGACCGGGAGGCGTAGCACTTATTATCGAAACGGCGACCGATAATCGTAACCGCACTGGCCCAGAGATTCGGACAGCTCTTAGTAAGTCCGGAGGAAGAGTGGCTGATATGGGGTCTGTTGTGTATCAGTTCGACCATAAGGGTGTTATCAGGCTCAAGCCGGATGACATCGACGCGGCCACTCTTGATGCAATTGAAGCGGGTGCCGATGACGTCGAGAGCGAGGAGGGCGAGCTGGTAGTGTACACAGTTGCCAATCAACTCAAAAGCGTGCAGTCAAAGCTTGAAGAAATGGGCTACAAAATAGCTGAGTCAGAGCTTGCGTACATCCCCAAAAATACCATTATGGTTGATGACCAAAAAATTGCTGGCCAGCTAATGCGTTTAATGGATGCACTGGATGATATGGATGATGTGACTTCAACTCATGCAAATTTTGATCTTTCTGAGGAAGTAGCCAAAAGCCTGTCATGAAAATACTCGGCATCGATCCAGGCACTGCTACGACTGGGTTCGGTGTGATCGAAAAGCATGGTTCTAAATTGAAGTTCGTTGACGCGGGTGTAATCTCGACTCCGCCAGATATGGAAATGCCGAATCGTTTAAGCGAAATATATTCTGGTCTTCAAGAGCTTA
>CAYRGI010000040.1:0-4936 GCA_964423965.1 uncultured Candidatus Saccharimonadales bacterium
ACAGATACCGCTCGAATGGAGTCGGTTTATGAGAAACCGCTCATTATGCTGACCGATAAGAAGATCACCAGCATTCAGGATATCCTTCCGCTTCTAGAGAAAATTGCTCAGACAGGTAAGAAAGATCTGGTTATTGTTGCAGAAGATGTTGAAGGTGAAGCACTTGCAACCCTGATTCTCAACCGATTGAAGGGTGTATTCAATACACTCGCAATTAAAGCGCCAAGCTTTGGTGAGCGCCGCAAGGCCATTCTTGAAGACATGGCCATTCTTACTGGTGCAACGGTTATCTCTGACGAGCAGGGTATTACTTTCGAGAACGCATCTCTAGATATGCTTGGAACAGCCCGAAAGATCATCGCGACCAAGGATGATACTACAATTATTGAGGGAGCAGGTAACCATAAAGAGGTTGATAGCCGGATTGTGCAGATTAAGGCTCAAGCCGAGAACGCTACAAGTGAGTTTGAAAAGGAAAAGCTTGAGGAGCGACTTGCTGCTCTTGCCGGTAAGGTTGCCGTAATTAAGGTTGGTGGTGCTACCGAGACAGAGATTGAAGAGAAAAAGGATCGCGTGGATGACGCTGTTCACGCCACTAAAGCTGCTGTTGCCGAAGGTATTGTTCCAGGGGGCGGTGTCGTTCTTGTTGATCTGAGCCGCGACATCGACATGGAGCCAACCAAGGTTGGGAACTCACACGATGCAGGGAAGCTGATTCTAAAGAACGCATTGGTACAACCATTTACCCAGCTTATGAAGAATGCTGGCCTTAACGCCGAGCAGAAGCTATCAAAAGTTCTAGACAGCACAGAGCGTGGTCGAGGGTTTAACGTTAACTCCCCAGACAAACTCATTGATCTTAAGGGTGAGGGAGTTATTGACCCCGCTAAGGTCACACGTGAAGCAGTTCAGAATGCAGCATCTATTGCGGGCACGGCAATGACCATGGGAGCTCTAATTGTTGAGATTCCAGAGGATAAGCCAGCGGGACCGGCTGCACCAGACATGGGCGGGATGTACTAGAAACTATCTTTAAAGATGTGTTGAAAGAGGCCTAAGTGGCCTCTTTCTTATTTAAATTGAAAAAACCTTGACATTAATAACAAACATAAATAGACTACAAACCCATAAGGTTGTGAGATACACCAACACCATTTCGCAACCGCCTTGAAAAGTTAGTAAGCAATATTGGTTTCGCGTAGCGGTTCTCTGATTCGTCAGAGTTCCGCTTCGCGGAACCAGTCCCAATTGCACAACATGCATAGTGGGGTAAAAGACGAGTGCAGTTTGTTCGTCGATTACCCGAAGGATGATGTGGTTTCCCAAGGCGAAGATGCGGCCGATGATTTCTGACACTCTGATCATCAGAGAATAAGAGCGCAAAAAGGTCGTTTTTCTTCGCCAAGGCTTCCCGCAGTGATCGCATGAGTGTCCGATCAACTCCGAACAAGGGAGTAGAGGTTTGAGTCCACCGGACCGTTAGGCGCTCAGCCCAGGCAAGCGAGCTGCTCCATCTAACCGGAGTTAAATGCCTGACTGCTGAGCAGTCGTAACCACCCAGTATCTCCTTTCGTTGGTGTTTCAGTTGCCGTAACTTCGGAGCGTCGCTGAGTCGTCGGGGGACTTGTCAGCGGCTGGTGCCTGATGCGGACACCTTTCCGAAGCGTGCCGGTGCGGGGAGTGAAAGCGTGGTCGGGTCCGCCCTCGTCCAAACGCAGTCTCTCCGCACCGGCTCCATTAATTGCTTACTAACTTCAATGTAACGCCCTTAGGGGCGTTTTTAATTTGTTTAAGTGTTGAGGTTAACACAACATTTCACTGCTACCTTTTTCAATATTTTTTGGCTTGGGATACAATGTAACAAACAAGTAGGAGATTTCTGTTTATGCTAGACGATACTAATTTACTTGCGCAGTTCGACCGCTCGAACGGAGTGGCAGTTGTTGCTGGCCAAGCCGAACAGCTACGCCAACAATATGAGTTTGATGCACCAGTCGCTGATGGTATTCAAAATATTGTCCTTGCTGGCATGGGTGGGTCTGCATTGGCAGCTGAATTTATAAAAAGCTGGCTGGGGGATAGACTCACAATGCCATTCGAAATTGTCCGAGGGTACGACCTGCCAAAATACGTTGGAAAGAACTCACTCCTTATTTTGTCTAGTTATTCAGGAAACACCGAAGAAACACTTAGTTGCCTGGAGCAAGCCAAAAAAACATCGGCATCGCTGGTTATAATGTGCGCTGGCGGCAAGCTTGCTGAAGGTGCAGAGGAGTACAGCTACCTACAGATACCAGGTGGCTGCCAACCTCGTCTCGCCGTTCTTTATGGCGTTAAGGCTCTTGCGTCGCTCTTTGAGCAGATGGGTCTGGTTGACGGAGTTATCGACGAACTCGAGGCTAATGCCGAGTGGCTTCTCTCCGAAGTCGAGAACTTTACCTCAAACATCAAGGAGGCAGATAATCCTGCAAAGCAAATCGCTAAGCAATTAACTGGCCATCCTGTTGTTGTATATGGTGGTCCAACTCTCGAGATGGTTGCTATGAAATGGAAGATTGATATCAACGAGAACGGCAAGCACATCGCATTCTGGAATCGCCTTCCGGAATTTAACCACAACGAGTTTATTGGATGGCACAATCCTAAGGAAAATAATCTCCGAGTTATAGAGCTAACTTCGAGTTTAGACAACGACAGAGTAAGGAAGCGATTTGAGGTTTCTAACCGCCTTCTAAGCGGCAAGATGCCGGCTCCAATCATTGTTGAAGCTCATGGCGAAACCAAGCTTCAGCAGATGCTATGGACGCTCCTGTTAGGAGACTTTGTTTCGGTATATCTAGCCGTGCTCAACCAAACCGATCCGATACCAGTTGAATTGATTGAGAAGCTCAAGAGAGAGCTAGGATAACTACTCGTAACGTAGAGCGTCGATAGGTCGCATTCTTGCGGCCTTGAGTGCTGGTGCGATACCAAAGATTATTCCGACTACTACCGAGATAATAAAGGCGATGCCGACAGCCTCAAGTGTGAAGCTAGGTTGAATGTTAGCTAATTGCTTAACAACAATACCGAATAGATAAGCAAACCCTAGTCCAAGCAAGCCGCCCATAAGCGAGAGTACAACGGCCTCAATTAGGAACTGGCTTAGTACCATTCCCGAGCTTGCGCCAAGGGCCTTGCGAAGACCGATCTCTCGAGTTCGTTCGGTAACCGATACCAGCATAATATTCATGATACCGATACCGCCGACTAGCAATGAGATGCTAGCGATAGCGGCAACGAATGTGGTCAGAATGCTAAGGATTGAATCAAAGATCTTGAGCTGCTCTTTAGCATCCAGAACGGTAAAGTCTTCCTCGCCTCCATGATTGGCTTTAACCTGCTTTTTGATCTCTGCCTTGGCGC
This sequence comes from uncultured Candidatus Saccharimonadales bacterium, assembly GCA_964423965.1. GTDB lineage: Bacteria > Patescibacteriota > Saccharimonadia > UBA4664 > SCTI01 > CAZWEJ01. Next base: position 3,406 of record CAYRGI010000040.1, read on the forward strand.
TAGCGACAGTATCCGGAGAGGTGGACTTTACATCAATCTCGTTGATATTGACGCTCCCATTGTTGAACTCCTTGCCGGCAGAAAGAGGGAGATAGATTGCACTATCAAGGCTTGGCCCAAAGCTTAGAGCATCCTTGTCGGGCTTTTTAGTAATGCCAACGATAACAAATTTCTTATCGCGGATGGTGATCTCTTTGCCCATTGGATCTTCACTACCAAACAAGTTTTCGGCAACAGTACCGCCAACAACAGTTTCGTTAGTTGTCCCAGCGGCAATAAAGCGACCTTTTTCTAAATCAACTTTAACTGCATCATCAAACTGATCGTCAGTTGCAAACAAGATTGCGCCTGTGGCAGGCTTGCCGTTGTAGTTAGCTACTCCAGATACAAGTGATACCGGCGCGGCTGCATACACTCCGTCGATATTACGAATGGTTTGAACATCCTTTTCGGTTAAAGTTGAAGCTCCAAAGGCAGAGGCAAAATTAGTCGCAGGGCCACCGCCACCGCCATCGCTGCCTTCTTCGCTAGCAAACGCCTGGCCAGGGTTAACCTGAAGCAAGTTAGTTCCGAGCTCACTAACTTGGTCTGTTACGGAGCTCTTTACTCCGTTGCCGATAGCAATCACAAGAGATACAGAGCTAACCCCAATGATAATTCCAAGCATTGTAAGAGCCGTTCGAAGTTTATTGCCCGCAATAGAGCGCAATGCCATCTTTATGTTTTCACGAATCATAGCGAGACCCTCTTTACTGGACGCCGACGTACAGTTTGCACAGATGGCTTTGTCTTTTCGGCGCCTGTATCCTTAACGATTTTTCCATCACGGATCTCTATAACACGATCAGTTTGCTCAGCTATTTCTGGGTTATGGGTCACGATAATAATCGTATTGCCCTCGCGGTTTAGCTCCTTTAACAAATTGATGATTTGCTGACTCGACTTGGTATCAAGGTTACCGGTAGGTTCGTCGGCAAGAATCAACTTGGGGTCATTTATAAGAGCTCGAGCAACGGCAACTCGTTGAGTCTGCCCACCCGATATCTGGTTCAACTTATGATTTATACGATCTTTGAGGCCTACCTTATTAAGAATCTCAACCGCTCGAGCCTTTCGTCGACGTGGCTTGATCCCGGCGTAAGCCATTGGGAGAATAACATTCTGCAAAACATTGAGGCGCGGGAGTAGGTTGAATGACTGGAAGACGAAGCCTATCTCTGTGCGTCGGAGTTTCGCTAACTCTCTGTCTTTAAGGGAGTTCATCTCTTTGTTGTCTAGAAAGTAGTAACCTTCTGTTGGCACATCAAGTAGCCCCAAAATGTGCATCAGCGTAGATTTTCCCGATCCGGAGGGGCCAATAATTGAGACAAATTCACCATTTTCAATGGTAAGGCTGACGTCGTCTAGGGCAACAGTTGTCGTATCGCCAGTCTTATATAGTTTGCTGACGTTCTTGATCTCGATCAAACTCATGTACCAATTATAGCACTTGCGGTACAATATCTGCGTCCGGAGAGGTGTCCGAGTGGCT
>CAYRGI010000041.1:0-4728 GCA_964423965.1 uncultured Candidatus Saccharimonadales bacterium
CGCGCAAAAGACATTATTGTAAAGGACGAGCTCGCCGACAAACTTTCAAGCGAGAAATTGCGTATTAAATTTGGAATAGACCCAACTGGGCCAGAACTTCACCTGGGCCGAGCTTCAACTATTCATAGGCTCAAAAACCTTCAAGATATGGGCCACCAAATCGTTTTCATAGTTGGCGATTTTACGGCAAAAATAGGTGATGCATCAGATAAGACGAGCGAACGCCAGCCCCTTACTGACGAACAGATCAAGAAGAACATGGCCGACTATAAAAAACAGATCGGGCAGATTATTGACGTCGATAAAGCCGAGTTTCATCACAACTCGGAGTGGCTTAGCAAACTAGATCTAAGCAAGTTGATCGAGCTTACCCAGCAGTTTACAGTCGCGCAAATGATAGAGCGTGAAAATTATGCTCTCAGGTTTAAAGAAGGTAAGCCAATTGGTTTACATGAATTCCTATACCCGATACTCCAGGGCTACGATTCTGTTGCGGTTAAAGCGGATGTTGAAATAGGTGGCACGGATCAGCTCTTTAATTTGATGGCCGGGCGGGTAATGCAAAAATACTTTGGCCAGGCACCTCAACACGTGATTACTTTTGATCTGCTTACTGGACCAGACGGAAGAAAAATGTCTACAAGCTGGGGCAATGCAATTTACATCACCGATACTCCTAATGACATGTTCGGGCAAATAATGCGCATTCATGATGATCTCATCCCATCCTTTTATAGGATTTGTACAGACGTTCCTCTTGAAGCAATCGAAGTCGTTGAAAAGAGTCTTTCAGAAGGGGACAACCCAAGAGATACTAAGGCATCTTTGGCTCGAGAAATTGTGTCTATTTATCATGGCGAAAAAGCGGCTGTTCAAGCTGAAGAAGCATTCAACCGCCAGTTTCGCGAAGGAGAACTACCTGCGGATATTGAAGAAGTTGAGCTCACCAAAAAGGAGTGGGACCCAATTGATCTACTTGTAGGGGTTAAACTTGCAGATAGTCGATCCGAGGCAAGAAGATTGATTGAGCAAGGCGGGGTTCGTATTGCTGGGGATAAAATTGAATTTGGAGTAGTTAAAGTTCGAAGCGGAGCGATTCTGCAGGTCGGCAAGCGCCGTTTTCTGAAGCTCAAGGTAAAGTAGATGAACCTGGATGTTAGAGTCGAGACGCTGAAAGGCGTTGGTAAGTCAGCGTCTATTAAGCTCGAAAAGCTTGGTATAAAGACCGTTAGGGATTTAGTTCACCATTTCCCACGGCGATATGATGATTTCTCGAATATTATCCCAATCAGGATGATGAAACCAGGTCTCGTGACGTTCCGTGGTGAGGTGGTAAACATCGCCTCCCGACGGGCAAGGACTCGGCGCCTATCTATTACCGAAGCTGTAATCTCGGATGGTTCGGGGACTGTGAAAGCCGTATGGTTCAACCAGCCCTTTTTGTCAAAGCAATATCCCGTCGGCTCAAATGTAATGATTTCGGGGAAGCTTGAGTTTAAGAATAATGACCTTGCCCTGCAGTCACCTGCTATCGAGGGCGATTCAGACGCATCAAAACATACGGGCCGCATTGTCCCTGTATATCCAGAGACAGAGGGGCTCACATCGAAGCAACTTAGAAATTTCATCATGCCATTATTGCCACTTATTGATGTGCAGGAAAATCTGCCAGCTAATGTAGTTTCGAAATATAAACTCATGGATCGCACGAAGGCAGTTGTTGAATTACATGCACCCACAAGCGAGTCTGCCCTGAAAAAAGCACGTCATCGGATGGCATTTGAGGAGCTTTTCTTTATTATTGCCGCAAGTCAGGTAATCAAAAAAGAGATTAAGAGTGAGGAAGCTCCAAAAATCCAATTTCAAGTTTCTGTGGCCCAAGAATTTGTGAAGTCACTTAAATTTGATTTAACTAACTCTCAAAGACAGGCAGCATGGCAAATACTTCAGGATATGAACACAGATAGGCCAATGAATAGGCTGCTTGAGGGAGATGTTGGTAGCGGTAAAACAGTTGTCGCGCTCTTGGCGGCGGTTATGGCGGTGAAAAGTGGGTACCAAGCAGCAATTATGGTCCCAACTGATATACTGGCGCGTCAACACGAGAAAACACTGTCAGCAATCCTAGGCCACTTAGGGGTCAATTCGGTTTTACTTTTGGGTAGGCAGACTGCCGCCGACAAGAAAGCTGCATTGGAAAAAATCAAAAATGGAACTGCTCAAGTAGTAATCGGGACACATGCACTTTTGACCGAAGCGGTTAACTTTAAGAACCTGGGGTTCGTGGTTATTGATGAACAGCATCGTTTCGGTGTTGAGCAGAGGCAGAAACTCAAGCTGAAAGCAGATCGCTTACCCCATTTGCTAAGTATGACAGCAACCCCAATTCCCAGGTCGCTTGCATTAACAGTTTATGGTGACCTAGATCTTTCGATTATTGATGAGCTTCCTCCAAATCGGCAGCCAGTTGCCACTAAGGTTGTTAAGCCAGCCGATCGAGATGTTGCATATGGCTTTATTGACAAGCAAATAACCGAAGGGAGGCAAGTATTTGTTGTTTGCCCTTTAATTGAAGATTCAGACACCCTCGGCTCAAAAAGTGTTACGGCAGAGGTTGAGCGTTTGCGCAAGGGGCCATTTCGACATAGAAAAATAGGCGTCATCCATGGCAAACTCAAGCCGGTTGAGAGAGACGAGGTTATGCAACAGTTTGCAAAGGGGGACCTGGATATTTTAGTGTCTACGTCTGTAATTGAGGTCGGCATCGACATACCAAACGCCAGCGTAATTCTAATTGAAGGTGCAGAGCGCTTCGGACTGGCAGCTTTGCATCAATTAAGAGGACGAGTCGGAAGAGGTACGCATCATTCGTATTGTATGATTGCGAGTGATTCGAACGCCCCAGGGGTTATGGAGCGACTGCAGGCACTGGAGAGAACTCAAGACGGGTTTAGGCTAGCTCAGATTGATTTAGAGCTAAGAGGGCCCGGTCAGATTTACGGAAAAAGACAGCACGGGTTGTTAGAACTTGAAATGGCTGATTTGGGTGATTCTAGGCTTGTTTCTCAGGTCAGAGAAGCAGCGTCTAGCTTTGTTAGCGATGGTGAGAACATGCTACAATATCCGCAAGTTGTCGAGCGCATCAACAGATTAAAAGCAGTCACATCGCTCGACTAGTTGGAGCAAAATGTACTCAGGTTTTATCACATCAAAGCGATCGGTTTCGGCCGTTGGTGTTCACCAGCGTTTCAATAAGGTTGCTTATAAAATGGTTGAGCCATTCCTGGCGCATGGAGGCTTTCCGAGCATTACTCAAATCAACCACTTTGAGGGAATAAACGGGCCTGATGGGCTTAAGACTAAATCGCCGGGTGAAAACGAGCCGAGCCACCTTTATGACCCATATGACGACGACGGCCCCATCCCAGATCTAATAAGTACTCACTATGTACTGTTGGTGAAAAAGCTTAAGCAACGAGATATGATTGGTTCTGCTTTTGAGGCAGCATGGCTATCGCATTATGTCGTTGATGGCTTAACACCAGCCCATCATTTCCCCTTAGATAAGCATCTTCAGGAGCATGGCTTTAAGAAAAATGAACGAGGTCGTTATGTAGTTGAGCGAAAGGGACTCACCCACGTTGATATCGTGCGAAAAGCCTGGAAGGTTGTGGGCGGGAAAGGTTTACTGACAACTCATTTCAACTTTGAGATGGGTGTTGCAACGGTAATCCTGGGTCACAAAATTCGAGTAAAACTGGATTGCAGCAAAATTGCTGAAGCAAGTAAAGATGGGGCAGTTGAGTTTTTTAAGAAAGAGGCATTAGAGATTGCGGAAATGAACCTATACGAGAAGTTCTATCGCTTTGGCTGGACGCCCGAAATCGCCCGAAAGACAAAAAAGGAACTTGCTCCTAGGATAGTCCATGATGTGGGCATTATTTGGCTACTTGCATATCTTGAGAGCGGGGAAGAGCTGGTAAAAGATGTGGTGGCGAAGGAAGTTGTGGCGTAAAAATGAGAATTGTTGCAGGGCAGTACGGGGGGAGGGTAGTTCAAGCCCCGAAGACCAGTGAAACCCGTCCAATGAGTGATAAAGTTCGAGCTGCACTTTTCGATATCCTGGGTCCGATTGATAATTTTGTAGTCCTTGACGCATACGCCGGCAGTGGAGCAGTGGGCCTAGAGGCGCTGAGCAGAGGCGCACAAAGGGTGTTTGCCGTTGAATCGGGTAAGAAGGCAATCAACACAATAAAAAGTAATGTTGAAAACCTCGAAGCTAGCTTTAGTTATGAACTAATCGCTCAAAAAGTTGAAAGCTGGCTAGCTAAGCCAAAAGATCAAAGTTTCGATCTTATTATCGTTGACCCTCCATACGATTCTATCGATGTAGGTGTTCTTGAAAATTTGGGGTTACTGCTAAATAAAGGGAGACTTTTGGTATTAAAAAATCCTCGAGGTTTTAACGACCCAGAAATCTTGGGCCTTGATCTGGTTGATACCCGTGACTACGGTGATCAAAAGTTGGCGTTTTATAGAAAGCGAACATAAGTTACAATAACGTGGTTATCACTCGGGCGAGTGGTGAAATGGTAGACACGCTAGCCTTAGGAGCTAGTGGGGGAAACCCCGTGGAGGTTCAAGTCCTCTCTCGCCCACCAGCAATTATTTTTGAGTTTTCCACTTCTACAAAGTTACAAGGTTTGTCATAATTCTTGAGTTCCGTAA
>CAYRGI010000042.1:0-4702 GCA_964423965.1 uncultured Candidatus Saccharimonadales bacterium
GAGCCAGGAATTATTTTTACTTATTATTTTTGGTAGACTTGAGTGATAAACCTTAAGCTAGAGAGCAGCCATGATTTTTATTACTGGACCAGCAAGTGCGGGCAAGACATCACTTATAAAACTACTCAAAGAACATGTGCCGAAAGAAAAATTTGATATTCATGACATTGATGAAGCTGATAAGTGGACTGACGATTATGTCGCATGGCGTGACTCCAAAGTAGAGTATTGGCTTAAGCAGTCAATTGAAAATCGCAAGAAGGGCATTGAAACAATTTTATGCGGAATTATTTATCCTGAGGCCGCCGCTAAAAGCCCTTCTTATGCTGCCGCTCAGCCAGTAAAGTTTATATTACTCAACACCAATGCTGAAGAACTAAGGCAGCGTTTCTATAAACGTATGGAGGGGCGGATAAATCGCCAGATTGAAATTGGTAAAGAATTGAGCCTCGAGGTTCAATCTATTGATGGTGCTGAGATAGTCGAGACAACAGGCATGACACCAGAATCAATTGTGGGGAGCCTCATCAAGAAGCTTTAGCAAGTGAAGTTCTAACTTCGTTCACCACGTGGAGCCATTGCACTTATGCTATATTTAAGCAATGAATAGATTGCTGAGCCTCAACCTATACCGCGTCCTGGCAGCTGTCATAACGTTGTTTATGCTATTTTTGATCTTCTCAATTATGAATGAGGACCTTCCCCTTAGTGGCTTATCACTATTTTTCGTCCTAATAATATTCATCCCAATAATTTTCCTACTGCTTTTTGCTGGTAACAAAGGCAAGGAAGAGGGGAACTTTAAATTTTTCCGTACTCGTGATCTTATAATTATTTTTTTAATGTTTCTGTTATGGCTATGGTTATACCAAGGTCCTAAGTAACAGTATATGCATAGGAGCCATTGCACTTATGCTTACATTATGAGAATCTTAAGCCGTAAATAGGCGAGCACTCATGATAAAAAACCAAAAAGGATTCACTGGGCCGGAAGTAGTCTTATTAATTTTTGTAACAGCTTTGCTGGTTGGCGGAGGTGTATATGTTTATAGCGTCAGGCAAAATGCTCAACAAAACGATACACAATTAGCTGAAAAACCAGAGACGTCTAAAAAGGTGGGCGTAATAAAGGGTCAGATAGGCTATCCGGCAGAGGAATCCCCCAAACAGACTGTGTGCGCAGAAAATATAAACAATTCAAAAGATGTCCATTGCGTTGATGTAAAGGGCGGGAAGGAATTAGCTTATTCGTTCGAAGTCCCAGCAGGGACCTACAACGTCTACGCAAAAATAGTAGATACAGAAGGAACTCAAACAGAAGTTAGGGCGTACTATAACGAGTTTGTTAAGTGTGGCTTATCGGCAGATTGTCCAGAATCCGGACATAGTAAATACATAGATGTTGAAGTTGCAAACGGTCAGACAGTTTCAGGGGTGAACCCAACTGACTGGTATAATAATTAACTAAAAAAAGCAGTCATTTTGTTAGGTGGGTTTGATATAATCTACCTATGCAAAAAATAGCTACAAGAGTGTTTATATATGCATCGGTTGCCTTTGGAATAATAGGTGTACTGGTTGTGCTGACTGCTTCTGGACCGAACGATAAAGATACACCACTTTTCGAGTTTCTTATACGACTACTATTTCTTACCGTGTTTATAATTCTTCCATCATTTGCCCTGAGCTTAGCCGGCAAATATCTAAACGGCAGCAAGTCTTAAGAAGTCTACTTTTTGCCCGCTTTGCGTTCCATTACCCATTTGGCGGTTGGGCTGAGTGGCTTGTCGTTTCTATGGACACAGCCTACCCAACAGCAGGGACGACGCTTTCCCTCGAGTAACTCTTCACAGGTACGACGCACTCTTCTCTCTCGAGTTTTCTCCTGCTTTGCATCTTCTACCCAACAAATAAATTCATTTCGCGCCAAAGGGGTAATGTCTTCCCACAAAGAAAGAACCTTTTGATCGGCAAGAAGTGCCTTACGCAGATCATCTGGAAGCTTGTGGACTGTTCCTTCGGAAACCTTTGTATTCATACAATTATTCTACAGGACGATGCAAGGCTACTTGCGCCTGTTTGATAAAATGTAGTTATGGCAAATCTAAAGTCGACAGTCAAAAAAGCTGGTACAAAGCGAAAATTCGCCATTAAAATATCGGGCGTATCTAAAGTTTTCGGTAGTTTAAAAGCTTTAGACGGTGTCGATCTAGAGGTTCCAGAAGGGCAAATTTTTGGCTTCCTTGGGCCTAATGGTGCCGGCAAAACCACGATGATTCGTTGCCTAATGGATTACATCCGACCAACTGAGGGCTCGGTCTTAATCCTTGGCAAAGATGCTCATATTAATAGCGCTGAACTTAAAAGCGAAATCGGCTTCCTTTCTTCTGACATGCAACTGTATCCAAATTGGACCGCAAAGACTCATATTGATTTTGTTGGCAGTATAGAAGGCCATGGTAGAGCAGAGAAGCTAATCAAAGAGTTTGACCTGGACCTAAACAAGAAGGTCAAGAATCTCTCATCTGGCAACAAGCAAAAACTAGCAATCATTCTCGCCTTTATGGGCAACCCCAAGATATTGATTATGGATGAGCCAACTCGGGGGCTCGATCCTCTTCTTCAAAATCAACTATATGCCTTGTTAAGACAGTTCGCGGCAGATGGGGGCACAGTGTTCTTCTCGTCACATAACCTAGCAGAGGTACAACAGATTTGTCATAGCGTAGCCGTAATCAAAGAAGGGAAGATTGTATCTTCTCAAACCATGAACGATATTCTTCAAATAAGTATTCATACTGTTAGTGCTATATCAAAGAAGGGGTTCAGCAAAGAAGACTTCAATATAAAAGGAGTCGAAGTCTTGAGCCACGGTGGCAAGGACCTCAAGCTCAAAGTTAAGGGGGAGCTTAATGCGGTTATCAAGGCGCTGAGTAAATATGATCTTAGTAATCTAGAAATCACGCATGCCAATTTGGAAGATGTCTTCATGGAGTACTACTAATGCTGCCCATTATCACTAGAGAGCTTAAGGATAGAAAGTGGTCGATTATTGCATATTCGGTTGGATCTCTTTTGCTTCTGTGGGTGTACGTTGCAACCTTTGAGTCTACGCAGAGCAGCTCTCAACAATTGCAAGAACTTCTTAAATCTTATCCAAAAGCACTGCTTGATGCTCTTGGAATGGGTGACCTAACATTAAATAATCTAGAGATTTACCTAAACGCTAAACACTTTAGTTTGATGTGGCCGATCTTAGCTATTATCCTTGCACTTTCTCGAGCAGGGCGCCAGATTGCGGGGGAAATTTCGTCTGGGACCATGGGTTTGCTTTTATCTTTGCCGCTCGATCGAATTAAAATTTTCTTTGCCAAATACATAGTTGGTTTGATCACGATTATTATTTTTACCGGTGTCTCAGTTTTTGGAGTCATTCCTCTGGCGGCGGCATACAATATTCCAAGTCACTTAAACATTCTAAGCATGGCTTTTGTTTTGGTGACACTATTTATGTGGACGGTATACAGCTTTGGTCTGGCGATTTCTTCAGTGGTAAGCGAGTCTGCAAAAGTATATGCCATAACAGCTGCTGTTCTTTTTGCATCATATACTGCGTATATTGTGGCCCTTCTCGAAACAAAAGTTGAGTGGCTCAAGTACGGATCTGTTTTTCACTATTTCAACACTCAAAAGGTTCTGGCATCTGGTGATATTGATACATCAACATGGCTGGTTTTTGGAGGAGTGATTTTGGTCTGTAGCCTATTTGCCGCCTGGCGATTCAACAAGCGAGATATTAACGTCTAAGATGAATATCGACCAAAAAACGAGTGAAATTTTGAATATTGCAAAAAAGTATGTACCGAGTTCCGAGGAGGGGTTGTCATATGGATTACCAAGCCTCAGGTTAAATGGCAAACCACTGATCGCTGTAGCAGTGCATAAGGAGCACTTCAGTATCTACCCATTTAGTCCCAAAGTTATTTCGGGGCTTGGCAGTCTAGTAGAAGGTAAAAGTGTTTCTAAAGGCACAATTCGATTCGATTTAAATGAAATACCGTCGGAAGAATTGATTAAAAAAATTGTCGCGTTAAGATCAAACGAAATTTTGAGTTAGGACAATCCACTTAAGCTTGATAAACCTGTAAAATTAGTTCATATTTTCTTTAACCTTGAAACTCGAAGAGTGAAAGTGCTAGGTGAGTGATGGACAGAACCTACAGGGTTCTGGCTCCAAGCGGGCAAGAGGTGGTAGTAACCACCTTCAGTAGTCCTGTCAGCGAAAAGAGAGTCAGGGCAAAGTTTCTGAGCGAGGTTCCGCGAGACTCTGTACCAAAGGAGGTGTACCAGGTCCTTAAGGAGGTATTTGACTCCGGACTTGTGCGAGAGGTCGATTGGGATCCTGCTCATGGTCTCATCATGTTTCTTCGAAGGGGCATGAGGAGGGGCTGGTTGATCAACAGGCTCGAGAGTATTCTTGGCCCAGTGGCAACGGAATCTCGGGAGGCCCAGGGTGCCGATCGTTAAGGAGAGGGGCAAGCCGGTTGTCTTCGACTTCAGAGGCCAGACCCCTATCTCTGTAAATGAAGTTCTAGAGATCTGCGAAAAGTGGGGCGCATTCGATAGCAATACTCAACGCTATAGGCTCAAAGCCTACCACAGCGATGATATGCCAAACGGCCTCTTGATCATCGCTCGACCA
>CAYRGI010000043.1:0-4412 GCA_964423965.1 uncultured Candidatus Saccharimonadales bacterium
CTTAGATGATGGTCTGGGCTGTTTCCCTTTTGTGCATCGAGCTTAGCCCCGATGTACTGACTGCCACGGTAGTCTCTTTCGGTATTCGCAGTTTGACAGGGGTGGGTACCCGTGAGGGCCCCAGACCCAATCAGAGCTCTACCCCCGAAAGGTAGTTCGTGACGCTAGCCCTAAAGCTATTTCGCGGAGAACCAGCTATCTCCGAGTTCGATTGGAATTTCTCCGCTAACCACAGGTCATCCAAGCATTTTGCAACATGCGGTGGTTCGGTCCTCCACGTGGTGTTACCCACGCTTCAACCTGCCCATGGTTAGATCACTCGGTTTCGGGTCTAGTCGGCATAACTATGTCGGGCTATTAACCCTCGCTTTCGCTACGGCTCCGTCAGATGACTTAACCTAACGCTATACCAATTAACTCGCTGGATCGTTCTACAAAAAGCACGCCGTCACAGGACAAGCCTGCTCCGACTCTTTGTAGGCACATGATTTCAGGTTCTATTTCACTCCCCTTCCGGGGTTCTTTTCGCCTTTCCCTCACGGTACTAGTTCGCTATCGATCGTAAAGAGTATTTAGCCTTAGGAGGTGGTCCTCCTAGATTCAACCAGGGTTTCACGTGTCCCGGCCTACTCGAGAATATAAACATAAGGACAAAGAATTTTAACCTACGGGACTATCACCCTCTATGGTTGGCCGTTCCAGACCATTCCGCTAATTCGATGTTTTCTTACCTTACCCAGACATTTGGCAGTTGCTGGTCGCATAAAACAATGCTTTTTGATAAATCAGACAGCACTGTTTTATGGTCGTTTATATCTCACAACCCCTTGTTAACATTCGCCTGCCAGCTTATTCGTGTGCAAGCACACGAAAGTTAAAAAGGTTTTGGCTCTTCCCGTTTCGCTCGCCGCTACTTGGGGAATTGAGGTTTCTCTCTCTTCCTCACCCTACTAAGATGTTTCAGTTCGGGTGGTGCCCTCCTACTATCCTATAGATTCAGATAGTGGTAACCGCGTATTACCGCGGCTGGGTTGCCCCATTCGGATATCCCCGGATCAAAGCTTGATAGACAGCTCCCCGAGGCTTTTCGCAGCCTTCTACGTCCTTCTTCGGCTCTTTACGTCAAGGCATCCGTCATGTGCCCTTGAGTAACTTTTTTACGAGATGTTTGACAAGCGATTCGTGTTTACAAAAGTACCCACAAATCACTTATTACATTTCTAAAAATTTTTCTTGCAATTGTTCATTAAGGAATAAATGAACATTACCCAAAACAATTAAATGGGAATTAATTGTTTCGTCTTTTATTAACTTTTCAAAAAACAAAACTCCGCGGTTTGCGCGGAGCTCACATTCAAACAGACAATCCTACTTAGCCGTTGAAGCGTGCTCCTTTCGAACTAGTTGATTGTCTACTCATATATGAGCTCCTAAAAGTCTTTATCTAAGTTACCAAATAATAACAGGACTGTAAAGGCCTTATATTAGGCGATTTTGATGGCGTAGTAATGGTCTTTTGTTTGGTCGCGGTGAAGTATGTATATCGCCTCAAAATCGTTTGGTGGAATTTGAAGTCCCTCCATGCACACATTGAGGTGGTTCTTATCTGTTAACGGAGCCTGCTCCACAATGCAAAGCCAGTTCTCAATAGTACCGACATACTCCTTTGCAGCCTTATCGTTAATGACTTTCTGGACTCGACTACAGATTAGCTCATCGGGCTGGTCTATAGTCCCGACCGACTTTCGAAAGCCCTCAAGCACATCTCCCAAATGAGTAGCATTATCCCATGCAGCAGAAGCTTGATCGTCACTATAGTAGGCCGTAGTGACCTCGATGCCGAGCGAGTGTGAGTCGGTTTTGTAGATTATATCTGGTTCGTTGAGATCGTTTCCGTGACGCTCAAACGTGAAATTGAGATCTAGAGCATGTACAAGGGCATCAGCCGCCCAGCGCTCGTATTGAGCTTTAAGCTCGCTCTCTTTAACTCCGTCTACGGGCATGATTAAGCAGCTTCTTTGTCGATGCTCTCGGGTGGTGTCTGGCTTCTAAGCTTATCTGGGTCAACATACCCAGATTCATTTGCAGCATCTTGGAGCTGCTGTATTCTCAAAGTTTTGGCCTCTTCTGCAGCTTTGGCTTTTTCCGCTCTTATCTGCTCCAGGTCAGCAACCTCGTTATCATTTGTGAATTTATTATTTTCTTCGGGTGTTGGTGAAATTCCTTCTGGCATAACTAACTTCCTTTATCTCTATTAATTATATCAACTGCTATGCCTTTGCGGCTTTGACGGGCTTGATTGGAGCTGTATCCTTGGGTGCTGCCCCTCCTTTGCTTCGATTGAAAAACCAAACAACAAGTGCTCCCAGGCCAAATAGCATTGAGAGTAACGCTGCAAGCCACCCAATAAATGGGATCAATTCTAGGAGAGTTAACAAGATCAAACCAATTGCAGCATCAGCGTATGGATTTGGCTTCCACCCGGTCCTTCTAGCGATCAAGTTCCCTACCGTTAGTGCTGTAAAGAATTTTGATAAATAGATTGCAACAGCCAACACTCCTCCAAATATCAGAGCGATCGGGATACCAATAAGTGTTATCAGTAACACAATGAACACTGGAAGTGAAAATAGTAGTACCAGTGCACCGGTTGAGACGCTTATCCCGGGTCGGGTCGCGATTGTTCCTGCGACCCCCCTGGTCATTGTTGGGAAGAGCCAAATCATTAGGGCGCCAGTTAGATAAAGTGCAAGTAGCCACCAGATGGTTCCTGCCGCTTTATCTTGGTATGCCTTGTTCTCATCTTTTTTCTGTTTCTGAGCTAGATGCTTAACATCACCAGTTACCTGTGCCCCACTATCTCTTTGAAGAGTCGCATCCCCATAGTAGGTCAGATTTCCGTTAATTTTTGATGAGCTCTCTAAGGTTATTCTCGAGGCTGCTAGATCTGCGTTTTTACCGATAGTACCCGATATAACAACCGCCGATCCTCCACCAACCACACCTCGAGTAACATCACCTCTAATAACAGCTGAACTTGCACCGAAATTGAGCCCGCCACCTACTTTCGTATCCTTTTCAATCGTAAACGTGCTCGCAAAACCGCTCACACTACCGCCTACGCTTCCTCCATCAAGACGAACGCTACTACCTGCAGCTCGAACTGAACCCTTTACAGTTCCACCAACCACTACATCCGATCCTGCAGCAAAAACATCGCCGTTTACAGTTCCCCGTATAGTGACCGACGACCCGGCAGCATAAACGTCGCCATTAACTGTGCCTTCAACAACCACTGTTTCGGAGGCTATGTAAAGATCATCATCGATGGTTTGACCATTTTGGATCGTAGCCCGATTATTCTGGCCCCCTTCGATGTATGCCAGTCCTGCAGCCGGCAACAATGCAACTGCTGTAATAATTGCGAATAATGATAGTAGCTTTTTTAGCTTCATGTAGCGACTCCTCCTGCTCTTAATGAATTATCGGCTTAAATTGAAGCAATTTCAACTCTAGAAAAGAAAAAGACCGGTTACCCGGTCAAATTCCGCTTGAAAGGAAGTAGGTTAAACCTGTACTTCGCCCTCTGCTGGTGCTTGGGCGGCCGGAGCCTCCTCTCCCTCTGCTGGTGCTTCTGGAGCAGCTTCTGGAGCTTCTGGAGCTCCTTCTGCAGGCGCCGGAGCCTCAACTGGGGCAGCTTCTGTAGCAGGTGCATCAGTAGCTGGTGCTGCTGGTGCTCCTGTTGTTTGTTCTTCTACGGCCGGCTCAACCGGTGCGTTTTGAGTTGCATCGTCCATGCTGCCTCCTTTCCTATTTTTGTTAGTACGTAAACCAATTATTCCATGGTTAGTACCTTTTACACAATATCTTTTAGTGGTTATGCTTGAAAACTCTTACGCCAATACATATGATCACAAGAGGTGTGTTCCTACTATTCGGGGGTAAAGTTGACTACTCAGGTAGTTGAGAAGCCGCAACACCTGGTTGCGCTTCAGAAGGCAAACAGCATCAGGCTTGCTAGATGCCATCTCAAGCGTGACGTTGAATCGGGTCGAATTAAGGTGGCGGATGTTCTGCTGAACAGCCAGAAGTGCACCGAAAACATGACCGTCTTCGAGCTGTTGAAGGCTCAAAGGCGCTGGGGTAAAACCAGGGTTAAGAAGCTTCTTGCTGCTATTCCCATCTCGGAGGGCAAGACAATCGGTACCTTGACCAATCGCCAGCGTGAAGCCATCATTCAGCTTCTTGGCAACTGAGGAGCTTTGCGGGTCGCGATTCAATCGCGGCCCGCTCAACATTTCAACCTATAAGCTGGTTGCTAAGCAGACCTTTTTCTGCTTAAATATTGGGGTCGTGGGCTTGTAGCTCAGCTGGTTAGAGCGCGTCACTGATAATGACGAGGTCGCAGGTTC
>CAYRGI010000044.1:0-4306 GCA_964423965.1 uncultured Candidatus Saccharimonadales bacterium
AAAGTGATCGCAGCAAGCTAGTGCGTCAAGGTGAGGATTGGCAAGAAAAGAAACGAGTTCAGTTTAGGGATGCCGATTAGTGAAAGCAATTGAGGTGGTAAAAATGCAGTCACTGAGTGATGAGCTGGGAGAGTATGCCGCAGCACGATTTTGTGCGCCACTTGCTTTCTTTATGTTGCTGCGAGCAACAGGGCAAATACCCAAGAGACTGATGCCAGATAAATTTTGTTTGCAACTGAATGATAAAACCTTGAAAACAGGATCTGCTGATTGGAATCGCCCAGCACTTTCAAAGGTTCTTAGGCGTAAATATAACGTTTCTATAGTTTCATGGAAGTTGGATGGCAAAGAAGCAAACATCGAAAAAATGAAGCATGCCGGGTATGTCGAGACAGATAGAGAATCAGATTTCTTCTTAAGAAACATTTTTGGCAAGAGCGTTAAAGAGATTGTCTCCGAAGGTTATCCAGTTATCGTCACGATGAAGCCCGGTTTTGGCACTGAGCATAATAACAACATCCACGCTGTTCTAATATCAGCGTGGGATGGAGATAAGGTCACGGTTTTTGATCCCGATGCACGCAATGATCAGCATATTTTTTGCGATGACCATGTTTTAGCTTATCTTTCGGATGATGGCGCCGGCTCCATTGTTTTACCCAAGCATTCATAAAATACCTATTTTTCAGGTATAATAAGCCAAGTTATGAAGCGTTACGATCCAAAATCAATTGAGCCCAAATGGCAAGAGTATTGGGAAAAAACGGGCTTATATAAAGCGGTAGAAGATCCTTCTAAGAAAGACAAGAAGGCTTATGTTATTGATATGTTCCCGTATCCCTCGGGAGCTGGACTTCATGTTGGACATGTGCGTAACTTCTCGATTAGTGACACCTACGCACTTTATCTGAGGCAGCGAGGTAGAAACGTTTTACGAACAGTTGGATTTGACGCCTTTGGACTCCCGACAGAAAATTATGCAATAAAAACCGGTGTTTCTCCTCAAGAAGCAACTGATCAAAATGTTGAAAACTTTCGCACTCAGCTCAAAAAACTTGGCATGTCATATGATTGGTCGCGAGAGGTTGTTACTACTGACCCACGCTACTACCGGTGGACGCAGTGGATCTTTTTGCAGTTACTAAAGAATGGGCTGGCGTATCAAAAAGAGAATCTTCAATGGTGGTGCGAGCACGATCAAACGGTGCTGGCGGACGAGCAGGTAGTTAACGGCAGATGCTGGCGCTGTGAAAATCCGGTTGTAAAGAAGTCGCTAAAGCAGTGGTTCTTTAAGATTACTGATTATGCCGATGATTTACTCGAAGGACTTGATGATCTAGATTGGCCAGAGAAGATTAAATCGATGCAGCGAAACTGGATTGGGAAGAGCGTCGGCGCTGAGATTGATTTCAAGATGAGTGGCGTTTCTGGTGACGACGGTAAACACGGCGGTAAGGTGTTCACCACCAGAGCGGATACCCTTGGAGGAGCTACTTTCTTGGTAGTTTCGCCAGAGCTTGCCAACAGCTGGGTGGAGATCGGTTGGAAGGCGAGTGACGAGGTAACGAAATACATAGAAACGGCAATGAAGCGCTCAGAAATCGAGCGACAGGAAACTGATCGTAGTAAAACGGGTGTCGACACCGGCATGCACGCAATCAATCCGATAACCAAAGAGAAGATGCCGGTTTGGGTGGCAGACTACGTCCTCGGTGGCTACGGAACAGGGGCTATTATGGCTGTTCCCGCCCACGATCAACGTGACTATGATTTCGCCAAGCAGTTCAATCTTCCCATTATTGAAGTTGTTGAAGGGGAAAAAGAGGGGGATGTTTATACCGGTGAGGGCAAACTTATTAATTCAGGTAAATTTAATGGCCTTGAATCATCTGAAGCACGGGAAAAAATAACTACAGATCTTGGTAAAGAGCAGGTTAATTACAAAATGCGTGACTGGCTCATCAGTCGTCAGCGATATTGGGGTGCGCCAATACCAGTGATTCATTGTGAAAAATGTGGAGTTGTCCCGGTGCCCGAAGATCAGCTTCCAGTTGAGCTACCTCATGTTGAATCTTATGCCCCAAGTGGAGATGGACGCTCTGCCCTTGCAACTGCTTCGGAGTGGCTTCATGTTGATTGTCCTGAATGTGGCGGGAAAGCCGAGCGCGAAACTGACACCATGGACGGTTATGCCTGTTCGAGTTGGTACTTTTTGCGATACACAGACGCTAACAACGATAAGCAGGCATTCGCTAAAGAAAAAGCCGACTATTGGATGCCGGTCGATATTTATGTTGGCGGCGACCATGCAGTTGCTCACCTATTGTATGCACGTTTTTGGAACATGTTCTTTAACGATCACAAGATGATAGATGTCCGAGAGCCATTTACAGGGTTGAGATATAACGGATACATTCTGGCCGAAGACGGAAGGAAAATGAGCAAGTCTTATGGTAACGTTGTTGACCCGGTCGACCTTATTGATCAAGGCTATGGCGCCGACTCGGTGCGCATGTACGAGCTCTTTATTGGCCCCTACGAGCAAGATTCAAACTGGAATCCTACAGGGATTGATGGGTGTAAGAGATTCTTAAACCGTGTTTACGCGGTGGTTCAAGAGCACTTAGAAGCAAAAGGAGCCCCAGCAGGAGATTCTGCGCTGGAAACTGCTCTTGCCAGCGCAACGCACAAGGCGCTCAAAAAAGTTACTGTCGATACAGATAAGTTCAGCTTTAACACGGCGATTGCAGCAATGATGGAGGCAGTCAACGAGATGTATAAGTTAAAGGTTGATTTACCGGTTGGCTCTGATCAATGGGATCAAAACATCAAGCTTCTTGTGCTAATGCTTGCTCCATATGCCCCTCATATTACAGAAGAGCTTTGGCAGCAACTCGGTGAGGCTAAAAGTGTTCACGTTTCACCTTGGCCAGAATTTGACCCGGGATTGGTTCAGGATGAGATCATCACGATAGTCTTGCAGATTAATGGCAAGGTCCGGGCAAGTATTGAAGTGCCAGCAGATGCAACAGAAGATGAGATTAGCAAACTCGCTCAGGATAACGACAACATAAATCGTCATCTTGATGGCAAAGAGTTGGTTAAGTCGATCTATGTTCCAGGCAAGCTAGTGAACTTCGTTGTAAAGTAAGGGATCTCTTGATTTAACACCTCTTCCAGGTTATAATTGCCCACAAGAGCGCAATGCACGTAGACGTAAATGACATCTTAAGACAGGGTGAAGGGGCTCAAGAAGGCTATTCAATAGCCGACGAGCAACCACAGTTTGAAGATGTTAAGCTTACGGCGCCACTCAGCGGCGAAATTAGAATAATCGGTACAAAAACTGGTGTTCTGGTTGCAGGCATAATTATGGCCAAAGTTGAGCTAGAATGTCATCGTTGTTTGCGCACTTTTGAGCATCAATTTAGCTTTCCGATCGAAGCGGAGTTTTCTCCTCAACCAAATGAGGACGAGTACCAAATCGATAAATACGGAAAAATTGATCTGGAGGAGCCCATCCGTCAAGATCTGGTGACTCATCTACCGTTAAGACAGCTTTGCCAAGCCGACTGTGACGGGATACAATTAAAAGCAAAGAAGGAAGCAAATGGCAGTTCCTAAAAAACGTACAAGCAAGACCAAGCGCAATACGCGAAGGTCACACGACGCAATCAGCCCGGTTCAGTTGCAGCCAGCCTCGGATGGCAGTCTGTCACCTCGAAGATTGCACAGGGCAATCAGCCTTGGGCTAACCAAATATATTAAGCGAGCTCGCTAAATGGCATCAAACCGTCATCTAGGAAGAATCGTAGCGATGCAAACTCTCTACGAGTATGATTTTCGGGCAGGAACCGAGAACAAGATCGACCGAGATGAGGTTTTGACTCGCAATTTAGGCGAGTTTTCTCAGGCCATCGACGATAAGGATTTCGTACACGATTTAGTTAATGGTGTAGAGAAAAATCAGGAAAAAATCGACGGCATAATCGGTCCAGCGGCACCAGAGTGGCCGGTTGAGCAAATCGCCAAAATCGACAAGATTATCTTGAGAATCGGTGTATATGAATTATTGATTAAGAAAGATGTTCCGCCAAAGGTTGCGATCAACGAAGCCGTTGAACTAGCAAAAGCCTTTGGAGGTGAGAACTCCAGTAAGTTTGTTAACGGAGTTTTGGGAACAATTTATCGTGGAAGCGATGTCTACCAACCAGAAGAAGAAACGCAAAAATCCTAAAAAACCCCCACGAATGAAAGCAGTTCGTGAGTATACTGCTGGCGGAATGGTTTTTCGCCGTACTTCTGC
>CAYRGI010000045.1:0-3823 GCA_964423965.1 uncultured Candidatus Saccharimonadales bacterium
ATTCCTGGGGCGAGTGATGGGTTTTGAACCCACGACCTCCAGTGCCACAAACTGGCGCTCTAACCAACTGAGCTACACCCGCCAAATGGTGGAGGCAATAACCGAAGTTACGGCCCCCGATCTAACTTCGCGACTAGCTCAAAATCAGATCGGGACTAAGCATTTAACCACGATACTATATCAGATATAGGTGCTTTTGGGAACCTCTACTAGCCTCGTAAATTGCCCTCTACACGACAAGCCATCTCAAGTTCCTCTTGAGCCGGCACCACAAAAATCTTCTTCGATTCCCCAGCTTGAATTTCACCTTCGTCAGAAAGCGCGTTGTTCTTACTTGTATCCAGCACAAACCCAAGGTAGCCAAGCTGCGAAATAATACGCTCCCGGATCGGGTGAGACCTCTCTCCGACTGTCCCACTAAATACCAAAACATCCACTCCATTAAGAGCCGAAGCCATCTGACCTATCGCTTTCTGAATATTGTAAACATACGTCTCGAGAGCTAGTTGAACTAAAGGATTGTACTCTTCCTGTTTTAGTAAATCTCGAATATCCGGCGAAACACCGCTCAAACCCTTTAGCCCGCTTTCCTGATTTAGGTAGCTATACATCTGATCATCGTCAAAATTGAGTAAGGCCTTTAGGCGGTTATACGCGACAACATCGATGCTTCCGCTACGGGTTGCCATAGTAACCCCGTCAAGAGGCGAAAAGCCCATAGTGTTGTCTTGGCTCTCACCATTCAATAAAGCAGTGACGCTAACTCCGCTCCCGATATGGCAGACAATAACCTTTTCAGCGAGTTTGTTCTGCTTATTAAGCTCACGCGCCACCGACCCAAGCGAAAGACCATGATAGCCAAAGCGCTTGATGTTGAACCGATCGGCATCGTGAATCGGAATGCCGTAATTCCAGGCCCTTGAAGGTTTGGCAGCATGGAAGTTACTATCTGAAATACCAAAAATCCGCATCTCGGGGAACTCGCTCTTCAACGCCTCTGCCTCTTCTAAAGTTCCTTTTATATGTAACGGCGCCGCAGGCATCAACTCTCTGAGCACGCCAATATTGTGATCGTCGAGCTCAACATCATTTAAGAAGTGACTACTTGGTGCAACAACTCTTACCGCAACAGCCGAAATGTTGGACTCCTCAATTCCGAGATCCTTAAATATTTCGCGCATCTTACCCATGGCGTCTTCCATGTTGTGCAGATCGGTTTCGCGCTCCTCACTAGAACCATCTTTTTTTGTCACCGTGCAAACAATTCGATTTTCTACATGCTCAAAATGAAGCTTGGCGACACATTCCTTGCCCTTGTAGACTCCATATTTTCGGCTTGAGCTCCCGGGGTTGGAAACTAATACTAGTTCTCCCATCGCCACTCATCAATCTCCGGCAGATCGATGCCGTTCTCCTTGATGTATTCGGTGTTAGCCTCAATCTTGTTCTTGTACTTACTTATTAAGTGTTGGGCCTCTTGGTATGGAATTAGTTCGGCATCTGCAAGTCGCTCAAAGGCTTCAATCGCAAGATGATATCGACTCGTTCGGTTGCGAACATGCATATCGAATGGAGTGGTGGTTGAACCGTTTTCAACATACCCGTTAACACTAAATCGCCATGGAAGCTTAGTGTAGTTAAAGAGAATTGATTTAAAGGTTTGAGGGTAACCATGGAAGTTACAAATTACTGGTTTGTCGTGGGTAAAGTACTGCTCAAACTGCTCATGAGTAAATCCGGTTCCAGCTCTTCCTAGACCGTTACTAGTAAGAGCGAGCACATTCACGCTTCGAACCCTAGCATTTGGGCATTCTGTTTTGATAATTGAAATTGCAGCCATTACCTCTTTCATTTGGTAGTCACCGATCCCACAAAGAACTATGTCTGGATTATCATCGCTGGCAAAATCCCAGGTCATAATTCCATCCTTAACTGCCTTACGTGCAAGCTCTGGGGTCAGCCATCGAGGCTCTTGAGTTTTACCGGCAACAATAATATTGATCTGCCGCGTAGTTGCGAGCGCATGCTCGAAGACGGCAAGAGTTGAGTTACCATCTGGAGGGAAATACACATCAACGAAATCACCCTGTCGTTGCAGCGCATCGTCAATAAAGGCCGGATTCTGATGCGAAAATCCGTTATGATCCTGACGCCAACCCGAAGATGTAAGAATATAGTTAAATGAAGCGATCGGTCCTCGCCAATCGATGCTACGGCTCTGGTTAAGGAACTTAGCGTACTGGTCCATCATGCTGGCTACAACCTGTACAAAGGCTTCGTAGGAGGCAAAAACTCCATGGCGACCAGTCAAAACGTAACCCTGTAGCATGCCCTGAAGATTATGCTCACTGAGCATTTCCATTACTCGGCCGTCGTGGCTCATATCTTTATCCCAGGACTCAATAGGCCAAACCCAGGCACGACTGGTTGAATCAAAAACTTGATCAAGCTTGTTTGAGTATGTCTCGTCAGGCGACATCATACGGAAGTTATGATGGCTCTGATTAAGCTTAAACACCTCATTTAAGTAAAGTCCCGCACGGCGCATGCTGCTGGATCCCATTGTCCCTGGAATTGCCGCTTCTTCGCAGAACTCCTCAATTTTCGGAAGCTTGAGCGGCTTGTAAACTCCATCTGCGCTACGAGCGATTGGGTTCATACCCATGCGCTGATGACCTTCGGGTAGAATCTCATCAAGAAAATCACCGAAACCATTTTCGCGATCAAAAAGTTCATTAAATTTATAAGAACGCAGCCACTCTTCTAAGAGTTTAAGCTGATCTTGTTTGGTTTTTGCTTCAGTCAAAACGACTTGATGAGAAAGAGCATTGCCTTCAATCTTGTTACCATCAAGCTCTTTAACTCCAGTCCAGCCTTTTGGAGTGCGCATAATTATCATCGGCATCTTAGGAGCAACCGTGTCTTCTTCGCTATGCTTAATACTCCAAATAGTTTGGTGCGCCCAGTCCAACGTCTCTTCCATCTTTTCGTGAATATTGTCGCCATCAACAATGCGAGGCTGATACCCATAACCACTAAACAAGTTAATGAGTTCTTCATCGCTCATTCGTCCAAAAATGGTCGGAGCTGAGATTTTGTAACCGTTAAGGTGAAGAATTGGTAAAACAGTACCGTTATGCTTAGGGTTGACCAGCTTATTAAGATGCCATGAAGTCGCTGCTGGACCAGTTTCGGCTTCACCATCCCCAACCAAACAAGCCACTATAAGGTTCTTATTGTCTAAAGCTGCTCCATAAGAGGTGGAAAGTGAGTATCCGAGCTCACCACCCTCAAGAATTACACCTGGTGTACCTGGATTACTGTGGCTTGGGAAGCCGTACGGCCAGCTAAACTGCTTACATATATACGAAATTCCCTCATAGTCGAAGGTTGCCTTTGGGTAATATTTGCCAAGAGTACCTTCAAGATAAAGGTTGGCTTGAAGTGCAGGGAAGGCGTGACCCGGTCCTAGGACGAACAGCATGTCTTGACCATACTTTTTGATCAGCTTATTCAGATGCATGTAAGCAAAAGTTACACCAGGACCTGATCCCCAGTGACCAAGAAGCCTAGGCTTAATGTGCTCTTCTTTAAGCGGCTCTTCCAATAAAAAATTGTCGTGCAAAAAAATCTGCGCAGCCGTTAAATAGTTGGCTGCCCTAAAGTATTTCTCTACCGCAGTTTCCTCACCTCTCATATATATAATTAAAGCATAAACGCTATGCTAATTGTAGGGTTAAAAAGAAAAATAAGTGCACTGGCGCCCCCGGTAGGATTCGAACCTACGACCTTAGGCTTAGAAGTCCTCTGCTCTATCCAGCTG
>CAYRGI010000046.1:0-3590 GCA_964423965.1 uncultured Candidatus Saccharimonadales bacterium
CCAGCAACATCCCAAATTGCAAAAAAAGTTACTCCAACCATTAATGTAAGTGCTGCCCATTTTGAGTTCTGCCAGAAAACTAGCTGATATTTACGATCAAGCAAAACAAAGCCAGCCAATGCAAACAGTAAAATCGAAATGTAAGCTAGGCCCGTCACTTCAAAGTTTCCGCTAATGGACCCACAGTATTTTGGCCGGTAAGTTTTTTGTAAGCTAGCTCGGCACTGATTAGAGTCATCGGGACTCCAATCCCCGGTTGAACTCCGGCTCCAACATACATGAGATTTTTAACCTTTTTGCTATTGGAGCTTGGTCGCCACCACGCGCTTTGAGTTAATAAATGAGACATTCCGAGTGCAGTCGAGTCCCATGAATAGAAATCAGAGCTGAAGTCGGACGGGCCATATATTTTTTTATACTTAATTCTTTCATTAAAGTCCTTTATCTTTGTCATTTCAGATATTTGATTGATATAGCGATCTGCTGCCTCATTTAATTCTGATTGTGACACCTCAATCCCTGAAGGCAGCGGTACTAAAACAAAAATATTCTCGCAGCCTTTTGGCGCTGCTGTTTTGTCGGTTTCGCTGATTCGGCTGACGTACATTGATGGCTTTTGGGGGAGCTGCTTTTCATTAAATATTGCATCAAAATTCTTCGCCCAGTCTTTAACAAACAGCAGACTGTGATGCTCAAGCTCCGGCAATGCTCCCTCAATCCCCAAATACATCAGCATTGCGGATGGACCCGCCTGCTTTTTACCCCAATAATCTTCACTGTATGATGCCCATTTCTCATCTAATAGCCGCGTCTCGGTATGTTTTAAATCAGAATTCGAAACTACTAAATCAGCCTTGAGCTCTCTGTCTGGAATAGTAACGCTTTTTGCAATTCCTGCTTCAACATTAATCGAGGTCACTTCGGTGTCTAAAATGTATTCAACTCCTAATTCACGTCCTAGTTTCTCTAGGGCAAGCACAATCTCGTACATGCCGCCCTTTGGGAAATAAACTCCTTGTCGGAAATCCAAGTAGCTCATTAGAGAAAAAATTGATGGTGCTTCAAATGGCGAAGACCCTAAAAAAACCATCGGGTACTCAAGAATTTGCTGAAGTTCGAGACTTTTAAAATTTGCCGCAATTTTCTTGTGCAGAGGACGGCGGAGGCGTGGCAGCAGACCTGTGAGCTTTGGTAAAGCTCGCTTATTTACAAGCCCAGATGGCAAACGTTTTGAGTTATAAAGAATGTAATCAATTGCAAGCTTATACGTTTCCTCGGCCTCATTTAAATACTCAGTGAGTCTTGGTCCGGAACCGGTTTCAACTGAATCGAATACACTTTTCATTTCCTCCTCGTCGGAGCGCACAATAATAGGTTCGCGATAATCGTAAAAGACCTTATAAGCTGGATTAAGCCTAACCAACCCCAGCTCTTTGTTCACGTCCTTACCAAATAGATTAAAGTAATGCTCAAAGACTTCCGGCATTAGATACCAGGATGGTCCAGTATCAAAAGTGTATCCGCCGACTTTTAATCGACCGGCACGGCCGCCTAGTTGGTGCCTTTTTTCAATGACAGTCACCCTCCAGCCATCTTTTGCAAGCAGATTGGCCATCGCCAATCCACCAAAACCTGCACCAATAATAATTGCGTTCTTGCTCATAAAGCCTTCCGGCTAATCGTCTGGTAAAAAAGTGTTTGAATTAAAATTCCAAGCTTATTAATGTCGCTCACTCGTATTCGGTCTGACTTTATTTTTGTTGCAGGAGTTGCTTTTAATTTACTAAGTAACGCTCGGTAGTACCTAAAGGCGACAGTTACCGCGATCCTTGAGCTTGAGGGAAGATGGTTTATTGCCCCAATAGCTATATTGAAATCTTGCTCAATATCTTCAACAATTTCTTGCTTCACCACGTCATCAAAGTTCTGATAACTACCAACCGGAAAATAATATCGGCCCAGCTTCTTTTGGTCCGATGCTAAATCTCGTAAAAAGTTAACCTTTTGAAATGCCGAGCCCAATGCACTTGCACCAGGTTCTAAATTCTCATATTCTTCTTTGTTCCCCGAGCAAAAAACCTTCAAGCACATCAAACCTACCACTTCGGCTGAGCCGTATATGTATTCTATATACTCTTTTTTTGAATACGTCTTTTTAGATGTATCGGTTCTCATACTCTTGAAGAAAGGAGATATAAGTTCTTCGCCGATACCATAAGTTGTTGATGTATCAACAAAAGCTTGAACAACAGGATTAGTGCTATAGCCTCGAATAAGCGAATCTGCGACTTCTTTTTCAAAGTCATCCAAAATCTTGAGTGCGTCTTTGCCTGAATACGTGTCGACTATCTCATCGGCAATTCTGACTAGGCCATAGATATTATAAATATGCGGCTTTATGTTTTTACCAAATAGCATTGATGCCGTACTAAAAGAGGTCGAATACCTTTTGGTTAATAAGCGACTTACTTCGCTGCTAACCCTTCGGTACTGATCCATTAGTAAGCCCTTTTTATGGATTTCTTCATCAACTTGACGAACTCGTCATTTATGGATGATTCGAAATTGAGTTTTTGGAGAGACTTAGTCGCTAAAGAAATTTGAGCATCAATTATGGAGTCTGTTTCTTCCACAGCTCCGCTTTGTCTCATCAGGTCTCGAGCTCGTTCAATCTCCGATGAATTCAGCTCTCGCCCAACTAGCTTGTTGAATTCATCAACTTTGGTGCCACTAAGGTTTTTTAGAGTTCTTTGTAGCAAATATGTTCGCTTGGCTTCCTTAAGATCACTTCCCTCTGGCTTACCTGTCACCGATTCATCACCGAAGACTCCAAGCATATCATCTGTTAACTGAAAGGCTACACCGACTGAACGCGCAAAGCTTGAAAGTGTCTCAGCGGATCCTTCCGAAGCACCCGCCATCATCGCACCCATTCGCAATGGAGCATCAAATGAATACCCAGCAGTCTTGAGCTCGGCAATTTTAAGGCTGTTAACTTGATCGGGGCCATAAATGACCGCCTCCGTATCCATTAGTTCGCCGCCACAGACCTCAAAAATTGCTTCACCAATAATTTTATGAGCAGTTAACTTATGCTCTGCCTCTACATTGCTTTCAAGAACTATTTGATATGCTGCCGATATTAGCAAATCACCGGCAATAAGTGCTGAGCTAGCCGCTAAATGGGATCGATCTTCATTTCCTTCGTATTTCTTGTAATACTTACCAGCGATGTTGGGCTTTCCACGCCTTACGTAATCGCGATCAATAATATCGTCGTGAATAAGCATGGCGCAGTGCAGCAGCTCCATTGCAGAAGCTATTGGCAGCATTGATCTATAATCCGTACCGCCGAAGGCTTTGTAGGCCAGCATTGTCATATATGGACGAATTCTTTTCCCACCGGCACTATTTACATCAATAATTGCTTGCCAAAGATTTGAATAATCGGAGCTAAGCTTTTTTGAATTAGATAACTGTCGAGTAAGATATGACTCTAAATATGATTCGACGTCCCGGATTACTTGAGATAAGGCAAATTGTTCGGTCTGTTTTATTGGGCCCATCAGGCGTGAAACCTCTCAGAAATT
>CAYRGI010000047.1:0-3508 GCA_964423965.1 uncultured Candidatus Saccharimonadales bacterium
GCAGCTCAGCTGTACAGTGAGTTCCGCCAGTTTTTCCCTGACAATGCTGTTCAATACTTTGTTAGCTACTATGATTATTATCAGCCAGAAGCTTACATTCCTCGATCGGACACCTTCATCGAAAAAGATAGTTCTATCAACGAAGAGATTGATCGCCTGCGCCATGCGGCTACAATGAGCTTGCTTACACGCCGTGACGTGTTAATTGTTGCATCTGTCAGCTGTATTTACGGGCTTGGTAGTCCTTCGGACTATATGCAAATGACGGTTGATGTAAAAGCCGGCGAGGTTAGGAAACGCGATAAGCTGCTAAGGCTGCTTACCGATATTCAATACACGCGAAATGATATCTACTTTATCCGCGGTACGTTTAGGGTTCGTGGTGACACGGTTGAGGTTTTCCCTGTCGGTAACGAAACGGCTCTCCGCATTGAGTTTTTTGGCGATGAGGTCGAGCGAATTCGCGAAGTTGAACCACTTACTGGTGAGATTCTTGGCGAGCGTCAGCAGATAAAAATCTTCCCCGGCAAACACTTTGTAACGCCTCACGAAAAGTTGATGCACGCAATTTCTAATATCAATAAGGATCTTGCGATCAGAGTAGATCAGCTCAAGAAGGCCGGTAAGCTTCTAGAGGCACAGCGTCTTGAGCAGAGAACTCGATTTGATGTTGAGATGCTCGAACAAACTGGGTTTGTTGCCGGTATCGAAAACTACTCTCGATATCTCACGAATCGTGAGCCTGGTGAGCAACCTGCAACATTGCTGGACTATTTCCCAGATGATTTTCTACTTTTCGTAGACGAGAGTCATATTACAGTTCCCCAAGTTAGGGGTATGTACAACGGTGATAGGGCCCGTAAAGAGACATTGGTTGAGTATGGTTTTAGGTTACCAAGCGCTTTGGACAACCGACCGTTAAAATTTGATGAGTTCGAACGCCACATCAATCAATCTATTTATGTTTCAGCAACGCCATCGGCGTGGGAGATTGAGCGCTCTTCGCAAGTGGCTCAACAAGTTATTCGCCCAACCGGTCTGCTTGACCCAATCATTGAAGTCCGACCAACTCAGCATCAAATTGACGATCTTATTGGCGAAATTAGAGCAACGGTGGAAAAGGGCCAGCGAGTGCTTATTACAACACTTACGAAGCGCATGGCTGAGGATCTAACCGATTACCTGAAAGAGCTAAATATTAAGGTTCAGTATTTGCATTCTGAAGTACATACTCTTGATAGGGTAGATATTTTGCACGATCTAAGATTGGGCGTTTATGACGTTGTGGTTGGGATCAATCTACTTAGAGAGGGCTTGGACCTTCCTGAAGTTTCGCTTGTTGCAATTCTTGATGCTGACAAAGAAGGTTTCCTAAGAAGTGAATCGTCGCTCATTCAAACTATTGGACGTGCGGCACGTCACGTCGAAGGACGCGTGATTATGTATGCCGATAACGAAACGCGCTCGATGAAAGCCGCTATAACAACTACCAACGAGAGACGTAAGGTTCAAACCGAATATAACAATCAACATGGAATTACCCCTGAGGGTATTAAGAAAGCTCTGGCAGAGAGAATTCGCGCTGAAGAAGAGGCCGAGACGGCAGATGTTAAGCAGTTAAATATTGATGAAATACCAAGGGATGAACGTAAGAAGTTGGTCGATGATCTTTCGAAGCAGATGCAAATGGCTGCAGAAAACTTGCAGTTCGAAAAGGCTGCAGCACTAAGAGACCAAATTGAAGAAATAAAAGCTGCCCAAAAAGCAGTTAAAAAAGGCAAAAAATAATATATCGTATTTGACAAGCATAAGTATTTTGTGAGTTACTTATGTTATGAATGAACAGCTAAACACATATATAAAAGAGAAAAGAGATGCGGGCATCTCTGACCAAGAAATCAAAACAAATTTAATCTCCGCAGGATGGCAGTCGGAAATGGTTGATCAGGCTATCAGCGGCAAGCATAACGATGCTCCGCCACCACCACCAGCTGCTGCTGCCCCGACCGCCGCCCCAGTTGCTGTTGTGCAGACATATACAACAAAGGGCCTGGAATACATCATTATGTTTATTAGCTTGTGGGTTACCGCAAGCTCAATTGCTTTCTTGCTGCATAACATTGTAAATATGGCTTTTGGTAATGCTGACATTTATGGAGATACGGCTCCAATTGCTACCGCCTCATTAATTGTTGCTTTGCCAATTTTCTCCATTCTTTTCGTAAGATTGAAGAAAGCAGAGAAAGAAAATCCCGAAATAATGAATGACCCTTCAAGGAAGAGAGCCGTTCAGCTAACCCTAGTAATCACATTCATTGTGGGTATATGGAATATTATTTGGTATCTATATAGTTTCTTGAACGGCGGAAGCCCAGTAGATACATACTCCTCTTCTGAGACGTCACTAAATCCAGTCGGAGATCTGATACATACGCTTATCTCGGTGAGCATCGCTGGGAGTATATTTGCTTACTATTGGCGTGAAGAACACAGGAAAAACTAGTGAAAAAGCCATATGTTATTGTGGCATTTGTTTGGTTAATCGCAATTGTTGCAGCATTGACAAGTTATTGGATCAATATAGGTTATCAAGAAGATAAGAAGACCGAAGAAGACTTGCGAACGATTCAAACTCAAATCGGTACATATCTAAATAAGAATAAAAGGATGCCGAAATCCCTCTCGGACCTAAACATTAAGAATATGAAGTTAATAAGTACGAGTACAAATATGAGGGCATCGATATGAAAAACGATGAGTATAAATATCAACTTTGTGCTGTGTATATGAAGAAGTCTAAAAGCAGTAAGGAACTAGGTAACGATAACTATATTGGAGGGTATCATACTGCCGGAAGGTACTGCTACGATTTAAGGCAGTACACATTAAATACATATAGCGACATAAATAGTAGCGTAGACGAAAAAACTATAGAGAATTAGGTATAGCTCATCACTCCTTAGACACTAGTCAAAAGTAAAAATTTTATGTATAATCTGAACTTGCTTTACGTGGGGAATCAGATTGAGTATGCACGATAAGATTGTTGTCAGGGGTGCGCGAGAACACAATCTCAAAAACATAGACGTCGAGATACCGAGGGATAAACTTGTCGTAATAACCGGGTTGAGTGGATCCGGAAAATCATCACTCGCCTTCGACACAATATATGCCGAAGGCCAAAGGCGTTATGTTGAAAGTCTTAGTGCGTACGCCCGACAATTTTTGGGCTTAATGGAGAAGCCTGATGTTGATCAGATCGATGGATTAAGCCCTGCTATCTCGATTGATCAAAAGTCGAGTTCTAGAAACCCGCGCTCTACAGTAGGAACGGTTACCGAAGTATATGACTATATGCGTCTTTTATGGGCTCGTATCGGCGTTCCTCATTGTCCGATTTGCGGGCGAGAAGTTGTACGTCAGACCAGCACTCAAATAGTCGACCAAATCCTCGAGCTGCCTAAAGAAACTCGGATTATGATTCTTGGTCCAGTGGTCGATGAGAAAA
>CAYRGI010000048.1:0-3335 GCA_964423965.1 uncultured Candidatus Saccharimonadales bacterium
AAGTTGCTACGTTCCGTGAATGTCGGTGGCTCAACCTTTATGAAAGCTGTTGAGCAGAACCTTGGTCTTGATGCAGCTCAGGCCGACCAGTTTACACGCAAGTTCGGCCTCACCCAGACCAAGCTCGAAGGCCAGGTCTACAAGGCCATCAAGCCAAGCATGGATCAGCTTACCGCCGAAATTAAACGATCTGTTGATTTCTTTGCTAACCAATATCCAACTATAAAGATCGAGAAGCTTGTATTGAGTGGTGGCACAACCGCCCTTCCTGAACTCCCAACTTATCTTTCGACTGCCACTGGTATGCCTGTAGAAATCGGGAATGCATGGGCTAAAGTTCAGTATCCATCTAATTTACAGAACCAGTTGATGGGCATCGCTACCGAGTTTGGGGTAGCAACCGGATTAGCTGAAAGGGATCTATTGTCATGAGTCAACCTCGACCAAAGGTGAACCTTGCTCCAGAGGTGCATCAAACAAACCAGAAGAATAAGCAACGAAAAAAACTTGCTTCGACGATTGCTACCGGCATAGGGGTCACATGTGGGATCATTATTGGAGTTCTGGTACTTCTAGTTGGAGCTCAAAAAGTTACGATTGCAGCTCAAAATAATGAAATAAAAAAGCGCCAAAACGAGATTGCACAGATACAGGATCTTAAGAGAGCGGTCACAATTCAAGAGCATCTCAAATCTTGGAAGCAGCTAAATGATCAAAAAGTGTATTTAAGCCGCTTCTTTGATGTTTTACAGGAATTCGCTCCTCAAGGTGTAAGTATTTCGAATCTAGAATTAACCGAAGCTAATGCGCTAACCGTTACGGTTACTGCGAAGGGGTATCCGCTAGCTACTAAGTTTGCCAAGGCACTTGAGGCAGCGAATGTTCAGGTGGGCAAAAACGCGTCAGAATCCTCTCAGCCTTACTTCTCAAACGTCAATCTAACGGCAGTAGCAGATAATGGAGATGGGCTAGTGAGCTTTAAGATGACTGCTCAAATGTCAGGTCAGGTGGTGCAAAATGGCAACTAAGCCAACACTAGACAAAAGAACTACTTCGGTGAACAACTACATAGCAATCATGGTTGTTGTATCGTTGTTGGCCATATTGGTCACTGGCTTCATAGTCAATGTACTTGGTAAAGAGTTCATTATGAACACCAAAGTGATTATCGGTAAACAAACAGCTGTATCCGATTTAGGTAAAAAGAAAGAAAATGCCGACAGTTTAATGAGTAGCTACGAAAATCTTGGTCAAAGAAGGGAGCTAATTGAGCACGCGATTCCAAATACGGCTGATTTTCCTCAGATAGTTACTCTAGTCAATAATGCCGCTCAGACCTCGGGGGTCAGGGTTAAAGCGATTACTCCAAATGCGGTTTCATTTACTGCAGTTGCAGCGGCGCCTACTACTCCGGTTGAGGGACAGGCAACACCTTATGCATTCGGAATAGATATCGAGGGTTCATACGCCAGAGTTAGGGACTTTATTAAGAATCTTGAACTTTCTGCCCGCCCTATAAAAATCGATGCCATTACCATACGGGGTGATGGAGATTCTCTAAACGTTTCTATGAAGGGCACAACCTACTATCAGCCAGAAGCAACGCTCGAAGATAAAGTGGAGCCAGTCAAATGAAACGAAAAGAAATGATCCAATTAGGTGTCGCGGTTGTAATACTTTTTGCTGCAGGACTATTAATCTTCACAATGCTTGCACCAAAGAAAAGCTCAAGCTCAGGTGAAAAGTACACGGTTGAAAAAGTAAAAATGATCGATGCAGATTATGATGAACAGGCTCTGCAACAGATTAGCAACAACTCAAAAGTACGTGATTTCTACACAGAACCAGATCTGGGAAGTGGCCTAGGTAATCAACAGCCATTTAATTCGGCAAGATAGCAGGAGGCGGCGATGCTGCTATCAACAAAAACTCAACAAAAGCTTGAGGAGCTCCTGCTCGAGAAGGACGTCATTAGTAGCAAGCAGCTGACTGATTTTAAGTTGCGTGCCATTCAAGAGAATACAACCCTTCTTAGCATCATCAATAAAGCCGGGATCATTGATGAAGAGCAAATGACCAAGCTCTTAGCTGAGGCAAATGATCTTCAGTATGCAAACATCTTAGGTTTAATAGTCCCGCCGGAGATCCTTAAGGCTGTCCCTAAGGATACGGCCGAAACTTATCGTGCTGTTCCTTTTGGGCGCGTTGATGGACGCCTCGCCGTTGCGATGCTCGATCCAACCAACATCCAGGCCGTAGACTTTCTCAATCGTAAGACAGGCGAAAATGTTCTTACCTTTATGGCATCTCAAGCTGGCATTGACTCCATTATGGTCCAATACTCTGCGGATCTGTCTAAAGACCTCAAAAATCTTGTTCAGGACGCTTCTGACGAGAGCGACGCCCTAAACGCTCCCAAAGATGCCAAAAAGATGCAGAACCTGGTTCAGGACGCCCCTATCAGCAAGGCGCTGGCCCAGATTCTTGAGTACGCCGCCAACAGCCGTGCGTCGGATATTCATATTGAGCCGCGAGAGAAAGATGTGCGCATTCGTTTTAGGATCGATGGCGTTCTACGAGAGGCGATGGTTCTACCAAAAAATGTCGAGGCAGCCTTGGTTTCTCGTATCAAGATTCTGTCTAACCTCAAGATCGATGAACACCGCGTACCGCAAGACGGGCAATATGTAATCAAGGTCGCAGGAAAGGAGATCGACCTTCGTATCGCCATAGCGCCTATCGTTCATGGCGAGCAAATTGTTATCCGCTTGCTGGATAAGGACAATAAGCTCCTTACGCTCGAGAGCCTTGGTTTCCGTGGGCGCGCCTTCCGTACTATTAGCGAAGGGATTCATAAGCCTCACGGAATGACGCTATCAACCGGTCCTACCGGTTCTGGTAAATCGACAACCTTATATGCCATTCTGCAG
Organism: uncultured Candidatus Saccharimonadales bacterium; assembly: GCA_964423965.1. GTDB lineage: Bacteria > Patescibacteriota > Saccharimonadia > UBA4664 > SCTI01 > CAZWEJ01. The sequence continues at coordinate 2,931 of CAYRGI010000048.1, forward strand.
GAAATACGCGACGTTAAGGTCAATATTGTCACCTTAGAAGACCCGGTTGAATACAAAATGGATGGAATCAACCAGATACAAGTGAACACTGATGTTGGTTTGACCTTCGCAAGTGGGCTAAGGTCCATTCTTCGCCAGGATCCTAACGTAATTATGGTTGGTGAGATTCGCGACCAAGAAACGGCAAGTCTAGCGGTTCAATCGTCTTTGACGGGTCACGTTGTGCTTTCAACTATTCATACCAACTCAGCCGCTGGCGTGCTTCCACGATTGCTCGACATGAAGGTTGAGCCTTTCTTGGTTTCCTCAACAGTAAATACAGTAATTGGCCAGCGATTGGTTAGAAAAGTTTGCGACAAGTGCACTAAACAACGACCCGCGACGCAAGCCGAGATTGACTCAATT
>CAYRGI010000049.1:0-3272 GCA_964423965.1 uncultured Candidatus Saccharimonadales bacterium
GCGGGGTAAGTTTTACAAATCCAGATTTGAACAATGGCAAGCCAGTTCAAACGCTTCTGGACACTACCTTCAAAACGGCCCTCATGTTCAACATATCTGGAGATGAAAATTACCGTCACAATCTTGGAGGACAGCCTGCCTTCAATATTTTTATTGGGATTATGTTCCTTCTGGGTATTATTGTCGCAATAGCTAGAATTAAGAGACTATCATACTTTGCGCTCCTGATGGTTTTTGGCGCGATGTTGCTCCCAGAAGTGCTAACTGCTGAAGGTATTCCACATTTCCTGCGTGCTATCGGAGCACTTCCGGCAGCGGTTGTACTTGCGGCAATTGGGATAACTTACCTTTTAGCAAAATGGTATCAAACCTTCCCACTGAACTCAGTGGCCAGAACAAGTGGTGCAGTTGCAGTAGCCTTCTTGCTCGCTTTAACTGTTTACCAAGGGTATGTCGCATACTTTGTTGCATGGGCAAATGCTACTGAAACATATGACGCCTATGCTGAAGATGCGGTCGAAATGGCTAAATTCTACAATAACAGCAGCTTTGATGGAAAAAGATACGCGGTCTCGGGTGACTATTCAATGCAGACAGTAAATTATTTAACACATGGTAACGCTAGTTATGATCTTGTAGACCCGTCAAATGTTGATAACGTGCCACTGGACCCAGGAGTTTCAAAGGAATTTACAATATTTGTTAATGACAAAGACAAGGTTGTGAAGAGGCTCCAGCTCAAATTCCCAGATGGTCAGTTAAGCCCGTATTATTCCTCATTTACAGGCGAAGAACTATTTGTTGTTTACACCGTAAAATCTAAATGAGTAGCCCAAAACTTTCGATAATTATCCCAGCCTACCAAGAAGCCGAGCGTATTGAAGAAACACTGGATAAGCTGGCTGCCTATATTAATAAGCATTCATTAAAGGAGATCGAAGTTCTTGTAGTAGTTGCGGATAGTCCGGATGGGACTGCGTCAATTGCTAGAGCAAAATCAAAGCTATTCAAGAACTTCCGAGTTGTGGATGCGGGCCCAAAAGTAGGCAAGGGCCGAGATGTTAGAACCGGTATCTTTGAGGCGGTCGGAGATTATAAACTGTTCATGGATGCCGATCTTGCCACCCCACTGCACCATATTCGGGCGGTGCAGGGAAAAATTGAAGATGGAGCCGACGTTATTATTGCCGTTCGAAACCTATCCAGCATACACACAGGCCTCCGCAAGGTTATCTCTGCGGCTGGCAACCTTTTAGTGCAGATTATGTTGTTACCGGGAATACCTGATTCACAGTGTGGTTTTAAGGCCTTCTCAAAAGAAGCTGCAGACGAACTATTTTCTAGACAAACTATTCTTGGATGGGGGTTTGATATGGAAATATTAGCAATTGCACGTATGAGAGGACTGAGCATTGCTCAAATACACGCCCCAGACTGGTCTGATAAACCCAATGGTACATTTGAAGGCGAGGTTAAGACGGCCGCCTTTGAAACACTAGGAGAGCTATTTACAATTGTTTGGCGAAAATGGCGGGGAGTATATAAAAATAAACATTTCGAGTATAAGGCATTTAAGAAATGAACTTACTAAATCGAGTATCTACAACTAAATTCCTTGGCATAACAATTCTTGCTGGTGCAATATTGCGATTTTGGGATATTTCAAAATCTAGCATCTGGCACGATGAGGGCTACACAATGATGCTGGCACCGGATAGTGTACTAGAAATACTCTGGAGGACCGGGAGGGATGTTCACCCGCCTCTGTATTATATTGTTTTGCATTATTGGATGGAGTTATTTGGAACTACCGAGGCAGCAGCTCGCAGTTTGAGTGTAGTACTTATGCTTGCATGCATACCTTTGGGCTACTTACTGGTGCGCCGCCTATTTACTGAACCCGCGGCTAGGCTAGCTGCCATATTTATCGCATTTGGACCTTTTCTTGTTAGGTACAGTCAAGAAGCCAGAATGTATGCCATGGTTGCATTCATACTACTTCTATCTACATATTTCTTGGTTCGAGCCGTAGAGCTCAAATCCTCAAATAAATGGTTCGTATTTTACGCTGTGAGCATCTCTGCCGCACTCTATACCCACTACTACTCAATATTTATGATATTGGTCCACTGGGGCTATGTCTTGTACATAAGCAGCCGTAAAAACAAGCGCGGTTTATTTGATTACAGGTGGTGGCTGGCTAACTTTGTCGGAGCAGCACTATTTTTGCCCTGGCTTCCGTCGGCTTTAGCACAAGTTAAGAGGGTCCAAGCATCTTTCTGGATACCTCCATCGAACATCGAGACCCTGCCAAATACCTTGATGCAGTTCCTGGTGTACAACAATCTGACTGAGATTGGAGTTCCGGCTAAAGTTGGCATATCAGCGGCCTTTTTAGCATTAGTAATTGGGCTGTGGTTGTATGCCAAGAAATACCGCTCTTCGACGTTCTTACTCGCTTCATATGCTCTTGCTGCTCCTATTCTTGTTGTATTAGTCTCCGTTATGCTTAGTCGCCCCATATATGTTGATAGATATTTCGTTTTTTCGGCAGTAGCTTATTACGCACTGCTTGCGGTTATTTTGGTTCAAGGATGGCCGTTTGCGAAAAAGAGAGGCTTAACAGCTATTTCTGCTGCAATTTTGCTAGTAATCTTTATGATCGGCAACCTAAATGTGTATAAGTATGCAAACCATCAAATGCGAGAAATTGGAAGAGTTGTAAACGAGCAGTATCAAAATGGTGACGAAATAATCTCGGGGGAGCTATACACCTTCTTCGATTTTAGCTACTACAACAGAACTGCCACCGAAACAAAATTATGGGCAAAAAATGGAGTTAACGGGTACGGTGAGAGCAGTTTGATATTTGACCGCGCTGATCAGATTGTAATAAAAGACTTTTCTAACATAAACCCCCCTTCTGGGTATGTCTGGGTGGTCGGGAAAACGGGGCAGAAAGACTACTTTGATAAGGTTCCGGCCAATTGGCAAGCGGTTGGTCCAAAATACGAGTATGGTTCAAGCGCCGCTCAAAAGTTCGCTGTTTCACGCTGATTATTCCTCATCAGTTGTTTTTGAGTTAAAATAGAGCGTATATACAGATAAGGAGCCAAGAAATGTTTGATAAGGCTAAAACGCTTTATGAGCTTAAGAAAATTCAATCCGCTCTAGCCAAAGAGACCATCGAAGTCGAGGCTGGTAATGGTGCCGTAAAGGTAGAAATCAAGGGCGAGCAAAAGATTAAGAAGATCTCAATTAACCCCGAGTTG
>CAYRGI010000050.1:0-3213 GCA_964423965.1 uncultured Candidatus Saccharimonadales bacterium
TGGCAAAACGGCTGTGCTTATCTTACAATTCGGGTATGTCTAAGCGTCCCAAAGGCGAACCACGCGAATTCCCAGGTCAGCATCCTGGCGAAGTGGTGCAAGAGGTTTTTAACCAGCACCCAATTGTTTTGCGGTGGCCGCTAATCTGGGGGATGCTTGCAATTCTGTTTGGTCTCGGCCCATTGATGCTGTTTCCGCTTTCAAATTTGGCATTGCAAATTGCCCTGATAGTGCCATTGATCTCATTCTGTTACTGGTTTTACAAATGGATGAATTGGCATTACAGCGTCAATATAATTACCAACCAGCGACTGATTGTTATTAATCAAAAGGGGCTCTTTAATAGGAAGGTTAAAGAGGTTGGTTTTGAGAAAGTTCAGTCGATCAACTACCACATTAAGGGTATTCAGGCTGCTTTATTGAAGTATGGTGATATCACCCTCGAAACATATACAGGTGACTGGCTTCTAAAAGATATATACCACCCAGAAGAGATCCACAGCGTAATGATGGATATGACTCATCAAATATCTCAAGCATCCTCGACACCGCCGGAGAGATAAGGTAGCATTGAATACAGCATAAGGAGTTTTAGGGTTGGAAGATAAGAAGAAACCGGCACGAAAACCGGCTGCAAAGAAGCCGGCTGCCGTAGCTAAACCAAAAGAAAGCAAGCCGGTTGCCGAAGCAGCTGTAGCCTCGAGTGTTATGCCCGAAGGTTCTAATAATAGTGGGAAGAAAATCAAGCTTAACGTTAGCAAAAAGAAAGCCGCAATTATTGCAGGCTCGATCTTGGGCGTTATAGTTCTTTTAATCCTAATTTTTGGCGTATTAATTTATAAGTACAAGAGCGATAATCGGGTTGTTCAGGTCTTCTCGAAGGTTGTGCCGTACCCGGCTGAGATCGTAAATGGTTCGTGGGTAACTTACTCAACTTATCTCTTCGAAGTTAACTCCATCAAGAATTACTACCAAAGTCAGACCGGTGAAAGCGGCGGTGAGGCCATTGACTTTAAATCCGATGAGGGCAAGAAGCGACTCAAGCAGTTGCAAGAGCAAGTCCTAACTCAAATGCAGGAAGAGGCGATTATAAAGCAGATCGCTAAAGAGCAAAAGGTTACTGTTACCAAGAAGGAAGTTAAGGAGCAGGTTGATCAAATCACTAAGTCAGCCGGTGGAGAAGAGAAGGTTAACGAAGTTCTTAAGAAGTTTTACGGATGGAACAGGGCTGACCTTGAGCAAAAGATTAAGTTCCAACTACTAAAGCAGAAGACTGCGGAGAAGTTGCAGAACGACGAGAGCATCAACGCTCAGGCTAAAGCTAAGGCAGAGGATGTACTCAAGCAGGTTCAAGCAGGTGGTGACTTCGCAGAGCTCGCAAAGAAGAACTCACAGGATAGCTCGGCAGCAAATGGCGGCGATCTCGGATTCTTCGGTAAAGGTCAGATGGTTCCTGAATTCGAGAAGGCAGCCTTTGAGCTTCAACCAGGACAGACCTCGGGCATCGTAAAGACCAAATACGGATATCACATCATCAAGGTAACCAACAAGAAGGATGATCAAGTTCAGGCATCACATATCTTGATTAAAGGCGTTGATTTCGACCAATACGTAAAGGATCAGCTCAAGAAGGCAAAAGACGAGGGTAAAGTAGACGTCTACATCAAGCCTTAGTCGCTGAGTTACAATTAATCCATGGCCCGGTTTTTAAAAAACCTATTAAAAGTCGCTCTGTCACTAACTATTGTTGGCGGAGCGATTTGTCTTGTATTCAATTACACAGCTCTTCTAGATTGGTATTACCTAAAGGACTATAAGCCAACCGCGCAGATAGAGTCTCTAGCGACGCAGTCCACCATGACAGAGGATGGGAAGAAGATATTTTACCGAGCGGATCCTCAAATAAATGAAGATCGCCGAACTTTGGCTCAGAACTGTCGTATTGAAGATCAAGAGACTATTGAGCTTGGGTGTTATCTTTCTAGTAATCATATTTATTTGCTCGAAATTAAGCAGCCTGAGCTCGAGCAACAGATGGCGGTTACGGCAGCTCATGAGATGCTTCATGCAGCTTACGATCGCTTGAGTGTTCGAGAGCGAAATGAGCTGAATGCTCAGCTGCAAGAGGCTGCAAAGAACCTGGATAATCCAAAACTTCAGGAGCGGTTGAAAGATTATGGTCAGCTTGAGCCTGGGGAAGAGGATAACGAACTACATTCGATCCTTGGAACCGAATTTGGAGGCTTGCCACCTGATCTAGAGGCGCATTATGCGAAGTATTTATCGAATCGAGCGCAGGTTGTAGCTTTAAGCGACCAGTTCAATAAGACCTTTGATGGCCTGAGGGCGGAGATAAGTGACATGGACCGACAAATCCAGGCTACTAAGGCTAAAATGGAAGTTTTAAAACAGCGCAATCAGATTGATGCCTACAATAGCTTAGTCCCGGGGGTAAATGCTGATATCACTATTTATAATTCAAAAGTTGATTTATATAACAAATACGCCAGCGTGTTGATGGGCAACGATCCGCTGGCGCCTGCTACTCAGTAATATAAACAGTCAGTCGTGAGGCGCCGAATCCATTCGGCGCCCCTTGTGCATCACGACTATGCGGCGATGTCGCCGCGCTCCCGCATCGTGCGGATGAGCTCTCGACCGCGCTCTCGACCAGGTCCCTTGTGAGGGTTGATCTTGCGCCGGCGCGAGTCGTTGTGGTGGTCGCGATCCTCGCGAGCATCCAGAACGGCCCAGAGGTGTTTCCGTGTATCGGGGTCGCGCGGGGTGCGGGCGACATCCATGTCGTCATGGGGGAACGGCTTGTCAAGATCTCCGATCTCGTGAACGACCACATGGTCGGTCGTACGGTCAACGGGAAAACCGTTGAAAGTGACCGGAGCGCCGAACTCTCTGGCGATGGAGGCGACATCAGTGTCGCTGTGCGGCTCCTTGCCGGCATGAAGCTCATCAATGGCTGCGATCATGTCGACTTCCATGCCGACCTCAACTCCGCCGATTCCATCGGCGTAGTACGACTCGGTCCATCCGCAAGCATCGCGGTTGGCCTCTTCGATCTCCTCCCAATCGAGGTTGGGAGAGAGGTTTCGCCGAGTTCGCCTGACGACGATTTCGGCGCCCACATCGTCAAACATCTTCTTCCTGCCCTTCAGATCGGGGGTCGTGATGGACTGACTATCTACATTTCAAAGAATT
>CAYRGI010000051.1:0-3108 GCA_964423965.1 uncultured Candidatus Saccharimonadales bacterium
TTACTAAGGCTTAACAAGCAGCTAGAAAACAAGAGCTACGTTGATTCTGCGCCTCCTGAGCTGGTTGAAGAAACACGCAATCGCCAAGCCGATACTAAACTGCTAGTATCTCAATTAGATGAGCAGCTCAAGTCCATCAAGCAATAAAAAATTTATAAGCATAGCCATTTCGACAATGCTTATGTTTTCAATTGTCTCTGTGTATTTGTCCTATCAAGCAAAGGATTATGCATCAGGCCGAGCCAAGGTGGTTGCCGGCCTAAGCCGAAGTGAGACCCTCAACCCGGTTGTGGGTTTTAAAGCAGCTATGATTTTGGATCCGAGTAACCCCGAGTATGCACGCGAATTAGCTAAACAATACTTAGAGGACTCGCAGCCACAACAAGCATACGATTTAGTCCAAAATCAAAATGATCCAGAATCCGCCATTGTTGCTTCTTATGCTTCACTGGAAATGGATAGGGGAGGGGAGAGCGAAAAACTGGATCAGTGGAAAGATAACCATAGAGTCCAAGATCAAATTGAACTAATCAAAAAAGTTCAGAAGGAAAAGAATCTAGCCTTAGCCAAAGAGCTTTACGAAAAAGGTCTACCGGCGACAGCTATTAGAGTCGCGACTGCCTCCCCTGAATCTATATCCAAGGAGCTGCTTATAGCTCAGATCTACATTAACAAGCCAGGAGATAGGGAAGAGGACATTTCAAAAGCGCTAGAAGCGGTTGATCGTGGTTTGAAACTTGATGGCTCAAGAACGTCACTACATGAGCTTAAGCGAACCATTTTTGTAATTCAAAAAGATGAAGAGGGGACTAAGTCCGAAACCGAGATACTAGATCGCCTGCAAAGCGGACGACTTTAATAATTGCTGTTAGCGGGGCATCGTGCCCCGCTTGAAGAAGTAACCGGTAGGCTACCGCTTCGCAGGCTTTACGCCTGGTTGAACGCGTCTCCTAATCTGCTTAGGAAGGGTTGATCTTGCCTCAATTGCCTTGTTGACCTTGTCTGACATGGTCTGCAATGGCACGAGGGGCAAGGGATTGGTTCTAGGCTTTCGCCTATTTGGTGAGGGCATTCTCTCCTCTTGGTGAAACTACGAAGTTGTAACGGGTTCTCTGTTGAAGATGCGCGAATCGCTATTGGCGTAAACCAACTTCTGCGAAGCACTCTTCCTGAGACGATGGGTCTTCTTGCCCTGAGAAGGGCCCTTGACCAACGTTGAAAATACCTCCGGGATGAGGTTCAGAAATCCCGAAACCGAAAAAAGCAGCATCTCTCTCCTAACTGCCGATGTTTGTCTTCACCTTTATAAACTCCCCAAGTTCACTGAGCTGAAGACAAATTTTTAAAGTTCGAAGCTAGGCAAATTCTATCAGCACAACAGGGCTGAAATGCTTGTCCTAATTCCAAAAATACCAACATATTATTAAAGAACTTTGTTCGATGGACGATTTTAATGGCGGAGGGGGTGGGATTCGAACCCACGAGACCCTTTCGGGCCTGCCGGTTTTCAAGACCGGTACCTTCAACCACTCGGTCACCCCTCCGCAGTAGAACCAACGTAATATACGCGAAAATGCTTTTTTATTCAAGAAAATTGTTTTTAAAGACGAGCTAGTTCATAATTAATTTAGAGAATAAAAAGATATATGAACCCCAACGAACAACAACCTAGTCAAGACATAAGTCCCGACTTACAGAGTGCGGAGCCTACAGATACAGCGCCTCAGCAAAGTTACAGCTGGGATGCATCAGAATATATCTATCATGAAAAGTCCGCTGGATGGTATATGGCACTTTGGCTTATTGCAGCTGTGTTGTGTGGAATTCTCGGCTTCCTTCAACAGTGGCTCAGCATCGCAGTTGTTGTTGTGATGGCCATCGCAATTATGGTCTACACCCGTAAACACCCTCGGACGCTTCAATACACCTTAGATGATGACGGAATTATTATCGAGCGTAAGGAGCTCCCATATACGAACTTTCGCAGCTTTAGCATTTTGCAAGATATGGCGTGGTACTCGATCGATCTAGAACCTGCAAAAAGGTTCGTACCACGCTTAACACTGATATGCGAGAATGACGATGTTGAGAAGATTGAGCAAATCCTGACATCTCACTTGCCTAGGGTTGACCGGGAGCTCGACTTCATCGAGCGAGCCAGCCGATACCTCCGCTTTTAGTCTTCAAATACACCTTAAGATATGCTAATCTTTATCAGTTCCTTAAGCGTGCGCTCGTAGCTCAGCTGGATAGAGCGTCAGTTTGCGGTACTGGAGGTCGCAGGTTCGAATCCTGCCGAGCGCGCCAGGAATCATACAGGCTTGAGGGTATATGGAGAGGTGGCCGAGTGGTTGAAGGCGCCGCTCTCGAAAAGCGGTATACCGGAAACGGTATCGTGGGTTCGAATCCCACCCTCTCCGCCAGCAATTATAAAAAGGCCCCTCAGCATCCATGCTTTGGGGCGCTTGTACTACACGATCCAGTTAGGCGGTGCGGGTTACTGCGAGCGGCAGGGATCGGGCGGTGCGGGAACGAAGGCACTGAGCTCGATTGGCGAGATGAAGGTGAAGCGGACGCAACACTCATCGTCGCGGTAGCAACTGGTATGAACGGCGATCCCGCGGGGAGGATCACAGAAACCCAGCTCAAGCTCGTTACGGTCGTCTGGTGGATCAGCGAAGAGGGTGGTGGCCATGAGGCCGGTACTCCTTTCCATGATTGCTACCTCTGCATCATGGAACCCTCTCCATCCTGAAGGTACATGTCGTCTCCTTGGTTGGGAACGACTCTTACAGGCTTAGTATCCACCCACAAAATGATTATGTCAAACACTTCTTTGCATTGATCAGAATGCGTCATTCCTGTATGATCTCATCTGTAGCCACAACATGGAGAGGTACCCAAGTGGCTGAAGGGGCGGGTTTGCTAAACCTGTAGGGGGGAGCAATCCCCCGCGAGAGTTCGAATCTCTCCCTCTCCGCCAGCAATTATTTAATCTTGCGCTAATGCGGCAACAACAACTTGGTTTGCCCCAGCCCGCTTAATAAGCGAGGCACAAGCAGCGACAGTAGCACCGGTTGTTACTACATCATCGATTAATAGTATTTT
>CAYRGI010000052.1:0-2968 GCA_964423965.1 uncultured Candidatus Saccharimonadales bacterium
CGTTTCCGAGCATGGAAGTAATTATAACATAAGCAGTAAGAAATATCAACCCGTTAGAATATAATTTGCAGAAATTCATATATTCTTATGTTAATATAAAAACCATGACAAACTCGAATCAAACAAAAACAAAAATTGATACTGTAGAAACCAGGAAAGAAATCGGGTTCCCCACCAAAGAAGGCTGGATTGATAGTCCAGCTGAATTTGTAGATGGCGAGCTCAAAATTGCCGGTCATCCCGTTATGGAAGACTGGGAAATGAACTATATGTCTAGATTAGCCGCAATCTGTACTAAAAATGGCGGCCGAGTACTCGAGGTTGGATACGGGCTAGGACTTTCAGCTAGCGAGATTCAAAAGCACAACATAGACCAACATGTCATTATCGAATGCCACCCAGATGTAGTTAAGAGGTCGATGGACGACCTGAGGGACCCCATTTCGGAGCAGAAAGCTAACGTCTTGCAGGGATTTTGGGAAGACATCACCCCACTATTACAAGATGAATCATTTGATGGAATACTTTTCGATACCTACCCTCTTACAGAAGAGGAAATTCACGGGAATCATTTCTGGTTCTTCGAAGAAGCTTACCGTCTACTTAAAAAAGGTGGCGTGCTCACTTATTACTCCGACGAAGTATCAACCCTAGCCGATAAGCATTGCGAAAAGCTAATGGAAGCCGGCTTCACAAAAGATGGAGTTGATATTGAGGTGGTTAAGGTTAATCCACCTGAAGACTGCGAATACTGGCAACACGATACAATAGTTGCACCAATTGTGACTAAACTTTAAATATCGTAGATTTTAGGTACTTCAAAGCCGTTAAAGTTTGATGCAAAGGCGTAGCTATACCCCCCAACATTCTCGATTAAGACCCGGTCGCCTATTTTGATGTCGCCTGGTAAATCTGAAGCTTTGCTAATTGTATCGATGCTGTCGCAAGTGGGGCCACCAACTGTGAACCGAACCAGTTCATCTGTTCTGGAATCGATCTGAGAAATTGCAAATTTCAACCCTCCCTGAAAATCCATTGCTTCAAAAACCCAGTTGTACGTTCCTGCGTCAAGATAAAGCCACTCATTGTGACGCTTAGTTCTCTGTACAACAGATGTAACCAGATCCATTGAGTTGGCGCACATAGCTCGACCCGGTTCAACAATAAGCTGCATATCGTTAAGACCCAATTTATCAATTGTTCTGTTAATTGAACCAAAAATGTCTTCAAGTTGAAGTTCACCGGCTTCATAATTGAACGGAAATCCGCCCCCTATATCAAGAGTTGATACCTTAATCCCCTCTTTTTCAAGAGCGTCAATGTGATCCTTAACAACATGAAGCCCTTTCGACCAAGCCTCGGGGTTAAGCGCTTGCGATCCCACATGAAAAGCAATACCGGATGGCTCAAGATTGAGCTCTTTTATGCGCCTAAAAATTGGAACAACTTGCTCGTCGTATGCGCCAAACTTATCCTTTAGCGAGAAAATGCTTCCGTCTTCATCAACCTCAACTCTCACCATAACTCGGGACCCCGGGGCATGCTCTGAGAGCTTATCTACCTCTTCAATGCAGTCGACAATGTAATCCTTGACCCCATAATCAAATACCTGCTTAATGTGCTGAGCAGGCTTGATTGGCGCACTGAATATTATCTTTTCTGCCGGGACGGCAACGCTCTTGAGTATCTCAAGCTCACCAACCGAGGCGATCTCGAAACCGGCTCCATTTTTAGCAACTTCCTCACACAACTGCTTGTAAGGATTCGATTTCATTGCGTAACGAATTTGAACTCCGGGAAGCCCTTTTTCGAACAGGTTCACGTTTTGCTTTATAATGTTCTTATTAAAGAGTACGTATGGCGTAGGGTATTCTGGATAATTTTTCATAACATTAGTTTAGCAGGCAACATTCTTATGTCACACATAGTAGCGTTAATTGAAGACGAAGAGGCAATTCGCGAGCTTTATAGGTTAAAACTAGAAGCGGAGGGGTTTAAGGTACTAACTGCCACAAACGGCGAAGAGGGCCTAAAGATTTTAGATGAGCATAATCCGCACGTTGCACTGCTCGATATTATGATGCCTGACATAGATGGAATAGAAGTCTTAAAGATTGCGACCAAAAAAGACATCCTCCCAAAATCGGTTGTGATTCTTACCAACCTTCCTTACGAAACTGCAAGAGATATGGCCAAGCCATATCAGGTTGATGGGATCTTTATTAAGATGGAAACCACACCGGTAACTGTTGCCGATACTGTAAGAAAGCTTCTCGCCGAATAATGGGAGTCGACCAACTACTACAGTCAGTTGGGTACATTGGGATATTTGTAAGCGTTTTTATTGAGTCTGGAATAATCCTTGGACTCGTTCTGCCTCTTCCAGGCTTCACATTGATGTTCGCTGCTGGGGCTTTCGCCGCCACTGGCCGACTCAGCCTCCCAATTGTGATTGCCGTCGGAGTTTCGGCAGCAATCAGCGGCTACTATGCTGGATATTTCTCGGGTAAGACATACGGTCGCAAAATATTTCACTCGCCCAGGATCAAACAGCTTAGGCCTGAACACATAACACAAGCCGAGAAATTTTATGACCGGCACGGTAAAGTTACACTTGTTGTTGGTAGATTTGTGCCAGTTGTCCATACAATCGCCCCGATAGTAGCGGGCCTAACTCGAATGAGAATAGGAATGTTTTCTATTCTCAATATTGTCGGTGGAATAATATGGAGCTTATCGGCAGTACTATTGGGTTATTACATTGGCCAATCAATACCACATGTTGAGTACTATATCGTCATACTTGCTGTAATACTTGCCATCGCAATCAATATTCCTCCTGTTAGAAAGCAATTAGAGAAGCTATCAAATCGTATCCAGAAAATGTAATTTGCGTGTTATATATTTGCTCACGCCCCGATATCTCTGCCGAAACCAGATTGCTTAAGAAGATCGTTAATCCTGTCAT
>CAYRGI010000053.1:0-2947 GCA_964423965.1 uncultured Candidatus Saccharimonadales bacterium
TTGCGACAGTCGGCTTGTCGCATCCCTTTTTTATCAAATAATCAGAAAGTTCTTTTTTGCTTCTTGGTCTGTAAGAAAGATAGTTATATGCTCGATCCATCATCTTCCCAAACCCGGAAAGTTCAACTAGCTCTACAATCTTTTTTGGCTCTAGGTCATCTCCAGATGCAATTCCAGTATCAATTAGCTGAGAAGATGACAGCGAAAATGTATATTTACCATCGACAAATATAGAGTATCTGTCTTGGTTCTTTGCCTGCTGATTAATTGCCGTAATTTTTGGCATTTATTAAGCGAGGGCCTGCTTTCTTATCGCCTGATCAAGTTCTTTGAGCTCCTTATTGTGCTCTTCAAGATATGCCTTGGCAGCTTCGCGTCCTTGGCCCATCTTCTCTCCCTTGTACTCATACCAAGCACCGCTCTTTTTTACTAGCTCGTACTTCACTGCTAGATCGAGCAAGTCACCTGCTGTAGAGATCCCCTTGTTGTACATGATATCGAACTCAGCCATGCGGAATGGTGGTGCTACTTTATTCTTTACCACCTTAACTCTAACTCGATTTCCTATAACTTTATCGGCATCCTTAATCTGCTCGGTACGTCGGATATCTAGGCGAACCGATGAATAGTACTTTAATGCCTGGCCGCCAGCTGTCGTTTCAGGGTTACCGAACATAACTCCGATCTTCATACGAAGCTGGTTAATGAATATAACTGTAGTCTTTGATTTACTGATGACACCAGTAAGCTTTCTGAGCGCCTGTGACATCAAGCGTGCCTGCATACCCATCACTGCATCGCCCATACTGCCCTCAATTTCAGCTCGAGGTACTAAAGCAGCTACCGAGTCGACGATTACGATATCAACAGCGCTTGAGCGGACAAGTGTTTCTGTAATTTCTAATGCCTGCTCTCCAGTGTCTGGTTGAGAAACTAGAAGATCATCAAGGTTAACGCCAATCCTCTTAGCATACTCTGGGTCTAATGCGTGCTCGGCATCAACAAAAGCAGCTAAGCCTCCATTTTTCTGCACTTGTGCCACTGCGTGAAGTGCAAGAGTTGTCTTACCGCTGGATTCTGGACCATAAATTTCAATTATTCGACCTTGGGGGAAACCTCCGCCCAATGCTAAATCTAAAGAAAGGCTGCCGCTTGGCGTCGTCTTAACATCAATTTTGTGGGATTCTCCCAACTTCATAATTGAACCACTACCAAACTGCTTCTCAATCTGACTGACTGCTAAATCTACTGCCTTTAAACGTGCAGTCTTATCTTCGTTACTCAACGTTGTGGTACTCCCCTGAATCTCTTTTACTTTTGTCATTTTATCATGTCCCTCTTTGTGATGCTTCGAGAATATTATTGTCGAATTAAATTATTCTTAAGGGTCGATGGGATGCACCCCAGCACCACCGGTACATCCCTGGAAGCTCAATTTTTTGACCCTAAATCAAACATAACCGAACAAAACACGAACGTCAAGTATAATGGAGTTATGAGAGTGTTTATTGGAGTTCCCTTGCTTCATACATATGGCGACTCATTCTTGCGCCTATCTTTTTGCGAAGGCTTTAAACGCAATCTAAGATTATCGCACATCGAGCCCCACATGACGCTCAAGGCGCCTCAAGATATTGATGAATCTAAGCTCAAGCAATGGCAGCAACTGGTTCATGACGTAGCAAAAAACTTTGGCCCCGTGGGCACCAAAATAGACGAAAGCTTTTTTATAACACCAGTGACCCTAGCGTTAAAAGCTCAAACAAAGCCTCTTTGCCCTATTCATATTGCCCTTCATGAAACTCTATCTGAGTTTGATTCATCAGGCGTTATTTATCACGAAGGTAGTGACTATATTGCACATGTAACTGTGGGGCGGGCAATTAGGCGACTCGAGCAATCTGATAGAAAATTACTTGTGTCTGAGTGCGATCAGATAATTAAGCCCCAAGAAATTGAGGTTAATAAAATTCGCCTATACATCAGGCGTGATATTGAGCAGGGCTATGAAACGCTGGAAGATATAGATCTTAGCGGAAGTTATTAAACTGAAGCGGAAATTCGAGTTCTTGCTGCTTAAGCAAACTCATTATCGCTTGAAGATCATCCTTGCTGGTAGAAGATACCCTGATGGCCTCGCCTTGAATTTGAGCTTTCGCCTTAGGATATTCGTCGCGGATGAGTTTTGACAGCTTTTTTGCCTGCTCTTGATTTAAGCCTCGCTTAAAATTGATAGACCACTTAACCACAGTTCCACTCTCGGCTGGTTGAGTAGATGAAATATCAAGCGCCTTCGGAGAAATTTCTCTACGGATTAACTTACCTTGAATTACGTCAACTAAAGAGTTTATTTGGTTGATGCTATCTGCCGTCAAATTGAGACCGTTCTTGCTGTCGGTAAACTCAATTTTGGCACTAGTGCCTTTAAAATCGTAGCGCTGGGCAACCTCCCGCTGTGCTTGATCGATAGCATTGGTCATCTCACCAGGATCAAAATCGCTAACTACATCGAATGAAAAATCTTTTGCCATAAGGAAATTATACCAAAGCTACTTAAATTGCGTCTCTTTAGCGAACTCTAGATTATTTCGTGACTGCCCCATAGTTCCACTGCTCCCGATAGACACATTAGCTGCCTGAGAGTTTGTGACTGTAAGCAAGGTTGCCCCGGCATTGCTTGTGGAAACGTTAATAAGCGATGCGCCTTTGAATACCTGGATAGTACCTGGAAGCATTGTTCCTCTAAAAACCTCTTTGCCGTCTGCCCGGACAGTAACTGTAGCCGCGGCATCTTTTATTTGGATTCTAACCGCAACTCCATCAAAAACAGCCGCAGGCAGCTCGAACCTCTCGGTCGAACGAGGAACGTTGGCAAGAATGTTACGAGTGACTGTAGTTTCTTTGCCGAGCCTACTCTTTGCCGTCACTCTGATTGTATTTACACCAT
>CAYRGI010000054.1:0-2900 GCA_964423965.1 uncultured Candidatus Saccharimonadales bacterium
AAGGACGAGTTCCAGAAACATGAAACTTAAAGTAATTTATACCATAAAACGTAAGTAATTGCAATAGTTACACACTTGGTATACTAATCCAGTACCAGTACGCCCCTTATTTGCCGTAGTTGCTGAGCAAAATACTCAAATCAGTTCCATCTATTGAGCCACTATTATTTATATCCGCGGAAGGATTACTTGCCTGTGCAGTAGTCTTTCCATAATTACTGAGTATTATTGATAGGTCGAAAATGTTTATGGAATTGTCGTTGTTTATATCACCAGTTTTACCGCTGCTGGGTGGCCCAGAACCATATTCGCAGGGACCGGCGTCTGGGGCAGACCCTGAGTACCTACTTCTTCCTAGGAAATCTATTATCGGGTAGTCGGACAAGCTCCCGGAATCTATTTGAGGAGAGTTTGGAGAAAGAGGGCAGTAATCACCTGGGCCACCGTTGAATGCTAATCCCACTCTAACTACTTGGCTCGTGGCGCCTGCACTTTGCTTATCAGTGGCGTCGCATTTAGCTCCGTTCCAAACATTGAAGCGGTAAGTGACCCCAGGTCTACATGCCGTTTCAGGGCCAATATTCCCAACAGCTGTTAAACCTGAATAACCTCCTTCAATGGCACACCCCCATGGTATTGCGAAGTAATTGTACTTAAGATTGAGCGAGCCTGGGCTCCCGGCAGTAGATAAGCATCCATCAATGGAGTAATAGCCTGGCTGCCCACCAGACCATCCGCTCGCTTCAAAAACACTTTTCTCGATGGTTACGTTCTGAAGGGGAAGGTCCGTCCCGAAGTGAGAAATTATCATTGGAAGAGCACAATTGTAAAAGTCTAGGCGACTTAGTGTGCTATTGCTCATACTTGATGCCCATAGGCACTCTAGGTGTTTATCTGGTGAAGTCTGAGGGTCATCGTGCAGTTTTACGTTATCAATAGTGATGTGGTCGTTATATCCTTTAGATTGATAGTTTTGAACCTGTATAACTTTTTGGTCTTGGATAAACCCAAGGTCACTATTCTTAATAGTTATATACTTTGCCCCACCATTAATACCCAGACCAGTTCTTTCTTGGTTTTGCCCATTAACTCGGCCATCCATCGTAATGCCATCAAGTGTTACGTATGACGGCGGCTCCGGCTGTATATCTTGCCCAAAATCAATAATTTGGTCCCAGCCTGCTCTTCCTGCCATAGGTTCGATGCGGAAGTTTTTTAAAGTAAGGTATCTGGTCCCCTGGATATCCAACTCCTTAATTATTACACTTGCGTTGCTTGCTGGCTGCATCGTTATGTCTGGAGCAGTAGCATTATTTTTCCAGCCAATGTACTGATCGGTATAGGTCTCTGATGCTACAAGAACGCTATCTCCGGGGGATGCAGCCAGATATGCAGCATTTAAGGAACTACAAGACTGAGCATTGCCGACGGTATAGGAAACTGGAGATGGCTGGCGAGTGCAGCTACCACCATTTGCAGCTACCCAAACATTAGCAGTAGTTGTGTCGGTGGGGTCGGCAGCCCTCGTGAGTGCAATTAATGCTACCCCAACGGATGCTATCAAAAATGAAACAATTAAGATGACTTTCTTGCTAATTTTTTTCTTATGAGTAAGCATTCAATTAAAAGGTTATGCTTATAATACTAACAGATTGGTTTCTAAATACCCTAGGGCGGCTAATTCAGAACCTAAACGGAAAGAGCCCCCAAACAGCAGGAGATTTCCGTACTGCCTGAGGGCTATGAAAGACCAAGCTCGTGCCGCGCCCGCTGGATAATCCTCCAGGCCTCGATGGGTTCGCAATCCCAGCTGGCTGCTAGCACCTTTATCATATTGGAGCACGTGGCAATAAGGCCGCCCATGAACATAGAAAGTTCGATATGATTTAGTTCCTTAAGGACCTCTTTCATCGCTTCATTATCACCTAGCAAATTTGCTGTGACAGCTCCAGTAATTGCGAAATTGACTTTTACTCTGTCGGGGCTCTGGTCGTTTGGAGCTTCATTTCCAAAAAGCTGGGTAAGTTCAGCTAGGATTGCCTCTGGGTCAGTAAGTCTAGAGGTGGAGCTGTTTTGACTGATTTGCTCGCTTACTGCATCTTTAACGACTTGCTCACTAATGCCTAGCGATTCACATGGCCAAAGAAAACCAATTAGCAACTCTTCTTCCTCATCTCTTAAGAAAAGAAAGCCATCAGAGTTGAATATGCAATCGACGACTTTTAGACCCTCTAATTCCAAGTTGACGATACACGCATCCACAAGCAAGTCGCCATTCGGCTCTCGGTGCACTCTATTAACTTCCATGAGCCACCGTTCGGCGAATGGGTCACCGTCCGGGTTTCGCATGTAAAGGACGTAAACTGAACGTTCTTCAATGCTTACTGAGTTAACTTTTAGTGTAGAATGCGCGGAGTACGTCTCTTCATCAATTTCTGCCTCGATATCGTACACGTTCATCCTCTTGTCAAAGGTTCAACTGGCTATGCAAAAGTACCTGAATGTTGCAAATAAATCAATATATTGTGTAAGTGCTGGTGACCCTAGGGAGCAGGAAAAACAGTTTTAGATAAACATTCATCTATTACCGGAACTAATTACAGTACTCTGCCCGGCCTCTCATGCACTTTAAGGTATCGTCTACCAATTTGGTAGCGGATTTAGAACCACCGATTTATGGCTTGCTGAAACTAAAAAAGCCACCTCTGAGGGTGGTAATTTGCTCCAGAATGATTATATGGTGAACCAAGTGGTATCGAATTGGAACCATATCTTATCAGAGCTGAAATCTTGGTATACGATACTCAATCAGGCATCTGTTAGTAATATACCAGGGTTGAATGGAACACTTTATGGCAGGGCGTAACAAGGTGAAAATTGTAGATTTAAGGGAAGACTGG
>CAYRGI010000055.1:0-2861 GCA_964423965.1 uncultured Candidatus Saccharimonadales bacterium
TATTAACCCTCTTAACTGCAATATTTGATAACTTGATTATTTTATCCGGTATTGTCGCATACGAAGGCTCGCACTTACTTGGACTTTACATCGGCAGCGCCCCAATAGAGGATTTTGCTTATACAATTGCAGCGGCTTTGTTGCTGCCGGCGATATGGGAGCGAAGAAAACATGCGTGAAATCTTCCCCTCCTCCAGGCCCATATCTTGGATAAACACCGCATACCCATTTGCCGCCGCATATCTTGTAAGCGGTGGAGCAGTCGGCCCAATGCTTATTATTGGTACTTTCTTTTTCCTTTTCCCATATAACTTGTTGATGTACGGCATCAACGATGTCTTTGATTATGAATCCGACAAAAACAACCCCCGAAAGGGAGGAATTGAAGGGGCGTTATTGGAGCGCTCGTCTCATCGACTAATTTTGTGGGCTAGCATCCTAATATCAATACCTTTCATTGTTTGGATGATGCTAAACGGGAGCATGTTATCAAATATCATCCTGCTTGCCTTGCTTTTCTTTGTTGTGGCATATAGCGCGCCAAAGCTGAGATTTAAGGAACGTCCATTCTTAGACTCAATTACATCTAGCATACATTTTGTCGGGCCCATGGTTTATGGGCTCAGTTTTTATCCATTGCCAGACCAGGCGTGGTATTTTGTGTTAGCTTTCTTCTTCTGGGGAATGGCTAGTCATGCTTTTGGTTCCGTTCAGGATATAAAAGCTGACCGAGAGGGTGGCTTGGGTTCGATAGGCACAAGCTTGGGGGCTAAAAATACGGTGAGGTTCTCGGCAGTTTTATATACGGCCGCATCAATCTTGGTTGCCTCAACTGGTTGGCAAGGTCTACTGGTGGGAATTACAGGGTTACTATACGTATTGAATGTCTGGCCTTATATTAACTTGACCGATAAAAGTTGCGAAAAGGCTAATGCGGGCTGGAAAAGATTCATCTACATTAATTGGGTTACAGGCGCTGTGGTAACGATGGTTCTTATCGTCACTTTTGTCTCTCAGTGAAATTTCAGCTTAATGGGCATAAAATAGTAGTATGAGAATTCTAATTGTTGAGGACGAACGCAAGATTGCTAACGCCATAAAGCGAGGCTTAGAGCAGGAATCGTTTGCAGTTGATGTCGAATACGAAAGTGATGGTGGACTTTCGATGGCAACAACCGAGTCGTACGACTTGGTGGTTTTAGACCGAATGTTGCCTGGCTTGCTAGACGGCGTCGACATTATTAAAGAAAT
The DNA here is from genome assembly GCA_964423965.1 of uncultured Candidatus Saccharimonadales bacterium. GTDB lineage: Bacteria > Patescibacteriota > Saccharimonadia > UBA4664 > SCTI01 > CAZWEJ01. Next base: position 1,252 of record CAYRGI010000055.1, read on the forward strand.
GCGACGCCAGCAGATTCACACACCCGTTTTGCTTCTTACTGCTAAAGATGCTGTTGGGGATCGAGTTGAGGGGCTTAATGCCGGGGCAGATGACTACCTCGTTAAACCATTTGCTTTTGCCGAACTGCTTGCAAGAATTCGAGCCTTATTAAGGCGGCCACAAGAAAACCTCGGAACGGTCCTTAAAATTGATGACTTATCACTGGATACAGCCAGCTTTGAAGTGACGCGGGCCGGCAAAAAAATTGAGCTCACTAGCAAAGAGTTTGCTTTACTCGAATATATGATGCGCAATCCAAATCAAACCCTTACAAAAAACAACATTATCAGCCACGTATGGAATTTTGATTCTGACATACTGCCGAATACAGTTGAAGTGTACATGGGCTACTTACGAAATAAGATTGATAAACCTTTCAAGGGACAAAACTTAATTCAAACCTCACGCGGATTTGGTTACAAACTTGCCGTAGGGAAATCATGAAATTCACGCCCACACTAAGACTCACCTCTGCATATTTAGCTATCATAATGATTATTAGTGTGACTTTTAGTGTCGCCGTGTACGAAATTTCGGTAAATGCGTTGCAGGATGGATTTATGCGTCAATCTAGAATGCTGGAAGACGATTTTGGCAGAGGGCCTCTTTCATTTCATCCTCAATTAGACCGGCTGCGATTAGAACAAATTGAGGAAACAAAGAGCGATATCGCAATTAACCTTACCATTATCAACATATTGATTCTGGTTCTCGGAGGCTTAGGGAGTTACTTTTTAGCTCAACGAAACTTACGCCCGATCGAAGAGGCGCTCGAAGCCCAAACTCGATTTACGGCCGACGCCTCGCACGAGCTCAGAACGCCATTAACCGCTATGATGACCGAAATCGAGGTTGCATTACGTGACAAGAAACTCAATCTAAATGAGGCTAAAAAGCTGCTTGAGAGTAATCTTGAGGAGATTGATAAGCTTCGATCATTGTCCGATGGGTTACTCACACTTTCGCGACATCAAAATGGCGAGAAAATAGAATTTGCAGAAGTTTCGCTTACCGAAATAGCTCAGGATGCTGTCAAAAAGCTAGAGCCAATTATTAGCAGTACAAAATCACAGGTGAAGGTTTCGGGAGATTCAAATCTAATTAAGGGTGATCGCGAAAGTTTGGTCAGCTTGCTTATGATATTCATCGAGAACGCGATCAAATATAGCGACGGCCCTGCAAAGGTTAAAATCGAAATATCTCAGAGCAAAAAGGGAAGTCAGATAAAGATTAGCGATAAGGGGATAGGAATTAAGGCTTCGGACCTTGCTCATATTTTTGAGAGATTTTACAGAGCAGATACATCTCGATCCAAAGATGTTGATGGTTATGGCCTTGGTCTTTCAATTGCAAGCCAGATAATAGAGATGCATGAGGCAACAATATCTAGCTCTAGCGAACCTGGGAAGGGCACAACCTTTATAATTCGTTTCTAGGATCAGCAGACTCAAAGCTTAAATTAAGCATTCTCTCAGAAACGAATTATATGCTTAAATCATTAAGAAAAGGTAAGATATATGAATCGTAATAAAGTACTACTCACAGCGGCAGCAGTTTCTATTATTGGAGT
>CAYRGI010000056.1:0-2861 GCA_964423965.1 uncultured Candidatus Saccharimonadales bacterium
ATATGAATCGTAATAAAGTACTACTCACAGCGGCAGCAGTTTCTATTATTGGAGTCGGATCACTGGCGGCAACGGCGCAGGCTCAAGGGGATGGAAATACGCTTGTCGATAAAATTTCACAAAAGTTTCATGTAGATAAGAATGAAGTTCAGAAAGTGTTTGATGAAGACCGAGCAAGCCATCAGGCGGAGCATCAGCAAAAATATGAAGAAATGCTTAATCAGGCAGTAAAAGATGGTAAGTTAACTCAAGCTCAAAAGGACATGGTTTTAGCTAAGCATAACGAGTTAAAGAAAGAGATGGAGCAAAATCGAGATCAAAGGAATTCTGAACGAGATGAAATGAGTAGCAAGACCGAGTCGGAGCGCCAGCAGTTGATGGAGCAGCGACGAACCGAGATGGATAAGAAGAAAGCAGAAATTGAGAAGTGGGAAAAAGATAATGGAATCCCATCCGGTTATCTAATGCCGCGAATGGGCATGGGGCCAGGTGGACCTGGTGGGCACGGACACGGAATGGGCGGTTTCTAGATCGATCTAACTTACTTCCCGGTGATGAAAATACTGAACATCGCCGGGTTGTGAGCGTTCACTAACGCCATATATAGTATCAAGTCTAGCGTTAGGTGAATTGTGATGACATATAGCAAAGACTCGGTTTTTTTGAAGATGTATCCTTGCAACAATGCGAATGGAAATATCATTAATGGACCCCACCCGGTAAATCCCAGCTCAAAAAGAAAAGATGTAAACATAACTGCTTGAAAGATGTTTGCCCAAAAGAATTTAAAATGGTGTCTAAGCAAACCAAGTACAGTTGTGATAAAGAAAAGCTCATCCCAAATTCCAAGGGCGTTTGTACCGACGAAGAGCCTGATCAGGCTAGCAGTATCCGTATCTGGAGGCCAGTTCAAATATGCATCTGTACTTGAAAGATAAAAAGGCAAAAGTAGGTACGATATTATTGCGGTTGCGGCAATGTATAATACTTCGCTTTTGTACCAATTTCTTCCGTGATGAAATGGGAACCGTATATGATGATCTTTATATAAATATCGAGAAATGAAATATGGGACTATAAGTGCGAGCAAAAGCATTAACCCCATAAATGCCATGTGGTTGTAGCTAATCTCAGTATCTATAGGTGTTAAGCCTAGTATTAATATAGAAATGTGTAGGAGCAGCGAATCACGTCTGTATTTCCTATCACACAATACGAGCGATATCATGGAAATTAGCAATATTAACCAGCCTAGAGGCTTTAGCTGCAAAGCAATTAAAGTTATCGAACTCAACAAGAGAAGTAGAATATTTAATTGTCTATAAAACATATCTAATCCTTCGAGAGAATAACCAGCGAGTAGGGGCCCAAATTCAAGGGTCCTTTACTTTGCTCTGCAATTACATCTGGTGTTTCGGTATTAGAAAAATCCGAGCTATAGCCATCCCAATCACTGTTGAATCTCACTTTCCAAGTGCCATCGCCAGGAAATTTAACCGAATAGTTTAATTTCTGGTCATGGGATAGGTTTGCCGCCACTACAACATCATCATTTTCGCCAAAACGTCTATATACGATTACCTTGTCGTCCTCATGAATATACAATATTTCTACCGACTCTCCGCAAAGTCCACCGGTTTTTCCTTCAACATCCTTGCGGAGCTTAATTAAATCTTTATAGAGTTGAACAATTCCGGGGAACTCCTTGGTTTTAGTCCAATCCAGTCCCTTCCAATGGTTGAACCACCCGTCTTCCATGAATTCCTGGCCTTGGAATAACATTGGAACACCAGGCATCGTCATCATAAGCCCGGCAGCGAGGGTAGAGCGGCGCCTAGCATGTAAGTTGCCGGCGTTTCCTGGTGCTATCTCCTCGTTTGTGCGAGCGTGACCATTAGCGTCAGCATCGTGTGACTCGCTGTATACCACCCTCTGGAATGCGCCCCCATTAAACTTCTTTTCAATGGCAGATTTTAGGGGTTCGATGCGGCGATCTTTATCATCAACTGGGATAATAGCACCTCTCAGTGTTGATGGCATCGATGTCGCCCATTGAGCATCAAAGCCAGCTCCTTTTTCACCAATAGGTTTTGTGATCCATTCGTTGAGGTCCATATCTTCTGCGACAATCATAGAAGTCGGCTTAATCTTTTTAGCTTCTTTATTTATTGTTTGAATCAGTTTCCAGCCGTCGGGTAAATCGCTGCCTGGGTCATCGTTGCGTCCATATGCGTTTCTAATTTGGAAAACCGCATCCAGACGTAAGCCGTCAACATGACAATCATTAAGCCACATCATCGCATTATCAACAATGTATTCTCTAACTTCTTCGCGGCCATAGTCCAGACGAGGTCCCCAGGGTGTATCGCCGCGCCAATCGTTATAAAAATATATGCCACCATGATTATCTTGGCTCCAGCCATCAAACTGCCATAAATCCATGCCCGGGTATGGGCTCATGTGGTTATATACGACATCCAGTATTACGCCGATACCCCTTTTATGAGCCTCTTTCACAAACTCCATGAATGCCCATCTACCACCATAGGCAGCTTCAACTGCAAAAAGGTAATCGGGGTCATAACCCCACCACCTATCAGCTGTCGTGCTGGTAACTGGCATGAGCTCAATCACATTTATTCCAAGATCGGCAAGGTAATCTAGTTTTTCCGTGGCAGTTTCGAATGTCCCCGGCGTAGCGGGATCATGACGGTTAAAGGTGCCAATATGTAATTCATATACAACACGTTTGTTGATCTCTGGCAATTCGTAATTATCATCCTCCCAATCGAATTTAGGATCAATGATTAAAGAATTATCGCCAGAAGTTGTTAGTTGAAGAGCCCGTGGATCGTTCTTCT
>CAYRGI010000057.1:0-2841 GCA_964423965.1 uncultured Candidatus Saccharimonadales bacterium
TATGCGTTTTATTGTAGAGTAACACATTGGCTTACTTGTCTCACTACCCCCCCCTTGGAGGAGTAAAGTGAAATTTAGCTCGATCCTCAAAATAGATGTAGCAGATGAATCGCGTATGGTTGAGATTGCATACCAATTCGTTGGCTGCTCCTACCCATTGCGACCGAACGCCATTGCAATGTCGGACCGCTGCCGACAGCTGGCTAGGTCGGCAGTTGTTGACCAAGAAGGCAACCGGCTCTACAGTTGCAGCGAGCATCGAGGGTTGATCTCCGGAGACCAACCTGGCGAAGTCGTCACCGAGACGCTCGTCAGGAAGTACCGCGTTAGCGTCAGGGGTCGACCTGCCCTAATTTCAGGCGCAGCAGGATACGAAAAAGCGTCAAAAAGCCATGACCCGCTTCAAGCAAAATGCCTTCGAGCATTGAGCTGGGGCATGCACGCCCGTAAGCTGGGGGTAAAAGCCCAGCTTGGTTCCTCAAAAGATCGACGGGTCTACCGTCGAACTCTCGAGAGCGTTCTGCGTAACTACTACGGGTTTCCAGTTGGCTGGAATAGTTCATTTGGGAGCTCCCACCAGGTCTACGAGTCTGAGAAGGTGTAGAAAATGCGCGATGCTCGAACTCCAGAAGGAGTATGGGTCAAGGATGCTCAAGTCTTCGTTGAAGGCGACGCTTCGGCAAAGGCGGACCGCTCAACCTGGACCAAGATGGTGATCCTGGAGGTTCGGCCTTTTGGGGCCCCCTTCCGAATCGGGTGGCGGACCGATCAGTTCACCGCCGCCGAGTTCTATAGTGAGCCCGCGGAGACGATCGATGGCATGCTGGCGATGATGGTCGGCGATAAGGGTGTATGGTTCGTTGCTCGCCCTGTTGATGGGCGCACCCAACTCACCATCGAACGAGTTGCCTCAACCCACAAGGACTACTCGAGGTACAGGCACATCCCCCACTACTAAAGCCCCCAACGGCAAAGATTGAGCTCTGCTGTTAGGGGCTCTTTCTTTTTACGGATTGCTACTACTAAAAAAGTATTATATAGTTACGTATTCCCTTGTCATCGCGACCTGAAAGTTCTTTTTACCCTACAAAGGCGGTACAGATGTCTAAAGCGGCTCAAAACCGTGAATCACTTCCCCTTAGCCGGCTTAAGGCAAGGGGCCCAGCTGACCCTCAAGGCAATCGTCAGCAAAGACGGCGGCACGAAAAGCTCGATACAGTTGAGGTTGACGGCGGAAGGCCGGCTACCGCCGAGGAGATTTTCGAAAAGATCGTTTCAGTTCCAAACTGGCGTACCATTCCAGAAGCGGAGCTGGGCAGGCTGATCGGTAGACCACCCGTTATAGCTGGGAGGATGAGGCGAGTTATCGCGGCTGATCTCGATATTCAAGCCGGTAAGCCTCCTGCAAAAAAGGCACGTAAAAAGCGAAAGTAAGTAGCTATATACGCTCAACCTGGAGGCATCAAGTGCGTATTTCAGTGGAAATCATGGCGCCAGTAATACATGAAACGATTGAAGGCGAATCGGAACACCTGTTAAAGAAAATAAGGACCCTGCAAAAGGCTTTCGCAGATCTAGACATACCGGATCTGACAGTCTCAATTCTTGAGGTCGGGTCATCAAGGCCAGATCCCAAGCTAAAAGGGACCGATTTGATCGAGGAGCTGAAACTCTCAGTCAGAACATACAACGTTCTGAAACGACAAGGAGTGCAGACAATCAGCGCTCTAACTTCAATGAGAAGGCGTGATCTGGAGGCCATCCAGTTTCTTGGCAACAAAAGTATCGAAGAAATCATCGAAGTACTTGATTCTTTTGGTCTGTACCTCGAAGACGACTAGCCCCCAACGGCAAGATTGAGCTCTGCTGTTAGGGGCTCTTTCTTTTTCTCTTAAGCTTGCCATTATTGTAACTATTATGCTTAATAGAATCTGATTGAAGTACCTAAACATTCGACCCAGCACAAAGGAATCTCATGGACAACCCTGTAAGGGTTTACGAAGATGGCCCATGCGAAGTGACAAGGCTTCGGTACGCTGCAAACGGTGCTCACGTGTACATCGAGGTGTTGGCGATCAAAGACCCCTCAAGCGCGAGAGATGTAAGGTTTGTAATTCATCGATACTGCACACGAGCAACACCCAAGCCCGGTCATGAAATTTGGGAATTCATCTCTGAGGAGTCTGCACTCGAAGCATGGGAGAATTTCAGACGGACTCTGAATCTTGATTGGAAAAGTCAATTCCTTGACGTACAAGGATTTGTCGCTTACTGGCAGGATTCACCCGAGATGGGTACTTGGTTCATGCGAGGAACAATCAGATCTGTGTCTTGAGGTGAATAAATGAGCCAAGAAACTAGAGACCCGCAAGCCGCTGGCCGAAGGATGCTCGATGGGGTTGGGCCAATGCACGATCTCACGAACCTCGTAGCGAGGGCTATACACGAATCTGAACATCCACGACGTACTTGGGATCGTGATCGAACCGCCGACCAATGGCTGGCCGTAGGATCGTGGATAGCCGCCGAAAAGGTTGTAAAAGCACTTCCGGAAAGGATGATTCGAGCATACTTCTAGTACTGCCCCCAATGGCAAAGATTGAGCTCTGCTGTTAGGGGCTCTTTCTTATGTAGTATCATAAGCATATCAACTTTCTCCTGGGAGGAGATGGAAGATGTACATCGACTACAATGAGCAGCCAATGAAGTGGCTTCTCTTTGTAATTCTTGGTTCGATCGTCGGCCTCATCGCATCGACCTTAATGCTGCTTCCTGGTGGCCTGATGACTGCATACGCAGCTTGGGCGATCGATCACCCTTCACCTTGGAGCATTTCAAGTT
>CAYRGI010000058.1:0-2835 GCA_964423965.1 uncultured Candidatus Saccharimonadales bacterium
ACCACAAACACTACCAGTGCTGCGAGCTGTCCGAAGATGAGCGCGAAGAGGCCAAACATGATCGCTAGGATCAGGCCCCTCAGAACAAGCTCGGGCGTGTAAAAACGCTTCATGGGTCCTCCTAGTTCCGGAACTTCCAGGAGTTGGCGAGACGACGTGTCGCCTCCTTACCAACCGGCTGGACGATTGATGGTCCGATGCATCCAAGGATGCTGCCGGTCAGAACTCCAATCCAGGACAAGTTACCGCCGATGATGGAACCCACGAACGCCAATGCAGCTCCGACAAGAGCGCCGACGGCACAGGCAGCGATGGCTCCCTTGATGACATCCGACCGAGCCACCTTGGCCTGATCGTAGATCTTCTTGGGGCTCATGTTGCCCAGCTGAGACAGGGTGCTCAGCCTCTGTGACTTACTCAGCCCATCCTGACGCAAACGCTTGTTGAGCGCGCTCAGGTTTAGCAGAGACAGCTTGCTAGCCATTGATCCAGCCGTCAGGTCGGCAAAACAGCGGGTGTCCTTCGGGTCCTTCAGGCTGATCGTGATGCAGGGCAGATCGGGCTTCTTCGCCGTTACTGCTGTCGGAGCATCTCGAACTGGTGATGCCATTGCAGCCTGCGCAAACGGCCAGCAGCACAGCCACACCAGTGCAAGGGCAACGAGCCCGTGCACCGAATTTAGTAGGATACTACGGGGCATCCTTACCCTCCTCCTCGTTGAAAGTTACGACCGCTCAACCGACGAACGACCGCGGGATTGGTTGACCAATTTATATAATTCTAAGCCTAATTTGTCAATATTTTTATTTTTGTGACGATGCACAATGTAGTGGACAAAGAGCTTAAATAAGATTTTGTGAATGGTTACTGCAAGCAATAGCATCGAAATCGAAGTCCCAGTTGAGTACGCATACTCTTTTCTTATGGATGTTAATAACTATCCCCTTTGGCAAGGAGGTATATCTGAAGTTGAAGCAACAGATGGATTAAATGTTGGAAGTGTAATTACTTTTACATCATCCGGGCTCGGAAAAACTTTTAATTTATCGGCTCATGTTGTAAGCAATGATGGGAAGAGTAGCTTCAGTGCAGTTAGCAATCGAGGGCCGATGACATTCAACTCAACATATAAAATTCGGAGGGCAGAGAATGGTTGCCGTATCCAACTTTCTAACAACATCGAGACCAATAGCATCTTTTCGCTTGCAGAGCCCGCTCTTCAAGCAGTGGCGAATAATCGTTATCAGTCTGATATGCAGACATTAAAAATTGTTATGGAAGCTAAATATAGATTAAATAAATAATTGCGTTTAGCAGGAGCCGGAAACCCGACTCCTGCTTTTGGGGTTTATGCTGCTAGAGGCAGCGTGTTGATTGCGAAAAAGATGATGATCAAATCCCTCGCGTTCTGTCCGCAGATGGTCATACCCTCCGTCTCTCCGTGCTCGAAGAGGTTAAGCCACTGCTTGCTGGTGCCAGAGACGACATGATCTCGGCTGCATGTGTCATCATCCGCGTTGTAGAAGCTGACTTCGCCGCGGCTGACGCTTACGCGATACATGCGAGTCTCGTCATCTCCGTTTACCACGAGGGTAACTTCGGGAATGCTGAGGTCGTGCATTCTGTCCACAGCAATCATATCGAGCAAAAGCGACTCGATGCTAATGCTCTCCCCCTCCTGATGTGGCTGACCAGCCCAAGTTCTCCCCCAGCGCGAGAGCTCACGTAGAACCGGGATGACATCAATGCCACTGTCCGTAAGTGCGTATTCGACCCTTGGGGGCACTTCCCTGTACCTGGCCCGTGTCAGCAGACCCGCAGCCATCATCTGGTTGAGGCGAGTACGAAGCTGCTCCGTAGAAATACCGGGCAAACGGCGCTGGATTTCCACGTACCTAACCGGACCGCCAATGAGAATTCGGATGATGAGAAGCGTCCATTTGTCGCCGAGGACATCAAGCGCTCTCGCCGTCGGGGAACTCTCGTTGTAGGGACGCGACTTCCTTCTTACCTCAGGCATTAAATACGTCTCCCCTCTTGAATGTGCAAGACCGGGTATAACCCAGAACTATGAAGAAGTTTTACCAGCACAAGAAGTATTTTGCAAGCATAGGGGGTATCTCTGCGCTTATGCTTTTAATATAGTCCGAATCATAGTAAAACGTTAATGTCGTTACCTTGATGAAACTTTAGAAAGAGGCGAAGGTGACAAACATTACCACCGTTCCGGCAGTTGTGGCGATTTGCGACAGATGCAGTCGGCGCAGTAATCCGATGGACCCCGATAAAGTCGCTGGTTTCGAAAAGTACCACCAGGACCTTCACCAGAAGCAAGACCGAAGAGATCAGATGGCCGAGAGGGGCCACGAAATTGAGATTTTCGACATCGATCCCAGTTGCGACGATACGACCGGACGCGCTCGGTGCTCTTGTGGCACATGGGAATCAAGGAAGATGAAGGCGTGCAACCTCGATGACGAGGCGGACAGGCACCTAGTTGAAATAGAAGCCATTATGGCGTCTGCAAACCAGGATTGATCCAGACTCTCACGAAAGGAAAGCTACTGACGTTTGGGGGCTTTTCTTTATTGATTTTTTATACCTTTTATGGTATTTTAATCACCGACTCGCAAACCGTTCAACACTTGGAGGGGAAATGCCCTCAGTTGAGGTCCACGTGCCTCTTGATGCAGTCAAATCGTGGGAACATGAGGAGTTCTCGCTCACTAAGCTTTGCGAACTCGTTGCTACTCACCTTTCGTGCCGCAACGATACGGGGAGTCAGGTCGACCTTGACCCCCACAAAGACGTCCAGGCAGTCCTCTTGAAGCACAA
>CAYRGI010000059.1:0-2778 GCA_964423965.1 uncultured Candidatus Saccharimonadales bacterium
AAGCCGCAGACATTGAGATGCCCGATATAAGGGCCGGGATGGCGTATGTTATTGCAGCACTTGTAGCAAAAGGTACGTCAAATCTGACTGGTGTTGAGCACTTAACCCGCGGCTATGGAACCCATTTTACAGAGAAACTAAAAGCAGTTGGCGCCGATTTCGAAACAAGTTAGTCTTCAACTACAATTACTCCCTCCCACGGGGAAAGCAGCAGGCGACCCTCAATCTTCTTACCTTCTCGCCTGCGAACGGTGGCAATCCGAACCTCACCCTTAATACCCTCTATTTCGTGACGGTAGTTGGACATATTGATCGCAACTGTTGTCTTGGCACCTCGCTTCCAAACCCAAACGCTCGATGCGGTGTCATACATTTTGTATTCGCCAAGCTGAAGATCATGAGACTTATGCCTTAGCTTAATGAGATCTCGAGTAAATTTAAGGGTCGACTCTCGGCGTTCCTCAACTTCGACGCTTCTTTGACGCAAGTCTCCATATGGAAGCCATGGTCGTGAGTGTTCATTAGTAAATCCAGCCCCGACCTTGTTCTTCCACGGCATTGGTGTACGCGCTTTATCCCGACCAAAGTCGACAGGCCAAAACCTCTTGCCTCGCGGATCCTTAAGCCTCCAAGGTGGAACAAAAACTCCAGGCATACCAAGCTCATCGCCGTAGTAAAGAACGGGTGTCCCACGTAAACACATCAAAAGCATCAAGCCACATCGTATTTTTCGCTCATCTCCCCTTGCCCACCGACTTGGGAATCTAGGAGTATCGTGATTGGAATTAGTCCACACCGGCCAATCGGGTGTTCTTATTGAAAGCTCAGTTTCCGAAACAATGTCTTTTAACTTCGAGGCATTAAAACTCGATTGAGTAAAACCAAAGTTGAAGGCCATATCTAGCTCGTCGCCCTTACCATAGAAAGTTGCTATTTTAGTAACATCAAAGACCAATGTTGTTTCGCCAAGTAACAAACGTTTTTCTGGGTAGCTATCTGTAATCTTTCGCCAGCGCTTAAGAATTGAATGAACCTCGGGTTGAGAAACGTTGTATGTTGGTCTTTGCCCAAGAAGTCTTAACTCAATGCCGTCATCACCACCGGCTTTTGGATTATCGCGGAATCTCTTGTCCTTGATGAGCATGTTGAACACATCGATACGAAAACCTGCTACTCCTTTATCGAGCCAAAATCGCATGATGTCATCAAACTCTTCCAGTACTTTTGGATTACGCCAGTTAAGCTCGGCCTGTTCGGGTAAAAAGTTATGTAGGTAAAACTGCTTTGTAGGACCATGATATGTCCAGGCACTACCCCCAAAGTAAGATTTCCAGTTAGATGGTGGCTTGCGCCTCTTTTTGGGATTTGCCCAGATGTAATAATCGCGATATTTGGCATCTCGACCGGTTAAAGCATTTTGGAACCACGGATGTTTTGTGCTGGTATGGTTTGGGACAAGATCTGTAATAATTTTTATCCCCATGCTTTTTGATTTTTGGAGCAGTTCTTCGAAGTCTTCCATAGAACCAAGCTCTGGGTCGATGCCCTTATAGTCAATTACATCGTAGCCCCAGTCGGCGTTACCACTAACAGTGACCGGCGATAGCCAAATCGCTTCAATGCCAAGTGACTTGAGGTAATCAAGCTTCATAATGATGCCGCGAATGTCACCAACTCCGTCGCCATTAGAGTCGTAAAAAGAGCGGACATACAGTTGATATATGACACCCCCCTGCCACCACGGCGGCGAAACGGTTTTGACAGCCTTAGGCTTTTGTCGTAACGCGACCGACATACTGGTTACGATTATATTCCAGTGAGCGCAGTTTGATAAGAGGTTTTACTAGTCTGGAGCCTTGATTGTTGCAAGTCCTAAGACCCAAACGTAATAGACGTTTGCAGTCAAACCGGCAACAGATATTGGAATCAACCACCACTGCGAAAAACCATCAACAAATGGCCTTCGGAACATTTGCATCCACTGAGGAAAGAATAGTGTCGCTGTAAAAAAGATGGACCCCAAAAAGAGTATGCCCCAGCAAACTCTCAAGATGGCCGCATTCAATAAATACGACCTGTGACCGCCGCGATTTGTGAACTGCGTCTCAATGACTACTTCATTACGGGCCGAAATCATTGCGTTATTAAACGCAACGGCAATTACATAAACAATACTGGCTACAATTGCCCAGAAAAGACCGACTGCAAATCGCTCCGAAAAAGGTATTCGACTTAAATCGATTAACCATTGAGAAATAATATAGCTAATCTGCTCTTCCTCAACACGCGACTGTTGAGCAAGTGTGGCGAATATCAACGAGCCTTGAGTGACTACTAGAATAAAAAGGGCTACTACAAAACTAATTAAACCCTGATTAGGAGTCGGGATTAAGAGAGCTTTTATTGTCTGATTGGACGGCAGCATTTAATCCTTTTATACCACATGTTTCATGCAAACTGCTTATGTTTTATAATATATCTATAAGCGGGTGAGCAACTGGATAAGGTTAAACCTCAATTAGGAGCTTTTGTCGACGATAATGGCGTTGTATTTTCGGTGTGGGCGCCATTTGCTTCTGCGGTTGCAGTAACTGGTTCGTTTAACGAGTGGGGCGAGCAGCCGCTAGAAAAGAAGGGTGACGGAATTTGGTCTGGTCGAGCAGAGAATGCTAAACCGGGTCAAGAATATAAGTTTGTGATAACAAACGGCGAGAGAAAGTTTCAGAAGAACGATCCACGGGCTCTTCAACTAACAACTTCTGGCGATAATTCTTTAAT
>CAYRGI010000060.1:0-2695 GCA_964423965.1 uncultured Candidatus Saccharimonadales bacterium
ACGGGCGCTGGCGATGCTTTTTGCTCAGGATTTGTTGCTGGGCTTGCAAGGGCTTGGTCTATTGAGGACTGCCTTACTTTGGCAAGTGCGAACTCAACATCAGTTGTCCAACATATTGGGGCAAAACCCGGGATTCTTCGCGGCGGTCGGCTAAAGCGGATGAAAGTAAAAAGAGTCTCGCTTTGAGTCGCTTATCTCTATTTCTGCAGGCTAAAGAGCCACTTTTTGATCATGCACTTGATCAGCTGGAAAAGCGTTCAGGAAACAAGGGTGCTGACGTTAAGCTCACGGCAGAACTCGCAGAGAAATCTGTAAAGTTTGCAAAAAACATTGGGCTTGAACCCGACTGTAGCGGCCAAGAGCTATATTCGGCACTTACCAAACTTATTGAAGAGCAGGATGCTCATCTTGCAAAAAAAATTGGCGGCACCATTGTAACTAATGTTAACGAGATGGTGCCTCTGGCGATTCGAAGACTCGAGCAGATTCAAATGCCTCGAGACTGTTTCGCAATGAATTATAAAAAAGCTGCTCAGATTCTTAAAGAACGACCTCCTCAAGAATTAATGAAGAGGCTGGGGTACGAATCGGTAGAAGACCTAGTGGAAAAGGAGGACTTAGCCGAATTGTTCATTGCTATTAGGTTTACAGAGGGCCCGGATTGGCTGAATGAGTTCAATACAGTTTACGAAAGTTTGAAGCCGGAAGATTTTGAATCGAGGCCAATTAAGCTTGTAAGGTTTGACCGCAATAAATGGGGCGACGTTGCTGACCATTTTATTGAAAAGAAGAAACACATCAACACTCACTCAAAAGAGATGGGAGTGGTGGCAATTTTAGCGCCAGGCGCCACTCATATGAAGGCAATAAGTTTAAAGGTAATTACATTAACTCTTCATTATTACAATGAGGTTCGGCTATATAGCGCATACTTTAAGTTGCTCTCAAAAAGTAATAATTTCGGTAAGACACTAAGTGAGACGCTTATTGCAGATATCCCAACGGTTAAGCTGATCGAGCACGGGAATGTTCACTGGCGAGTAATTCAACGTTACTACGGGAAAATCGGTGAAGCAGATAAGCATCCTGAGGTGTTTGAGCCACATCTTCAACCAGAGGATCTGCATTGGCGCCATGCAGAGAAGATTCTCTATCAGATTGATGAGGAGATGGGGATGTGGAGAGATATGGATTTCGTCGCCACACTAAAAGGTGATGATATCGTCACTTTCAACCTGATGGATGTAGCATTGAGCTATGCAAATGAGATGCCGTATGAGGATAGGTACCTTTATCACTTTAGGGAGTCCTTATGGAATGAGGTGTTTGCTCGCTACATGAGTGAAGCTTCGCTTGAGGAGCAGCTTCTTATCAAGCTCGATAATGCGATTGTAAAACCAGAGGCACTTTAGAGTGGCCAAGAAGTTTAAGATCAATTATCCGTATCAGATTTGCGTATCTGGTGCTGCAATGGGCTCCTCTGTTAAAAAATCTCACGACTTGGCAAAAGCTGCCGGGAAGAGAATTGCTGAGCGAGGCCACACATTGCTAACAGGGGCTACATCCGGATTGCCGAATTACGCAGCCCAAGGAGCTAAAGAGTCGGGTGGTATTTCAATCGGGTTTTCGCCAGCTTCTTCTAGAAGGGAGCATATCAACAGTTATCGGCTTCCGGTTGAATATTACGACACGATTCTTTGCACAGGATTTGGCTATACCGGGAGAGATTTGTTATTGGTCCGATCTGCAGATGCAGTTATTACAGTTGGCGGTAGGGTAGGTACGCTTCAAGAGTTTGCCGTTGCGTTTGAAGAAAAGTCACCGATAGGTATTATCACAGGGTCCGGGGGAATTACTGATGCCATAAAAGAAGTCTTAAGGGCTGCCAAACGAAGTCGAAATACAGTTGTGTTTCATCACGACCCAGCTCGAGTGGTCGATATGTTGATTGAAATACTCAACGAGAAATACTCTCACCCTGATCAATAAATAGCGAAAGGCGCCCGAGGTGAAACCTCAAGCGCCTAGTGCTTGTCTGCGTCTTTTATTCCGATGCCGATTATCTTTGCTGCTACGAACAGCGCGCCTCCCACGAGCGCAACGCCCATAACTGCTGCTAATATTTGACGAAATTGGTCTATCAGGATGGATAGTGTCAGAATCGTCAGGGTTGCAGAAGTGATAAACGTTATAAAGGCTCTTTTACTGCTCATTGGCCCGTGAGGACGATGAAAAGAGTGAACCCGAGGACCACCAGAAAAAAGGTGAAGAAACCTGCTAGCCAGCTCGCAAAATTGTTGCTCGCAGAGTCCCGGCGGGATCTGTAGAGCCACCCGAGAATCAGTAGGCAAATGGTGGAAATAAGGATGATCGCGAGGATCATGGTGCCTCCTTGGAGTAGGACAGTATATATTTATACTAGTAAAAAACGGTTATGTCAATATTAGTGCAAATGGAAAAGGAGCTTGAGGGGGATCGTCTGACGACGAAACATCAAGCTCCTGGGTTACCCCTTAATCCTTCTTCTTTGCCTTCTTCGGGAAGAAGAAGTAGTACGCTGCGAGGCAGACGATTACGCAAAGAAGAGCAACCTGCAAGGTGCCGCTCACGGTTCTGAACCCGGTCTCGCCGATGGTTACGATGAGAACGAACGCAGTCAGAGCTGCTGCAGCAGGGATGCGCCAGCGCGTTTCGA
>CAYRGI010000061.1:0-2666 GCA_964423965.1 uncultured Candidatus Saccharimonadales bacterium
TTTTAGTAAGAGGATGCGCCGGAATCGGTATCTACAGATCCGCTGCTATCGATTGAGCCCTCTGTCGAGGAATCAAAACTTCCGTCGTCCGTCTGAGTAGAAGAGTCATACATTGTATCAGTATCAAGCTTATAATTTGGAGTTTGAGGCTTATACATAAAGCTCATTGCAATACTTGCAGCCATCCCAACGACGAATATGGCAACTGCTGCAAAGTTGGCCGAACTAACCTTTGGAAACGGCTTGTTATTGTCCTTAAAGTCTTTTATTTGATTGTATCGAACTGCATTTGCTGCTGCGTATGCAACCGAAAGAGCAACCGCTGCCAGCCATCCAATTAGTGGAATGATGGCCAGGATTGACACAATTTGGAGGACTCCAAAAATACCAAATATTTCCCAGAATCTCCCCTTAACAAGTTCTTTACTGCGCTTGAAGGCATCAATAATGCCCTTCTTCTCGTCAACAATAACGAAGGCACCAAGGGAGAACCAAACCATAAATATGATCCCCGGAATAATAAGTAAAACATAACCAATGGATACTGCTAGGGCATAAAGAATGAAGAATCCAATAAGTTTCCAGCCGTATGGCTTACCCGCCGAAAGAGCCTGTCCAAAGCTCAGTTTTACTCCCCTTACACTTTGGATCATAAGGTTCACAACTAGGCCGGCAAACCGCGAATAAACTAGTACGCCAATAATAAATGTTACAAACCACGCAATCAGTGCAATGGTAAGACCGCCACTAGATTCATTTCTGGCGGCAATCGTAAGAGCAGTAATCGGAATCAAAGCAAGTACGGCAAGCACAGCGCCCGTTACCAGCCAGGTTATTATCCATGTTCCGAGGTTGAGCTTAACTGCTGCCCAACTGGGACCAAAAAGCTTAAATGGGTTTGATTCGTACCCACCTGCAGCTTGGGGTGCTGGTGCAGCTGGCTGAACTGGAGCTACCGGAGGCTGAGTTGGCGCCTGAGGTGTTGCAGGATCTGGATTACTTGGTGCGGTCTGATTTGGTTGCATAGAAATTCTCTTGTTACTGTAGCCATTATCCCTATTGTGCTTATGCTTTGTCAAACCTAGCGCCCTTTATTGAGCGGCGTTACAATACACTTATGGTTGATCGTTTAACTATAAAGGGCGGCAAGCCCCTGCATGGCAAGGTTGTTATTAAGGGTGCAAAAAACGCTGCTAGCAAAATGATGGTCGCCAGCTTGCTTACAAATGAGCCGGTTGTGCTACATAACGTTCCAGATATTAGCGAAATTGATATTACCGGTGAGATTCTTAAGGCGATTGGAACTAAGATTAGTCGACGGGGCGATCAACTGACTCTTCATACCCCCAAAATTGAAGATCATAAGGTAGCCGAACAAACACGTAAAAACCGATTGAGTGTATTAGCTCTTTCTCCCCTACTGCATCGAGCTGGCAAGGCGGTTCTGCCACTTGCTAGTGGTGACAATATTGGTCCGCGACCGGTCAACTTTAGCATTAATGGGCTTGTCCAAATGGGCGCCTCCGTCGAAGAAGAGCCAAACGCTTACAAGGCTTCTGCGCCAAATGGCCTTAAGGGAACGACGATTTATTTACCATACCCAAGCGTCATGGGAACCGAGAATATCATTTTGGCTGCAACTTTGGCAAAAGGCCGCACCTACATTCATAATGCCGCAATTGAGCCAGAAATTGTCGACCTCATCAAAATGCTTCAGCAAATGGGCGCGATTATTGAATTCCGCGCTAATCGCGTAATTATTGTTGATGGTGTTAGCCGATTAAGCGGCGTGGAATACACCATATTGCCTGACCGCATGGAAGCTGCTTCATGGGGCGCTGCCGCAATTGCCACAGGGGGCGATATAACGGTTGAAGGCGCAAACCAGGACGATATGATCACGTTTCTAAACACCATAAGGCGGATCGGCGCCGAGTACGAAATGGTCGAAAACGGAATTCGCTTTTATTCGGGCAATGGTCAGCTCAAAGGGATTGAGCTTGAGACCGACACTCATCCAGGATTTATGACCGATTGGCAGCAGCCGATGGTCGTACTGCTTACGCAGGCAGAAGGACTTTCGGTTATACACGAAACAGTATTTGAGGATCGGTTTGGATACACAGAAGCGCTCAACGCTATGGGTGCAAATATCGGTGTATTCTCTAAGTGTCTGGGCGAAAATCAGTGCCGTTTTAAAGGCAAGGGGTTGAAGCACAGTGCAATTATAGGTGGAGCTACTAGCCTTAAAGCCGCAGACATTGAGATGCCCGATATAAGGGCCGGGATGGCGTATGTTATTGCCGCACTTGTAGCAAAAGGGACGTCAAATCTGACTGGTGTTGAGCACTTAACCCGCGGCTATGGAACGCATTTCACAGAGAAACTAAAAGCAGTTGGTGCTGATTTCGAAACTAGTTAGTCTTCAACTACAATTACTCCCTCCCACGGGGAAAGAAGCAAACGACCCTCAATCTTCTTACCTTCTCGCCTGCGAACAGTGGCAATCCGAACCTCACCATTAATGCCCTCTATTTCGTGACGGTAGTTGGACATATTGATCGCAACTGTTGTATTGGCACCTCGCTTCCACACCCAAACGCTCGAGGCAGTGTCATACATTTTGTATTCGCCAAGCTGAAGATCATGAGACTTATGCCTTAGCT
>CAYRGI010000062.1:0-2418 GCA_964423965.1 uncultured Candidatus Saccharimonadales bacterium
CTTATCCTCACCGGTATCGGCATCGCTGCTTAAGTGGCCAACATCGGTAATGTTCATGACGTGATCAACTTTAAAGCCAGATGCGATCAATGCTCGTTTTAAGGTGTCGTTAAAAACGGCATTTCTAAGATTACCAATGTGATAGTAGTGATAGACTGTTGGGCCACAAGAATAGAACGAAATATGGCCGGGTTTAAGCGGTTTGAGTGTTTCTTTCTGTCTCGTCAGCGTGTTGTATATTTTCATAATCTTCAATGCACTTGCTTAATACTGTAACAAACTTTTGCTTTACTTCCGATGCGGGGGTATTCATAACCTGACATCCAGCGGCGCGATCGTGACCACCGCCTCCAAACTCTCTACAGGCTTTTGCAGCAACCGGCATATTCGCGCGTGTAGAGATCTTTATTTTGTTGCTTTCTCCCCCGTAATGTCGAATAACTACCGCTACCTCAACCCCTTTGGCTCGTTGGAGCTCGTAGATTACTAGATCTGCCGGATCGTGTATATCGGCGTAGTTTTTGAGTTCGGTCGGAGTTACCATAACAAGAGCAATTTTCCCGTCTTTAAAGAACTCTGCTCTCGAAAGCAAGGCGCCCTTAAGGTGCAGGAGGCTGGGGTCAACCGCTCCGGCGAGTCGATACTGCTCGTGGATAGAGTAGATATCCACCCCGTAATCCAGTAGGTCAGCCATTAATCTAAATGTTGAGCTCTCAACAGTTGAAATAGAAAGATTTCGGGTATCTGCCAGAATACCTGGTATTAGCAGCTTGGCGACATTCGCATTGATCTTCCACTCAAGCTGTTTGGAGATTTTATAGACCTGCTCGCAGGTAGCCACTGCTTTAATGTCGAT
The DNA here is from genome assembly GCA_964423965.1 of uncultured Candidatus Saccharimonadales bacterium. Lineage (GTDB taxonomy): Bacteria > Patescibacteriota > Saccharimonadia > UBA4664 > SCTI01 > CAZWEJ01. The sequence continues at coordinate 857 of CAYRGI010000062.1, forward strand.
TACATCAATCGTATCAAAGGGCATTGGTTCTCGGTTTGCATGATGATCAATAATCACAAAGGGTTTTTTAGCCAGCTTGCCCTGGTACTTCTCTAGAGTCCGACTTATTGATCCCGGACCACCTGTGTCCACAAGTAGAGTTAGATCAAATTTCACTGGAAATTCGTCGGTTACGCGATCTGCACCCGAAAAGTATGAGATATAATTTGGGACCTTGTCCTGACAGTACAAAACAACGTTCTTTCCCATTTCTCCGAGAATATATTCCAGCGCCAAACTGGATGTCAGGCTGTCGGTATCAGGCTTCTCAGGTTGTAGCACCAGGATGGTCTTGGAGTCATCTACTAACTTACCCAACTTATTTATCTGATCTTTTAAGTTCAAAATGTCCGCCTTTCTTGTAGCGCTCGCCCCAGGGTTACTTGATCCGCATACTCTAGATCACCCCCAACAGGGAGTCCTCTGGCTAGTCGCGTCACTCTCACTTCAGTCCCATCAAGTTGCTTGCGAATATATAACGCAGTTGCCTCCCCTTCTGTAGTAGGATTTGTTGCAACAATAATCTCATCGGCATTTTTTGCCTTATCAATAAGGGTGTCCAGGTTGAGATTAGAGGGTCCGACACCATCAATTGGAGAAATAACCCCGCCCAAAACATGGTAAACACCCTGGTATAAGCCGGTTTTCTCTACCGCAACAACATCAAGTGGCTCTTCAACTACCGTAATTAGCTTTTCATTGCGATGAGGATTTGAGCAAACCACACATAAATCGGCTTCACTATAGTTGTGACATTTTTTGCATATAGTTAGCTGGTTTCTAAGATGTAGCAAGGCCTCACCCAGTCGTTGTTCCTGCCCATTATTACCCCTGAGGAGGTAAAAAGTAAGACGCTCGGCGGTTCTGGGGCCTACCCCGGGCAACTTGCCGAACTCTTCAATTAGCGAAGAAACAGACTTGGGGATCAGTTGCATTTATAGGCCTGGGAGTCCAAGCCCGCCAGCCATGCTCTTCATCTTTTCAGAAGCGAGTTGCTGGCTCTTGGTGATCGCCTGAGTAACAGCTGACTCAACCCATTTTTCGAGTTTATGTACCTCATCCAAATCGACCAACTCTGGGTCAATAGAGATCCTCTTAATCTTCTGTTCGCCGTTGATCTCAACCTTTACGGCGCCGTTTCCAGCCTCAACCTCGATGGTCTCTTTTGCTAGAGCGGATTGAATTTTCTTTAGCTCATAAAGCGTTTTAGCCTTATCAAACATTTGCGGCTCCTTATCTGTATATAGGCTCTATTTTAACTCAAAAACACCTGATGAGGAATAATTAGCGAGAAACAGAAAACTTTTGAGCAGCACTTGAACCATATTCGTATTTTGGCCCTACCGGTTCCCAATTGGTTGGTACCTTATCGAAGTAGTCTTTCTGCCCGGTTTTTCCGACAACCCAGACGTAGCCAGAATCAGGCTTGATTACTGCCAGATCCTTAACAATTACTTGATCGGCTCGATCGAAAATAAGGCTACTTTCGCCAAAGCCATTAACTCCGTTCTTTGCCCACAGCT
>CAYRGI010000063.1:0-2410 GCA_964423965.1 uncultured Candidatus Saccharimonadales bacterium
TTTGACGGTGGGACTCAAAGATATGAGGCGCTTGTTGAAGAAAGATTTTCTTCAAACAAATACGCTCGGCGCGCTTTCAATGCGGCTCTTAAGGAGCAAACCAAGAGTTGGCAGGTTATTAAACGCTACAATATGCGCAAGTGGGGGTACGAAAGGCTCGGAATAACGAAGTGGCGCTTCTTCGAAGGAACTCGCGAAAAAGCTGATGCTGCAGTAAAGAAACGCTGGACTAAACTAGTTACGAAACCCATCCTATCTGGTCGTTTTAGCAGATGTATTTTTGGCAAACCCGATGATTGCCCAAAAACCAGCAACCCAAATGATGAGAGAAATAGCTTTGCTAACGAAACACCTGATGGCAGGCTTGAAGAAGCGCTCGACGAAAGTACAGACGAAGTAGCTAACAATCCGGATGCACCGGAAACTCCCGGGGAAAAATCAGCTGGTAAGGTTACTAAGATATTTGCTTCAAAGGCAATACAAAAACTAGTACCTTTTGTTAACGCTGCGAGCTATGTAGACACAGCTAAACAAATAAACTATTTACTTGGGCCTGACGAAGGACTTATTAAGCTAGTGGCAGTGATGAGAGCGGCCGAGTACTCTAGCGCATACTTTACTTTCGGAACAATCACAGACCACCTTAAGGAGGGGGCTAAAGTATCGCCTGAAGAAGTTAATGGTGTGATGAAAATGACCGAGGGAATAGAGAGGAGCGGGGCATACCAAGACGTAATTGGTTATAAAGAGAACCCATCACCGTTTAATAACAAGGCATTCGCCCAAAATAATAATACTAATGATACTAAAGAGCCGTTTGATGCAGTTACTGAAGAGATGAAGGTAAATTCCGATGGCACCCGTGCAGCCGATATAACTAAATACTACCAAGATAGTATTGGTCCAGTTGCTAGCGAGTTTTTTAAATTCTATAACGGCTCATTCCTAGATAAAGCGATCTCTTTTGTATTGAATTTGATAGATTCAGTTGTGGGTGAATTGACCAACGCGGGCAAATGGGTTTTTGGAAAGCTAACCGGAGTGGATGTTGATAAGCTATTCGAGAGCTTCACGGAAAAAATAATGGCATTCCTTGGAGGATCACCGCTATGCGCAGGTGATGAGGGTGGACCCCGAATAATGAACTGTATTGATGCAGGTGCAAACGTTGTTGCTGAAGCACTAACTCAAACTATGGGGGGTGGACTTCTTTCTGCAGCTGATCTTAGCAAATTGGATCAAGCCGCATCATTGGCTAAGTACGAACAAGATCAAGATAAGAGCACCTTTAAGAAACTTACTTCACTTGATGATCCAAACTCTCTTGCTGCCAAGGTAGTTATGAACACACCAACAAGCTATGAGGATGCGTTTGCGGGAAGTGCACACGCCATCGCGAGTATTTTCCCTCAAAATCTCTCTAAGACACTTGCAAATCTTCCGAGCACTTTGAGTAAACTCGGAACTGGTCCTGCATTAGCTGCCCAAGAGAAAAGCATATGGGGAGTAGACGCGTATGGACTTACAGAGGAGCAACTAAATGCAGAACCCTTTGATAGTAAGAGCGACCAGCAATGCCAGCAAGAGATTGATGAATATACTGCTCAAATGAAAGAGGGTAAGAACCCTCCTTCAAGTATTTGTCTCTTTGACTCTGCAGTAAGCAATAGCTTGAAGTGTATGTATACCACCGATGAAGAGTGCGCAAAAGTAGGAGAAGCTGATACTGCAGATACAGGTGACAGCGGAGGAAGTATTGGAAACCTCGAATTGCCTCCTAATTTAGGTGATCCCAACCCACAGGGGTACTACCAGATGCCTGAAGCCAGGAATGGGGAGTACATATTTGACCCAACCGCATGCCCAAATAACAGATGGGGTAGTAAAGAACTTATCGCGGTAATTTATACAGTCGCTAAAGCATGGCACGAAAAATATCCAGAAGATCCCGTTAAAATTGGTGATTTAAATGGGCCATTAAGTGAACATTCTAGTCATCGTTGGGGTGTCGGAGTTGATATCAATGTTCATGGTAAAAACTTCTGGGCGGCGGATATGTTAGGAGGAAGCTATAGTAAAGAGAAAACAGTAGAGTTTGGGAAAATGTTTCTCCAAACAGATATGCTACTTGGGGCTTGGTACAACGACGGCTCTGTAAATTCTGTTCTCAATAATTATTCTAAAGATCAGAACTTATCTAATTCGAGGGGCTTCCAACCTTGGCCTAGGCATGAAGATCACTTCCACATTGATATTAAGCGTAAGCGATTACCAGAATGGACTCCATCATGTTGAAGAGAATAATACTTTTGATGCTTGCTGTATCAATTTTATTTTCACCCTGTTACTCACTAGCAGTTTCTTTGAACGACAAAGAACGAATCAACTTAGATACTACTCAGTATGATGA
>CAYRGI010000064.1:0-2299 GCA_964423965.1 uncultured Candidatus Saccharimonadales bacterium
GGTGGAGCAAAACTGCTCGCCATTCAAATCCCCAACAGCATCACATATTATTGGGGGAGTTTCTTTAAGGCCGGCTTTCGACACGTACCTATAGATAAATATGAGCTACCTCATTTAGCCGAACATTTGGCTTTTGCTGGCACCAAGACGTACCCTACCCCAGATTCTTTTAAATCCGAGGTTGAACGTGATGGCACGTATTATAACGCTTTCACAAGCACCGATTATGTTTGGTATGAGTTTTCTGGCGCAAGGGACGAGATTAAACGGATTATAAAGCTCAACATGAGCCAAATTTATGAGCCCCTATATAAAGAAGATAGAATCGCGCAAGAAAAGGCGGTCATTACTCAAGAGTTAAATCGTTATAAAGAGAGTGATAACTGGCGACTTAGCAATTTTGAACTATCAAATCTCATAAAGAATTTGCCGGATATCGATCATCGAATTTCTAAGCTACAAGAAATTACAAAAGAAGATATCAAAATCTATCACAGTGAGCGATATTCAGTAGCTGGCACTTCTTTCATACTGGCAGGAGATTATGGCGACTCTGAGTTAAAAGAAATTATTGGCTTACTCAATAATGAGTTGTCAAAAGCACAAAAGGGCAAAGTAATTTCAACCGCTACTGCCGAATTTAAAAATTATGGAGGCCGGGTTTTTGGTTACGAGCCATATAGCGACCTCCAGAGCCTGTTTTCTCTTAGGTTTACAATTCCTGGAAAGGATATGGAGCATGAGGCAGCGTTAAGAGTGGTGTCGACTATCCTTACCGGCGGAATGATGGGTCGACTATATCGAAAAGCCCGTGAAGCTGGGCTAACATATGGTATCGGTTCGGGTGCATTTGCATCTTCCGATTACACCAGCCTCTCCATTAGCAGCCAGTCGAGTTTAGATAAGGTAAAACCCCTAGTAAAGTTAGCATGTGAAGAACTGACAGCAATTGGCAAAGGAGATTATACAGACGAAGAGCTTGAGCGGGCTATCGGATACAAAGTCGGCAGTTATGTTAGAACTGTTCAGCTGCCTAGTCAGTTTGCAAACTGGTACTTTGATGAATTTTTGCATAACGAAAAACTTACAAACGTTGAGGAAGAAGTGGCAAAGATTAAGAGTGTAACTCGAATGGATATTCAGCGCGCCTACAATAAATACTTCAAATTCGAAAATATGACACTCAATATGATTGGCAAAGGTCTATCGAAAAAGACAAGTGAGTACAAAAAACTCGTATCAGAGTACTTTAATTAACCATTTAGTTAAATAACCATCGTTTTAGGCTAAGCATAAGTAATTTGCTACAATGTGGCTATGAAATTTAAGACGGTACGCGACCTTAATGTCCGCAATAAACGCGTTTTACTTCGTGTTGATTACAATGTACCGATCGAAGATGGGGTCGTTGGCGATACTTTAAGGATTGCAGGGTCGCTCGATACGATAAGATACCTTTTAAGCCAAAACTGCTCAATAGTTCTGTGTAGCCATCTTGGGCGTCCTGAAGGCAAGGTGGATCCAAAACTAAGTCTGGCACCAGTTGCGAAAAAAGCATCCCAACTACTTGGCCAGCCCATTGCTTTCGTTCCTGCTTCTATTGGTCCAGAGGCAGAGGCAGCGGTAAATAGCTTACGGGCCGGAGAAATGCTACTACTCGAAAACATTCGATTTCATATAGGCGAGGACGAGAATGATCCGGAGCTCGCGAAGCAACTTGCATCATATGCAGACGTTTATGTTGACGACGCTTTTGCTGATATTCATCGAAAGCACGCTTCAATTGTTGGAGTAGCGCGTTACATCCCAGGTGGCGTGGGTTTTCTAGTTGAAAAGGAGGTAAAAAATATTCTAGGCTCTCTAGAGCACCCTTCAAAGCCTCTGATGGCAATTATTGGGGGCGCCAAAGTATCTACTAAGATTGAAGTATTAAAAAATCTAATTCGATATGTCGACCGACTAGTTATTGCCGGAGCAATGGCTAACACATTTATGGCGGCGAAGGGCCAGAAGATTGGTAAGAGTAAGTTCGAGCCAGATTTTATTGAGACCGCAAAGGAAATAATGAGTGATGCCGAAAAAAATAAGGTAGAGCTAGTTTTGCCAGATGACGTAATTGTTTCAAAAAGTGTCAAAAGGGGGCCAAGTCACCATTCTCTTGTGGACGAGGTTAAAGATGATGAGTTCATCGTTGATGTAGGTCCAAAAACCGTCGCTAAAGCACTCAATCCGCTAGATTTCCATGGCACAGTTATATGGAATGGTCCGCTCGGTATTACAGAAGTGCCAGCGTTTGCCC
>CAYRGI010000065.1:0-1445 GCA_964423965.1 uncultured Candidatus Saccharimonadales bacterium
CCCAATAATATGTGATGCTGTTGGGGATTTGAATGGCGAGCAGTTTTGCTCCACCAGTAAGTTCGTGTTGGCTAACCTTGTGTTCCATAGATTCATTATCTAACATCGGGGTTAGATTTAAAAATTAAGGCGCCCCGTCATTACGACGGGGCGCTTTGATTTTGTGGTGCCAGTCCGGCGACCCGCTCAAACCTGTCGAGCAGTGCGGGGTCAAAGTCACCACTTTCTATCTTATTAAGGAGCACCTCCAAATATCTTGCAGTTAGAATTTCAGTAGCAAGCCCAGACTCTCTGGCGATTCTATCGATTTCGGTTAGGACTTCGATAGCGTTAAGAGCATCGCTACTCAGCTTGTCCCTCGCGCTTCCTATAATCTCCTGTAGAGAAGTGTCGCGCTCATCCGGAATGGCGACCAACTGAGAGCCATCCCTTTCTTCTGGACTTGGACTCGGATTGCTACTAGCCGGATAGTACTTCGAGGCTCGCCCATTACCTCTTGAAGAGATTTCACCTTCCTCTCTCATCCTCTGGCAAAGGGTCCTCGATTGCGAAACAGACAAGCCAGTCAGCTCGCTGAGCTCAACCGCGTTTCTGGGCTTCTGGGTCACGAGATCAATTATCTTCTCGCGATAAACCTTAGCCTTCGTGGAATCCCACCTAAGGATCTTCGGTGGCTTCGGCAGTTCACTCGCTCGCCCTTTGCCATTCAATTGTGACTCTAGGCGGTCGATGTCTTGAGGATTAAGCGTGCGTGCCGCTTGCACGACAACGTCTGGGGTTTCTCCAGAATCGTGCGTCCACCTTCGACGCCACTTGAACCGCTTGATGCCCTGCAGAAAGTGAGGTGCAATCACCCAACCCTCACCATTTTGAAGCGACTGAAGACTAGAAACGAGCTATTCTTTTACGTTGTGATGCTTCGTCCAGTCCTCAATCACCTTCTGGTCGTGCGGAGCCATTGTCCGCATGGCAAAAAGGATACCTGTCTGAGTCAGGACATTCTTGTGGACGTTTGCGCTCCTCTGTGACACCAGTGTGATCCCAAGACCTCGCTGCCTACCCTGAGTCACGAACCTTGTCCACGCGCGAATCATATCCCTAGACCCGCCATTTTGAGGAATTACTTCATGAGCTTCCTCAATGATGATGTGTCGTGCTATCCGGGTGCCAAGATGAAGCTCGAAGAGCCGGTTGGCGAAATCAGCCAAAAATTCCGAGCGATCTTCATCGCCCATATGGCTAACATCGAGAACACACGAGATATTCTCTTCGGCAACTATCTCGGCGATATTTGTTCCGGAGGTGTGTGAGAGCGGGACAAACCGAAAGCCCTCTCTCTCAATCCCTCCGAAAACAACGACGGGCAAGCCTTGCTCGTCGTTTGGGCCTTTTGCGATACCCCACCAGTCTCCCTTGGGGTCAACAGCGACCCATGGAATCCCATG
>CAYRGI010000065.1:1455-2209 GCA_964423965.1 uncultured Candidatus Saccharimonadales bacterium
GCACCATTGCTCTTTCCAGCACCCCTGACAGCCAAGATGGCCATGCTGTGTGTTGCCACATCAACCGGAACCTTCATATTCGGTCCAAGATTGAGCATTGCGGTTGAAGCTTTTTCAGCTAAGTCCGGCTCATGGTTTTCATTAGAAACGCTTGCGGCAGCTACCAACTCTTCTGGCGCAGACTCACTCGGTTCAACCGCCAAATCTGCTGATGCGGCGTCCAACAATTCATCCTCAGATGCGATATCTGAATCTTCGATGAGGTCTCCCCTGGAGGATCCGTCATCCTTGACCGTAACTTCGTCAAGCACTTTTGGTGCCTCCGTGGGTTTCTTATATGGTCTTAAGGGTTTTGCTGTTGAAAGAACTTCTGCAACTGACTTAACTTCAACTGGTTCTGTGGATACAGGTGGTACTAGCTGGGTTTCGCACCATAAGCATTTTCCCGTTCTTGAGTGCGGATCGGTGTAATCTTTGCATTTCTCACACCAGATACCCAAGACCGGAGTCGTCTCATTTTGACGCTCGACCGATACCGGTCCTAGCGATACAGTCCGATTTCGATCGGGCACATCTCACCCCCTACTCTTTTGAGTTGTTGATGTTAAAGAACTCCTGAAAGTGATTGCATTCTAGCATAAGCTTATCTGTGCTGTTTAGTCAGGATTTTTTACCTTGTTGTTAAAATAGCCATTTCAAGTTATGATATTGCGGTTGATAATGCCACTTGGCCCCATCGTCTAGTGGTTAGGAC
>CAYRGI010000066.1:0-1899 GCA_964423965.1 uncultured Candidatus Saccharimonadales bacterium
GATATCCATGAAAAGCTACAAAAAAAAGAAATTGATATACTGAGCGGCACACAGATGATCGCTAAAGGACTTGATCTTCCCCACCTCGATACGGTAGGCGTCCTAAACGCTGATTCGATGCTCCATATGCCCGATTTTAGTGCTGCCGAAAGAACCTTCCAGCTGATTGCTCAAGTAAGTGGGAGAGCTGGCCGAGGCGACGCACCGGGCAGAGTCTTTATTCAAACTAGAACTCCAAACCATGTGGCTATTCAAAAAGCTGCCAAGGGAGATTATTGGGGTTTTGTTGGGACAGAAATGGAGTCAAGAAAAATGATGAGCTACCCACCTTATCGCTACCTTCTTAAACTTTCTATTTCGCATAAGTCGGCTCAAAAAGCAAAGGCACTTGCCGATGAGCAGTTCAATAAGCTGTCTGGTACCAGCAAGATACGGTTGCTTGGTCCGGCCCCTGCGTTTTATGAGCGTGCCGGCGGCAAATATCACTGGCACATTATTGTTAAGTCAGCGGAGCGTTCAAGACTATTGGAAATCGCAAAATCGGTTGGTACGGCTTGGAAAACCGATCTAGACCCGATAAACTTACTGTAAATGGCAACAAATAGTAAAAAACCCAGCAAAGAGGACATCATAGCCCTCCCCGATAAGCGCTTGAGAGAAAAATCAAAGCGTATTGGGTATATTGATGAATCAACTCAGGCTCTGGCCGAGCACATGATCGCTTCTACAATTGATTGGGAGAACACCCGTGATCACGAGTTTGGCGCAGCGCTTGCGGCCATCCAGATTGCAGAGCCTTATAGAGTGGTAGTAATACGCAATGACTTTGACGATAAGGACGAAAAGAGCTTTGCGGTTTACATCAACCCAGAGATTGTGAAGTTTGAAGGTGAACCAGAAGAAGCAATGGAAGGCTGTTTGAGCGTGCCTGACGTGTATGGGAAGGTTTCTCGGTACCCTAAGGTGAAAGTTAAGGCTCTTAACTTAAAGGGTCAAGAGATCCGAGTTACGGCGACTGGATTTCTGGCGAGAGTTTTCCAGCACGAGATTGATCACACTAACGGTATTCTGTTTGTAGACCACGTTAAAGACGTCAATAAGCTCTTCAAGCTTGAACACAGCGGTCAATTTAGCAAGATCGACAAGAACAACGTTCCGATTGACCTGCCGCAGGTTACAAAAGATGCCTAAGGTCGTATTTTTTGGAACCGATCAGTTTAGCGTTCCAAGCCTAAGGACACTGATAGATAAAAAAATTGAGGTGGTGGCGGTTGTCACGAAGCCCGACTCAAAGTCTGGCCGAGGTAAAAAGCTTATTAAACCACCCGTCGCTGAAATAGCAGAAGAAAACGGAATCAAAGTTTTACAGCCCGATAAGCTAGACGAAAATTTCCTGGGGCAGATCAAACAAATTGGCGCCGATATTGGAGTGTTGGTTTCATACGGGAAAATTCTCCCTCAAGAGTTTATAGACACCTTCCCTCACGGAATTGTTAACGTGCATCCTTCACTGCTGCCAAAATATCGCGGTCCTTCCCCTATTGAATCCGCAATTTTGAATGGCGATAGTGAAACGGGGGTAAGCTTAATGCAGCTCGATTATGGGATGGACACAGGTCCTATTTACCTCCAAGAGAGTTTCAAATTAAATCATAAGGGAACTCGCCCAGAGCTATATCGCGACCTAGCAGAACTAGGCGCCAAAATGTTAGGCGAAAATATTGATGATATTGTATCCGGACGTCTTCAACCCGTGCCCCAAAACGACGATGAAGCTAGCACCACAAAACTAATCACAAAGGCCGATGGACTGCTCGATAAAGCTAAACTCAATCATTCGGCCGAAAAAATCGAGCGAATGGTCAGAGCCTACAAGGGGTGGCCAGGGGTAAGACTGGA
>CAYRGI010000067.1:0-1809 GCA_964423965.1 uncultured Candidatus Saccharimonadales bacterium
CGCCTTGGATCACCTAAATATATTTCATGATGCTTGCCCGCTGGTTTGTAGCCTTTTTCCTTAGCATAACTTTGCATCTTTGCTATGCTTGGGCCTTCTTCAGAATATGGCCCAACATGCATGATCTGTAATGAAAGTCCTTCTTCGTAGGGCTCAAACCTAAGCTTCTGTAATTGAGGGTTATCCTTTTTCTTTTTGAGCTGCTCAACTGCATTATCGAATTCTTCTTTGTTAATAAAGTCGGGCTGCATTATCATCATGGTCCATCGCCATTGGTCCGGCTTAGCGGTATCAAACTCAGCATCATCAGTCATCCACCACAAGCCATCAAGTGGCGCAATAGTGTAATCTGGTTCAATCCCAGCCTTTTTCCGACCCATCTTTAAGGTATATGTAACACCATAGAGCGCAGAAATTGCATCTTGAAAATGAGGGTGCTCGCTAGGCCCTTCAGGGCTACCTTCGCCATCAACCATGGCGAATTTCATCTCGGGGACTACCACCTCCTCGACAACCCCCGGTTTAGGTGAATAAAGGTGCTTGAGCTTCTTCTTGTAATCTATCTTTTCCATGCCTCAATCCTTATCCATCTTACGACTGGCTATATACATACAAACTGCGATCACAATATATGCTGTTAGACACAGGGTGGCCTGAGATATAAAACCGAAAAGATTAAAGAATTTTGTACTGCAAACAAAACTCGTGCTACATACCTGAGGAGCCAGCTTAATTATGTCCCAGTGGACAAGCTGTTGATACAAAGCTACTGGCATACCAATTGCTAGAAACGGAACCGTATATCTATGAACCAACTTATCTTTATATAAAATTCCGACACTCAAGATTAAGAAAATTCCGAGTATAAGCATTCTTTCGATCCAGCAAAAAGTTGCCGCCGTCCGCCCCGAAATTTCAATAAAATAAATGCTTGCTAAACTAGCCGCTAAAGCAGTTCCCCAGGCTACGTAATGGGCGGCGCCAATCTTTTTCATGACTATCTCCCTTATGTATATATTTTACACCCGGGAGGCAAGTCTTGGTTTGCTTACTTTGCGTTGATAAACGCCTCATCAAACTTAGACGCATCCATTTTTACCATCGGCATCATAGCCTCAAGGACTGCCTTCTTTTGAGCCGGGGTAGCATCAGGATCACTTAAGTATTTACCCAGGTTGCTTGGGGTAATCTGCCAAGTTATATCGAATTTATCGACAATCCATCCACACTGCTGAGGCTTTCCGCCATCCAATAGCTTATCCCATACCCTATCAATTTCTTCCTGTGTATCAAATTCAATTAAAAATGAAATTCCTGCCCCTTCTAGCTTGAATTGAGGGCCTCCATCTAGGCACATAAACTTCTGACCATTAAGTTCAAACACACCCGTCAAAACTTTACCTTTTAGTTCTTCCTCGCCAGGGATACCTTGATCTCCGGCATACCGTTGAATCTCGGTTATTTTTGAATTTGGAAAAAGTGAAACGTAAAAATTCATTGCCTCCTCGGCTTTTCCTTCAAACCAAATACATGGAACAATCTCGTGCATAGCGACCTCTATATTTATTCACTAATAGTACCATTTGGTATCGCCAGGTATATGTAAAAATCACAAAGTATAAAATTAATTGTTATACAGATTTGTGGCATATGATTGCAAATGTTGAGGCGCGGCCTAAGCCGCGCCTTTGTTCAGCGAATCCCATATGGCGGGCCGCCGTGGAGCCTGTATGGCTCATTCTTGCTCTTGACCCGACCTCTGGCCTGCTGGTGCATGATGCCCGGAGGCTTGGGGTGGTCCGAGAACCG
>CAYRGI010000068.1:0-1765 GCA_964423965.1 uncultured Candidatus Saccharimonadales bacterium
TGAAATACTTCCTGATCAACAACCTCTGCAAGATCTATCGCAGTTTTTTCGATCATAAATTTTCCAGCTGACATACGCGAAACGTTTAACAGATCCGAAATTAAGTTGACCATTCTTTGCGAACCGGCATATGAATAGTCGATAAACTCTTTTTGCTGCTTGGTCAGCTTCCCTGCATCACCTTCGGAAAGCATCGAAAGGTATCCTTTGATAGTGGTTAGCGGGGTACGTAACTGGTGAGATGCCATCGAGATGAACTCGTCTTTCGCCTTATCAAGCTCTTTAAGGTGAGTATTAGCCACCCTAAGTCGCTTTGTAGCGTCATCAACCTTGTCTTGAAGTGTCATGTTGAAGTTAGCGATCTCTTCGTATGCCTTTGAGTTACTAATTGCAACCGCTAGCTCCTGACCCAAAATTTCGAGGGCTTCAATATCTTGAGAGGAATAGATGTCACCACTCAACTTGTCGCCAAGCGCTAGATAACCTACGAACTCCTCGCGGGTGCTCAACCTAAGGACGAGACGTAGGTCGTGCTCCTCCATAATCTCCTTTTCTTTGCCACGCTCAATCTCATCTAAGATTGATAACTTGCGATGGAAGAAGAAAAGATCTTTGTTAGTCAAAAGCTTATGAGGAACGGATCCATAGCGGGAAGTCTGATAAATTTGATCTTTCTCGAAAACGTAGATGTTCCCAGATGCCACTCTTATCGTGCTTCCTATTTTCGCCAAAGATTTTTGAATCATCCTTTCGAGTTTGAACTCCTCAACCAGGATTTGACCTACTTCGTTGATTAGATGCTGGCTATCATAATGATCGCGAAAGAAAATTTTATCTGTGAATTTCTCGAAGAAAGTTTTGAGGGGTTGAAAAGTGAATGCCAAGATGACGGCTAGAATAATGTAGATTACATTCTGAATCAGTGATGGACTTTCCTGCGAGAACAAAGTCGAGAATGAGAATATTGTGATTCCGTAGATACTGGCCAAGGTAAACAAGAGCAAGAAATAAGCCAGCGAGCGAGCAACAACCAACCTTATGTTGAACAGCCTGTGCTTTACGATGGCGAGCACCCAGAAACCAACCATGATAAGCGAAACACTGGGCCCAACGGTAATAAAGAAGTAGTTTTCGAAAAGAATAGCAAGGGCGTTTGTAATTAACCCAGGGATAAACGCAAGTAGCAGTCCAGCGAGCATGTAGGCAACCTGCATTCTCTCTTTACCTGATGACTCTTTATAGGACCTAATCAGGTTTCTAAACCCGACTATTCCGCTCAATACAAAGTACGCAATAAAGAAGTAGTAGAGCGAGCCAACCTCAAGATTATTTTCTCCAGCGGTGATGGATGATGCGTTATAGTCTGTAAAAGTTAGGGCGGCGAAGATAATTAACGGGGCGCCAAACAATTGTAAAGAGAATCTGCGATACGGCCTTCGCTTTGGAAAGTAATAGGTGTAGACCATGAATAGGTGTACCAGGAGCGCCGCCGAAGGCAATGCCAGTCGTGACCAGAACAAGGCCGACTCATCGGTTGTTGCCATGTTGGCCATCAAATTTGTAAATACCCAAAAAATTGATGATGCAATAAATGCCGTTAGTATACGGTTTGCAATGCTCTTGCTGTTATTGAGTATTACTACCAGCCCTAACAGGAAAAGAACAATAATTGAAAAGATTAAGACAATGTTTGCAAGCATTACCATTATTCTACGAGAAATCACCGAAAAAGGGAAAACCCCCGACATCCTTGTCGGGGGTTTGT
>CAYRGI010000069.1:0-1662 GCA_964423965.1 uncultured Candidatus Saccharimonadales bacterium
TGAGCCCGATCATCAATCTAGATGAGGTTATCGACATGAGCCTCTTTATATATCCGGTTGAAAGTCAGGTTGTGTTGAATAACTTGCGTCGAAAGGTTGGACAGCTTGAGGCAAGCTACGCGATCAACCAAGAAAAAGGGCGTGTACGCGATCCTGGACTTGAGGCAGCGATTACCGACGCCGAAGAATTGCGAGATAAGCTACAAGTTGGAGAAGAGCGTTTCTTCCGCTTTGGACTTTATATAACTCTATATGCAGATAGCCTAGATGAATTGAAAGACATTCAGCGCAAGGTTGAGGGAATCATGGGGCAGTCTTTGGTTTACACCAAGCCAGCGACTATGCAGATGGAGCCTGCGTTCAACTCGACCATGCCACTTGCTAGCGACCAACTTGGGGTTGCAAGAAACATGAACACTGGGGCACTTTCAACCAGCTTCCCATTTACTTCGGCCGAGCTTAGCCGTAACGAAGGCGTTCTTTATGGCATCAACCGACATAACAACGGTCTGGTTTTGTTTGATCGCTTTAGCTTGGAAAACGCTAATATGGTCGTTTTTGCAAAATCTGGTGCCGGAAAGAGCTTTGCAGTTAAGCTTGAGGCTTTGCGCAGCTTAATGCTCGGTACTGAGGTGATTTGTATCGACCCCGAAGACGAGTACCGCAGTTTAGCCGATGCAGTAGGAGGCAGCTACCTAAGGTTAAGTCTTGCCTCACAAAACCGGTTGAACCCGTTTGATTTACCGCACGTTTTAGACAGCGAAGATGCAGATAATGCATTGCGAGCAAATATAATCACTCTTCACGGATTACTTCGTTTGATGATGGGGTCTACAGCTGCTCCTTTAACTCCAGCCGAAGATGCCGATCTTGATGTAGCGATCATCAACACTTACGCGAAGGCTGGTATCACGAACGACCCGCTCACACATAATGCTACACCCCCAACAATGAACGACCTTTATAAAACTCTTGCTGAAATGAGTGGTAATGGTCCCGCCCTAGCTCAGAGATTGCGCAAATATACTAGCGGAACTTTCGCCGGAATCTTTAGCGAACAGTCGAATGTCGACTTATATAACAAATTTGTGGTCTTCAACATTCGCGATCTTGAAGAAGAGTTAAGACCCGTAGGGATGTATATCATTCTTAATTACATCTGGAACAAGGTTAAAGCCGATAAAAAACGTCGTATTCTAGTTGTTGATGAGGCCTGGCAGTTAATGAAGTACGAGGACTCGGCAAACTTTATGTTTAGTATTGCCAAGCGCGCTCGTAAATATGCGCTAGGTCTCACGACTATCTCACAAGATGTTGATGACTTCTTAAGCTCAAGAATGGGTCGCGCAGTGGTTTCAAACTCATCTTTACAACTTTTACTTAAGCAGGCGCCAAGCTCAGTAGATATTGTTGGAGAGACCTTTAAGCTGACTAGCGAAGAGAAGGCTCGCCTTGCCACATTCCCGGTTGGAGAAGGCCTGTTCTTCGCGGGGCTCAATCACGTTGTAATGAGAATTCTTGCATCCCAAACCGAGCATCAGTTAATTAGCTCAACGCCGCAGCAGCTGGCTCAACAACAGGCAGCCGCGGCTTATCAACAGGAAGCGCAGGAGCAGGCAGGTCCTGCCGGAGCGTAGGATTATATGCAGCCGGAAGAATACG
>CAYRGI010000070.1:0-1652 GCA_964423965.1 uncultured Candidatus Saccharimonadales bacterium
CAAATTGTTCGGTCTGTTTTATTGGGCCCATCAGGCGTGAAACCTCTCAGAAATTACCTTATACTACAGTATTTTTACGCCGGAAGTCCAGCCTCACCCTCGTCGGCGTGAGTAGTACGAAGTTCTTTATTGGGAACGAACGCCATCAATATAAAGGCAAGTACAATTAGAATTCCGGCTATAAAGAACACCGCTACAATCGCATCAGTCAGAGCAACTTTTGACGCTGCAACAAACGACTCAAAGCCTTGGATGATCCCCGCCTTTAGAGCTGGTGGAAGTGGCAAAGATTGTAAGGCCGAGCGGGCACCATCAACTGCCTGATAGTTCTGGATAAAGTTGGGGTCTTTTAATTTGTCTGCAAACTGCCCAGGAATATTTTGAGTAGAGATAGATGCCAACTTATCTTGCAGTACTCGATTGAAAACTGCTCCAAGTAAACTTGCTCCAATTGCTCCACCTACTGTGCGGAAAAACGTAACAGCACCAGTAACTACTCCGAGATCTCGGTTTGGGAACGCATTTTGAATCATTGTCGGAATTACCGAGAAGCTTGGTCCGAGACCGAGGCCAACCAGTACCATTCCAAGAATAACTTTTGAGTTGGCCGAGTTGTATTCGAGTGTAGAGAGAACGAACATTCCCGCAGCAGTTGTAAGCAATGACAACATCACTAATCCTTTATAACGTCCTGTTCGTGACACAAACTGTCCTGCGCTGATGTTGGCTACAACGTTGGCTGCCAACAAAGGTAATAATATTAAGCCCGAGTTAGACGCAGTTGAGCCCTGAACAGTTTGGACGAAAATCGGTATATAGAGAACGGCACCAAACAGAGAGAGGAAGGCTAACATTACAATCATATTCCCAAGAGAAAACGTTCGCTCTTTAAAAAGTCGCAAGGGCAAGATTGGGTCTGAGGCGCGACTCTCAATCCATACAAAAATTGGTAAACAAATCAAAGACATTGCGAATAACCCAAGAATTTGTGGACTTGTCCATGCGTAATCTACGCCTCCCCAAACTAATGCGAGTAGGAATGGAATAACTGTTGCTGCGACTCCGACTGCACCAAGCCAGTCAATTTTGCCCGCGAAATCACGCTTAATATTCGGAAGGGCGTGAGCAGCGATTGCCATAGCGGCCAAGCCAACCGGAAGATTTACCAGGAATACCCAGTGCCAGCTTAGGTTGTCGGTCAGCCAGCCACCAAGAGTTGGTCCGATTACAGATGCTATTCCGAATGTAGCGCCAAGAAGTCCAATCCACTTTCCTCTTTCTCGAGGCGGGAAAATATCGCCGATAATTGTGAAGGCTCCGGCAAGAAGGCCACCCCCACCAACACCTTGAATCGCACGACCGACGATCAACATGGTCATTGAATCTGAAAG
Organism: uncultured Candidatus Saccharimonadales bacterium; assembly: GCA_964423965.1. GTDB lineage: Bacteria > Patescibacteriota > Saccharimonadia > UBA4664 > SCTI01 > CAZWEJ01. Next base: position 1,392 of record CAYRGI010000070.1, read on the forward strand.
CCCACATACTAGCGAGCCAATCAAAAAGATAACGACGTTAACAAAAAACATTACCTTGCGGCCATATATGTCAGATAGTTTTGCGGTAATTGGGGTCGCAACAGCAGCTGCTAGGAGATAAGCCGAAACTACCCACCCGATTTCATTCAGGCCATTTAGATCACTGATAATTTTAGGAAGTGCAGTACCAACAATAGTCTGATCCAGTGCAGCTAGGAACATACCAGACATTACTGCAACCAGAATTTCTATCTTTTGCCG